>CANQJQ010000042.1 GCA_947624265.1 Candidatus Gastranaerophilales bacterium
CCGTTAGATTGAGCACGTCTGATAATTTCTTCAAACATATTACCGTATACTGCAAGATTTTCTCCGTTTCCTCCTTTTCCTTTTGATTCATAAACAGGCTTAATTGACTTTAATTTTAGTTCTTCCTGTTCATTTGCCGTTTCAATTTCTCCGATACGTTTTTCTAAATTTTGAAGTTCAACATCCTGTCTTATAGTTCTTTGTTTTAAATCGGCATATTCTTCATACTTACTTTTTGCCATTAAAAATACTATTGATATAAATAATAATACTGCTGCAAAAAAACAAATCGGTATAAGTTGTTTATTTTTTTTATTCATAATTTCCTCTAACTTTATATTATAGGTGATGGGGGAGGTACTAATGTGTTATTTCCTCCCGTCATTGAATTTTGACTGTTAATTGTTGAAGATGTGTTTTGGATATTTGTGTTTAGCATTTGTTCATCTTCATTTAAATTTACATCTACTTTTGATGTTTTGATTTCAAATGTAAATCCGTTTTTAATTAATCCTTGAACAGCATCATTTTCGGTATTAATAGATAACTTGGAAAGCATTAAATCCGGATTTAATTCTCTTAATCCTTTAACAAAATCCTGAACGGATTCACTTGTTTTGGCTTCTCCAACGATGCCTATTCCTCCGTTTGAATTAATAACATATTTCTTAATATATATACCTTCGGGAATTTGTGTTGAAAGTGCACTGTATACATCAACAACGATTTTGTTATTATCCAGTAATTTAGTTAAAGTCGGGAAAATATTTTTTTTCTGAACATTTTCTTCTTCAACCCGTTTTTTAAATACATCAATTTTACTTTTGGAGTCGGTATTTTTACCTTCCAATTGTGCTATTTTAGAATTATATACGCCGCTAAATATACCGCCTATTATAAGACCTGCAATTATTGCAGCACCAAGTAAAATTATTATAAATCTGTAAAGGTCAACTTCATAGTCTCCAACCTGTACCATATTTTCATTAATTCTTTCGGTTGGCAGGAAGTTAATATTTAAAGGATAATCATCAAAATCAGAAGCCGCAGCACCAACCGCTTCTATTGTTAAATAAGAAACCATATTTGCATCAATATCTGAACCAATACCTGTTATTTCTATAAATTGTTCATTTTGATTGATACTTTTATTTATGCAATCTATACCTCCGCTAAAATTAAGTCTTTGTGCCAATAATTCGGGATTTACTTCATCTGTTTCACTAATTATTAACAATGACTGCGGGTTATTCTTTTCGATTGCCGTTGAAGCTATTTTTGATATTGCTGAATAAACTTCTTCGCTTGAAAAAGATTTAACGGCCAACGGTTCTTCCGAGTAATCTGTTAAAACATTACCATTCATATAGAATGAACAGCAGCTGTTCGGGGTTATTAATAAAATTGTTGATTTTTCTTCTTTTTGAACAAATTTATTAAATCTGTCGCAGAATTGGATTGATTTTAATAAACAAGAATATGAATTATCTATTCTTACCAAATCAATTTCCAATGAATCAAATATTTCAATAAGGCTTACAATAGCTTTTGTTTGAATAGCACTGTAAATTATATTTTTTCTTGCGTGAGAATTATGTGTATCAGGTATTGAATAAGAAATTATAGGTTCATTTCTTTTAAATATATATAAATCTTCAATTTCAGATTGTAAATTTTCAATAATATACGGGGTTTCTGATACATTGTCCATTGACGTTATACCAAAATGTACATTGGGCAGATTTAATGTAACGCTGCATTCGCTTGGTGTTAAACCTGCATCTTCAAACAAATCTTGTATAACTTCTTTAAATTCATCGTAGTCTATAATTTCTCTGATTGCGTTATTATACTTAATATTGCTTGATGAATATTTTACAACCGATTTAGTTGCTTTATCTATGCAAACAAGTTCAATAAAGTTATTTGCCGATAATGATATACCTACGTGTGTTCTTTTTTTAAATCCCAGATTTTCTAACATATTTAAAATTAACCTATTTTAAAAACTCCATTATATTATAAACTAATAATATTGCATAATTTCACTTTTGGCAAGAAATTTACGTATGAATTTCTTGTTTTTACTATACCATTTAATGTAAAATAATGGAAGTTCTTAATATATTTGTATGGGAATTTATATGGAAAATTTTATTTTCGGCAAAAATAATGTTATTGAATTATTGAAAAAAAACGACAGAAATATTAGTAAAATCATACTAATGAAAGGTTTAAAGCCGGATAATAAACTGGAAGAAATAATTTCAATTGCAAAAACCAGAGGAATAATTTTTCAATTTATTCCCAAAGAAAAGTTCACACAATTTAAAGAATATGCACATCAAGGAGTTATAGCTTACGTTTCGCCTGTAAAATATACGGAGTTTGATTGCTTTTTAAAGAAGGACAAAGAATACAAAAAGGTGATTATAACAGACGGAGTAGAAGATCCGCATAATTTGGGTTCAATAATAAGAACGGCAGTTTGTGCGGGTTTTGATGCGGTTATTTTTCCCTCAAGAAGAAATGCAACCATTAATGCTACGGTTGAAAAATCATCACAAGGTGCAGTTAACCATATAGATTTAATTATGGTTAATAGCCTTTCGTCTATTGTGGATAAACTTAAAGATAACAACTTTTGGATAATTGCAACCGATATTAATGCTAAAGATAATTATTATGATATTAATTATTGTAACATGAATTTTGCAATAATTATGGGCTCCGAGGAACATGGCATTTCATCAACAATTTTAAAAAAAGCAGATTTCAGAATAAAAATTCCGATTATGACTGAATTTGATTCTTTAAATGTTGCCAATGCCGCAAGTATTGTAATTTATGAAACGGTTAAACAAACAATACAAAAATCGGGGAATGGTGTATAATTAATTTTCAAGGGAGGCAAAATGTCGGAAGATTCTGATAAATATTCAATAAAGGAAGATGATATAAATGAGCCTGATTTTGATGATTTATCTTTAGATGATGAAGATATTTTATCAAATATTGACGAACCAAAGCTTAATGAAACTCAAAATAGCGCTATTGCCGATGATTCCGTTAAAATTTATCTTCAGCAAATAGGAAAAATAAAACTCTTAAGCAATGAAGAAGAACTTGAAACGGCTAAAAAAATAAAGGAAACAAATTCAGAAGAAGCAAAAAAAATTCTTGTTAATGCTAACTTAAGACTGGTTGTCAGCATTGCTAAAAAATATATAGGCAGAGGTTTGTCTTTTTTGGATTTAATTCAGGAAGGCAATATGGGTTTGATGCGCGCTGCCGAAAAATTTGATTATTCAAAAGGCTATAAATTTTCTACGTATGCAACCTGGTGGATACAGCAGGCTATTACAAGAGCTATCGCCGATAAATCAAGACTTATAAGGCTTCCTGTTCATATGATTGAAACTTTAAGTAAAATTAAGAAAATTTCTATGGATTTAACCATTGAAAACGGTACTGCCCCTACTAAGGAAGAAATTGCTTATAAAATCGGCATGAGTGTCCAAAAACTTACGCAGTTAATTGAATCTGCACAAGGTACTATCAGCATGGAATCACCTGCCAATCAAAAAGACGATAATACAAAATTGTCTGATTTTATTGTGGATGAATCAACTCTATCTCCGGACTCTAAAGTTACTCAGGATAACTTATTCTGTGATATAAAAAAAATGCTTAATCATTTAAGTGAAAAAGAACGCAATGTTTTAATTATGCGTTACGGCTTGGATGACAACGGTGAAAAGAAAACATTAGAAGAAATCGGCAGTTATTACGGGGTTTCCCGTGAACGTATTAGGCAGATTGAAAACAGAGCAATGAGTAAACTGAAAAAACTTTGCCGTAACAATAATATAAATATGAATTTAAAAAATTATATTTAATTGTTAAATATGTGCTATAATTCTTGCTATATGGAGATTGAATCTTGAAAGAAATTTCTACAGATAAATTTGCAAGTGTTATAGCTCGTATCTTAGATGATAAACAAGCCAAAGATATTAAAATACTTAATATCTCCAATATTTCCGTTCTTGCAGATTATTTTGTTATCTGTTCTTCTGATTCCACTACCCATGTTAAAGCTTTAACGGGTTATGTCAGAGAAAAAATTAAAGAATTCTTTGACAGAATACCTATCGGGGAAGAAAACGATGCAAAAAACAGATGGAATTTACTTGACTATGGGGATGTAATTATTCATATTCTCCATCGGGAAGAACGTGAAACGTACGCGCTGGAGCGTTTTTGGAACCATGCTTTTTGTATGGAAGAAAATGAATGGAAAGAAAAATCAAAAGAATTTTCTGATTATAAATAATAAGAAAGAGGTATATTATAATGAAAAGAATGTCATTTTTAATCGCAGTTTTATTAATTTTTTCTGCTTCAAATATTGTTTTTGCTGAAATGTTTGATAATTTAAACGGCTTGAGTGCCGAACAAAAGGTTAAACTCACAAATATCTACCAGCAATATAAAATTGAAAATAATAAACTGGAAGATAGAATTATGGAGTATAACAATAAAATAAACTATCTGAAAAATGATAACGATAAAACACAGGAGCAAATTTCTTTACTCGTCGGGGCTTATGAAAGAAATGTTGAAACTTTGAAATCTCAACAAAGAATTCTTCAAAAAAATACAGATGAACTTTACAGGCAAAATATGACTCCCGAACAATTTGAACAATATATGCTTCAAAAAGATAATGTTCAGGATGCGTTTACTAATTTCTTGAAAAAATAAGGAGATTTTAATGATTAATAAATTATTTTCATTTTTATTTATTGCAATTTTTACTTTGTTTTCTGTTATAATGCCGGCTTTTGCGAAAATTCAGTCAGAATCGGATATAAATTATAAAAGAAATCAACTTCAAACCATTCTTAATACGGATTTTATGTCTTTTGTACATAAGAATGAAATGATTGGATATAGGCTTGATTCTTATGAAATTGATGTTCAATTTTATAAGAATGTTGTTTACGGAATAGTTGAAAAATTAAATAATTCAATCCAACAAATTGAAATTATCAGAAAATCCCAAGACCTTTCTGATACTGATAAAGAAGTTCAAATCAGTAACATCTATCAGGATCTTGATTTAACTTTTTATGATTTGGATACTAAAACAATTACTTTTGTTTCAAATTGTAAAAGAAATATGCCCAGTATTACTTTTCAAAGATTTTCTAAAAAGTTTGAAGACTTTTATAATGCTTTTCAATTTACAAGTACAAGAGTATATGTTAAATAAAAATGAACTTTTTAATTTAATTTCTCGTTATTACATATGAAAGAGGAAAAAATATGAATAATGAGAATAAATGTGATAAATATGAAGCTTATTTCGTCTTTAAGGATGAAGAAGCTTTTAATGAACATTTAAAAAATTGTCCTGACTGCCAAATTGAGCATGAAAAATATATGAAAGTTTCTAAACTCTTAAAAGAGGCTGCGCCTCTTTATTTGAAAAAACAAGAGGTAAAAAGAATTTCTTCATTAAAAAAACTGGCATGCTGTTTTATTATTTTCGCAGGGCTTAGTGCTTTTACGGGATATAAAGTCTATGATAATTATTCTTATCAATATGATTTTGATGATAACTCTTATGTTAGTGCTTTGGGGCTGCCTATAGATGACTATGGCTTCCTTGATTTATAAAAAGGTAATATTTTGAAATCTATAATTAATCAGTATAAAAATAATATTCGTAAAATAATATCCAATATGACAGGTTCCAATAACGAAGATATAGAGCAGGAAGTATATATAAGAACTTGGAAAAATTTGGATAAATATAAAGAAGAAGGCAGGTTTAAAAGCTGGATTAGTACAATAACCGCTAATATTTGCAGAGATTATTTAAAATCTTCTTATTTTAAATACTCACAAAATAATATAACAGAAGAAGAACGACTATATGAAATTAAAGATGAAAAAGAAACAATAGAATCGGAATTAATAAGAAAACAGCGTCAAAAAACTGTTATGGATGCTGTAGACAAATTAAAACCGAAATTAAGAGAAGTTATAGTAATGTATGAAATGCAGGATATGAGTTATGAAGAAATATCAGAAAAACTCAAATGCCCCGTAGGTACGGTAAGATCAAGATTATTTAACGCGCGTAAAGAACTTAGTGTTACTTTAAAAGATTTAATTTGAAAGGAGATATAATGAACAAAAAATTATTTATTTTAACTGCAATTATTGCATTTATGGCGTCAACTACAGGAGTAAATTCCGTTATGGCTGATGAAACTAAAACTCCGGATGTAAATAATAATTATTCAATCCAAAAACCGATGGCTCATCATTATATGGGTGAAGTTCCAAAAGGTGCAAGATATTTTGGCCCCGGACCTCAAATCGATAAAAATCATCCAATGAAATTTAACGGCCCAAAACATTTTAATAAGGCTGAAATGCAGGCTAAAAAAGCGGAATTTGAAAAACGTTTAAATTTAACCGAAGAACAGAAAAAACAAATTGAAGAAAACAGAAAAAATGACCACGAAAAAGTTAAACCTGTTTTTGAACAAATCAAAACTAAACGTACCGAAATTAAAGCCGTTATTGAAGACCCTAAATTATCAGAGGAAGAAAAATCTCAAAAAACGGCTGAACTCTTAAAAGAACTTGATGCTTTGAAACTTCAGGCTGATAATTTAAGAAAAGAAAATATGCAAAATTTTGAAAATGTTTTAACTGAAAAACAGAAAAAAGAATTTGCAAAAATCAAAAAAGAACAGAAACAAGAAATTGAAAAGCGCAAACAGCAATTTGAAAAATCTAAAAAAAATAAAAAAAGATACATAAAACCTGTTCAACCAAACCCCGAGCCCGTTAAAGAATAACTATAAAAGCCTCAAGTAATTGAGGCTTTTATTTTACCCATTTAAAGCTTTGGACGTACTTGGAGGAATTTATATCTCCGTTAATTATCGCCTGAAATGTTCTTGCTTCATAGTCTCCATTTGTAAAGGACGGTATTTTTTCAACATCTTCTATAAAATCTTTTCTGCCGAAATCTAACATTGAAATACCCGGAATAAGTTTAAAGAATGTATTTAAGGAGGTATTACCGAGTTTCCCGAATATTGTTGATATTCTTCTTGAAAGTTTTCCTAAAATTTCCATATCTGCGTTTGTGTTAGCTATATCGTATGAACCATGGATATAAAGACTTAAGTTTTCGCCTTTAGAGAATATCTCAATATTATCAGCTATTCCGTTTTCTATTTTACAAGAACCGTTTATACTTGAAAAATAACCTGTTTTAACCAAATTTAAAAGCTCTAATATACTGTTTAAGGTAAAGCCTGTTATACCGCTTTTTATAATATTACTTGCTCTTAAAAGATATTCTAAGGAACCCAGTTTAGGCATTCTTCCGTCTGATATATCAAAAAATACCAGTCCTGAAAGGTTTTGAATAATTTCTTTATCCGTTAAGCCTTGAGTTGATAAAATTACTTTTCCGCTTGCATTCCCGTATATTTGATTTTTGCCGTCAAACAGAGTTTCTGCTACATAGTTTGCATCTACATTTCTCAGTTCAAAATCTCCATTAAATTTGCTGTTATTTAAATTGTAGGTGATTTGACCTTCTATATTGCCTTCTCCGACTCTTACTTTTGTATCTTTTGCTTTAAATATGCCTTCTTTATCTATTGAAAAATCACTTGTTAAATCTTCCGCTTCAAGAGATTTTACTATTATTTTCTTAATTTCCAAGTATCCTTTTTCTATGCTTACGGATGATAAATCGGTATTTTTAATTTTGTTATTAGTAGTCATTGCATTATGAGCTTTGGAAAAACTTCTTAAAAGTTTGTCGTTATCTATTTGATCCGCATATATTTTTAATGCATGAACTCTCGGTTTTTCATATAAATTGTTTGCAAGTGTTGAATTTATTGTAATTTTAGCTTCGTTAATAAAACCAAAGATATTTACATCAATATTTTCACCGTTGGCTTTTAGTTTTATATTTTTTATAAGAGTATCAAATAAAGGTATATCAAGATTTCTGCAATCCATTATACCTTTTATTTTTGCTGTTTTCGTAATTTTATCAAAGGTATATTTCAAATCGCAATTTAAAGTACCCTGATTAAATACGGGGCTTTTTAGTAATATATTTAGAACTTTCGCGGATATATTTTTATTTGTTTTTAAATATATTTCTTCAGGCTCAAGAATATTATCATGGTTAATATTCAGAACTCCGTTTAAAGTTGCAAAAACCAAAGGATAATACGTATTATTTTGTGTTGAAATATATTTTACGTAATCTAATTTTTTAATATTTATTTTTTTGTTATGTAAGATAATGTTTCCGATAAATTCCCTTTTATCGGTTACTTCGCCTAAACCGGAGCCATCTATTGTTATATCTGCATCAGGGTAAAAGGTAAGTTTGGGCTTTACCGTTATGTCATCTATATTGCCGGTAATATCTGCAGAAAAATTAATATCACCTTCCAGTATTATTTTTTGTGCATAATCTTTTGGAAGATAATTTTTAATAAAATTATTTGTTATTTTAGAGGTAAAGTAACCGTTAATTTTGGGATTTTTATTAATGTCCGTAATTTTAAAATTCCCATATATCGGCATATCATCCGCTTTTGCCGTTAAATTTTTTATGGTTATATTGCTTTTATTAAATAAAATATCCAAATTATCAAATATTAACGGAGTCTTAGAATTATAATGCTCCATCTGCGGTTTTAACAGTTCAACTTTGCCGTTAAAAATATTCTTTTTTATTTTTAAATCAATGTCTGCAAAGCCTTTATATTTATAAAACTGTTTTAATATATTTTTTATTTGTTCTGGTAAAATAGTTATTTTGTCTGAATTATCCAAATTTGCCAAGTTAAATTTATTAGTATAAATATCAAGATTATAAATCGGATTAAGAGTATCAACTTTATTTACACAGCCGTTAATTTTTAATAAGGAGTCAAATAAATATGCGTTAACATCTTCAACGGTTACATTGGCATTTTGCATTATAATTTTGCCCGATTTTGCCTTTATGGGATTATCTGTATCATCGGGAATAAAGTTCATAACCGCGTATGCTTTATCTGTAACAAAATCAATGGCTTTAGCCGTATATTTAAAATATAAATCGTGTTTAGATGCAATATTGTATAAAGGTGATAAATCGGGGTAGTTTTTAGGATATAAATATGACTTTGTTAAAAATTTAATGGTATCTTTAAGGTTTACACTGTCCGAGGTTACTAAAATATCGACGAAAGGTATTTTTGTATCTAAATCGTTAATTATTTTACCTGATATTTGAATTGGAGATGTACCTGAAATTGCACTAAGATTATTAATAGTAACAAGTGTTTCGGTAAAATCAACAATCCCTTTTATTTTGCTTATAGGGGTATAGAAACCTTCAATAAAGCATTCATCACCAAATAAAAATAAAGAACCTTTAACTTTTATATCTTCAAAAGCTTCTTCCGGAGGCAAAGGAGGCTGCCCGAAGGGTACGGGTACTATTTTTGCTTTCATATTAACATTCAGTTTTGTTAATCCTGAAGCCTTTGTTATTATTTTAAGCCCTTCTTTTACGTCTTTTAAAAGTGAACTGTTATTTATTACCTCAAGTAAATCTTGTGCTTCTGCTTTACTTGATAAAATATTAAAATCCAAATCTTTATTAATTCTTACTTTCCCGTTTATTTCAAGCGGATTATCTTTAACAAATGCACGTTCCGATTTAAAGCTTATTGTGTCGTCTTTAAAATCCAGCCTGCCTTTTCCGTTTGTTACTTCGCCGTATAGTCCGTTATATGTAAGTTGAGCTTTATCAAAATTACTGTATCCGTTTAATTTTACAAAATCAACAGAACCTTGAACATTTACATCTATAATTCCTTTGCCTGAAGTAATATTCATCTCGGGGATTGGGCCTAATTGGAAATTAAATACTTTGCTGATGGGGACAACTATTTTTTGTGCAAGAGGAAAATCTATATTGTCTGTTGTTTTAATTGTTACATTGTTAACCCCGTCTCGAAACATATAAACATATCCTGTTATATGTGCTTTTTGGTTATCAAAAAGGTTAACAAGAATATCCATATTTAATATTCTTTTATCAAAGGTTATTTTGACTGTTCCTTTATGCAGGTTATGTATTGATTTATCAAGCACTCTAACGTTATCAGCTGAAACGTAACCCGTAATATCAGGTTGAGGTATAGCTCCTTTAACTTTTATTTTTGCATTTAAATCACCATAGACCCCATAATTTTTGACTTTTTCTATTGTCATATATTTAGGAACCAAATTGGGAGGAAGTATTGAAGCTATATTTTCGGCTTTTGAGTTTGTTATTTGTGTTTCAATATCAAGTTTGGGTTTTTTATCAAGTTCAATTGAGCCTAAAGCTTTTATATCAATACCTTCTGCTTCATAGTTAAAAGATTTTATATTGATAGTATTATCTTCTAACGATAATGTTGAATTTATAGTATTTGTGCCTTTTGCTGTTATATAGTTTTTCCAGCCTTCTTTGTCAAAAATAACATTGTTAAATTTGGTATTTAAAACAAGACTATTTTGTTCTTCTTTTTTTGAAGAAGATAATTGAATGTAATCAATAAAACCTTCCAGTTTCTTTATATTTTGGTTTTTTAAATATGGTAAAAACTGTTTCAGGTCTAAATTATATATAAAGCAGCTGCCTTCAAGGTCATCTTTATTAAAATCTTTAAAGGATATAGGGTATTTTACTTTTAAATCAATTTCAAATTCACTTTTATTATTTGAAGCAATAGTACCTTTTGTTTTGATAAAAATAATATTTTTCTTTTTATTACCTTTTATTTTTAAAGGCTCTGCGTTTAAAAGGTTTATTCTGTCAAGTTTTTTATCAAGCTCATGAACAATGAAGGAAGGAACATTAAAATTTATATTTTTATATTCAAAGTTAAATAATTTTTTATCTTTTTTAGGAAACAGATTTTCAAAATTAAAACTTCCGTCTTCGTTTTTTTCAACATTAATATATATTTTATCGGCAGTGAAAGACTTTATATTAACTCTTTTAAGTAATAAAGGCAAAAGTGAGATTTTTATTTTAGGATTGTTTGAAATTAAAACAGCATTTGTTGTTTGTTTTTCGTAAACATTAAAAGATTCAAACCCTACAGAAATAGCAGGGATAATGTGGGTTTTAACCTTTGGTTTAGAATATTGAATTTTTGCATTTGTATTTTTTGAGACAATATTTTTGATATAGTTTGTACAAAGTACTTTTTCTATTGCAATCGGTGTTAAAAATAAATAAATACACTCAATTACGGCAATAACAGTAAATATTTTAATAAACGGTTTTATAAAATTTTTAATCTGCATATCTTAGAAAAAACGATTACTCATATTAAGTTAATTATATTATAAATTTGCAAAATGAGCTAATTGATGTAAAATTAAGTGATAAATTAAAGATATGGGATTATTATGAAAAAAAGTGATATAGAAAAAAAAATAGCGGATATTAAATCTCCTAAATTTTTGATAAATAGTGCGCTTATACTTGTGTTTGCTCTTTTAATAACGGGAATATTGGTATCAAAATACTTCTTTTTCCAAACGATAGTCGGCAGTGATAATACAAGTAAAGTTATGATTACGGCGCCAAAAGATATAGAAGTTGTTGACAGTGTAAGAACCGAAAAAAGGCGCAGAGAAGTTGCACAAAAGGTTAAACTTGTTTATTCTACCGCAGATGATGTTTATATTAAAAATAATTTGAATGAGATTATTGATGAAATTGAAAATATCCGTTTGGATAAAATTGCTAAAAATAATAAAACGGAAGAACTTCAAGTTCTGCTTGATATTTCTGATAATGCAATCAAAGATTTTGTAATGAATTATTTTATAAATGCATCTGATGACCAATTAGATAAAGTATATGCCCAAGCTCAAAAAACTCTTACTCAGGTATTAAATGAAGGGATAACGGAAAAAGATTTTGAAGAAAATACTTTAGCCAAGATTATAAAAAGAAATATTGAACCAAATACACCCTTTAATCAAACCAAGGTTATAATTGCACTCTTAGAGCAAGTTATAGTACCTAATATGCTGGTGGATGAAGAAGCTACAAATTTAGCCAGAAAAAATGCCAGAGAAAGTGTTGCACCTATTAAAGTAAAATTCCCCAAAGGCTCTGTTATAGTCAATGTAGGTGAACCGATTACTCAGGTTAAAAAAGAGGCTTTAAGTAAAGCGGGATATAATATTTTAAGAATAAATTATCTCGGTATTTTAGGTATCTTCTGCCTTGTAGGTATAGGTATTTTTGCCGTAATAAGCTATCTGAAACTATTTGAAACAAAGTATTTTGACAAAAGGCATTTGTTTATTATTGCTACTTTGAGTATTTTTATATCAATACTGGCAGTTTTACTGCCTGCTACGTGGTCGGTATTTATACTGCCGATACCTTTCTTGACTATAATATTATCGGTATTTTTAAATCCGAGAAGCTCCTTTTTTATAACGGTTACTTTTTTAACGGTTTTAACACTGTCGCTTCAATTTTCAGCTCTTGCTATGTCGGTATTTATATTGGCTGTGATTATTTCAACAATAGGTATGACAACTATTAAATATTCAAGAAGATTTGATTTAATCAAGGTAGGCTTGTATTCCTCCGTAACCATGTCTTTAATAATTTTATGTGTTTATTATGATTTAGGCTTCGGAAGGTTAATGCAGGATATCACGGCTGCAGTATTAAACGGATTTTTCTCGGGAGTGTTTGCTTTAGGGATGATTCCGATATTGGAAAGTTCATTTAAAGTAATTACTACCTTTGGTTTAGCTGAACTTGGCGATTATAATCAGCCTCTGTTAAAGAAACTCCATGAAGTTGCACCGGGGACTTTTGAACACAGTTTAAGAGTATCAAATCTGGCGGAATCCGCTGCGGAAGCTATAGGGGCTGACCCTGTTTTGGCAAGAGTCGGTGCCCTTTATCATGATGTGGGTAAAATCGTTCGTCCGCTTTTCTTTGTTGAAAATCAAACATACTCGGGCATAGAAAATCCTCATGAAAAACTTACTCCGCGTTCAAGCAAAATGGTTATAACTTCTCACACTAAAGACGGTATTGCTTTAGCTAAAGAATACCATATCCCCGAAGTTATTCAGGATTTTATGACTCAGCACCACGGTGATTCTCTTGCAAGTTATTTCTATAACCAAGCGGTTGCTCAAGAAGGTGCGGAAAACGTTAAAGAAGAACAATTCCGTTATACAGGGCCTAAGCCTAATTCTAAAGAAACCGCAATTTTGATGATTGCTGATGCTGTAGAATCCGCTTCCCGTACATTAAAAGACCACTCTCAAGAAGAGCTGGACGCTTTAATTAACAAAATTATTAAAGACAGGCTTGATGATAATCAACTCTCCGAAAGCCCATTAACTTTAAAAGATATTAAAATTATCGCCGCAACACTATCAAGAGTCTTAAGAAGCGTATTCCATAAAAGAATTAAGTACCAAGAATCTATTGAAGAAATTCAAAATAAGGATAACCCATAACGGATTAATTTATGACTCAATTTAATATTTTTGTTGAAAATACTTATAAGAATTTTAATGTTGATGAGCAAAAAATATACTCTGATACCGTTAAAATGACTCAGTATATTTTTAAAAATAAAAATATTATTTTAAATTCCTGCTTAAAAAACTATAAATATAAAACAGTCAGTTTTGATATTGTGCTTGTTGATAATGAAGAAATTCACAGAATTAACAAAGAATACCGTAAAAAAGATTCACCGACCGATGTTATAACTTTTGCTATCTTCGCTGACTCGGAAGAAACCGAAAAATTTATTTTTGACGGCGAAATTAACCTTGGTGAAATTATTATTTCGCTTGATAAAATTGAAACTCAGGCAAAGGAAAATAATCTTACCTTTATAGAGGAATTGTATTATATTATTGCTCATGGTATCTTGCATTTGTTAGGATACGACCATCAAAATGAAAATGATTATAATTTTATGGTTGCAACTCAAAATAAAATAAAGGCTGAAGTGTTATGACAAAATTTAAATCCTCAAGCGTCGCAGAAAGTATATCAAATGCTATCCACGGTTTGAAATTAGCCGTATCTTCACAAAGAAATTTTGTTATAGAAATATTTATTTCAATGGCCGTAATTCTCGTGGCCTTTTTATTCAGGTTTACCATAACCGATATTTGTATATTAATTATAATGATTGCATTAGTCTTAATTTGTGAGCTTTTAAACTCGGTTATAGAATTTACTCTTGATGCTGTTTATAAGAACAATTACTCCAGGCTTGTAGAAATGGCAAAAGATATGTCTGCGGGCATGGTGCTTTTAATCGCTTGTATTAGTGTAATTATCGGTATATTGCTTTTTGGAAAATATTTTATAAAATTGATTTTTTAAATTTTTTTTAATTTGTTCGGTTTTTGCTCCCTCGGGGTGCATAGCACCTCTAAAATTGGACTGACTTGTTATATTCAAGCCCAACTTTAAACCCGCTCTGCGGGTACCCTGCGGAAAAACCGCCTCTTGAAATTCCTTTCGCTCGAACTTGGCACTCCTTCGGCTTCGCCTGTCGTCGTTTCCGTTCTCGCAAACCGGACTTTGTCCGTACGGAATTTCGCAAAAAAAAAGGGACATGTAATGTCCCA
>CANQJQ010000043.1 GCA_947624265.1 Candidatus Gastranaerophilales bacterium
ATTTAGTCTTATCAGTTGTTCTTTTACGTTCTTTACGTACTAACTGTGCTATTGTTGGCATATTTTCTCCTTGTGTATTTATCTTTTGCCGCAGTCTCCTGCCGCCTCCTCGCCGTCATTTGACTGCTGCCTCGTGGTCTATTCAGCACAAACAAACCACTCGCTTTCTATCATATACATCTATTGATACTACAAGCATAATTCAATGTCAACAGTACAATTTTAAAGTATAATTTGTGTTATAAATAATCTATAAAAAAATAATAATTAATTACTTATTTTTTAAAGCGTTATCAAGTGCAATTTCAAGTGAAGCTATTTTTCTTTGAAGAGCTTCTTTGTCATCCGTATCTATTTCATTTTGAACAGAGAGTTTTTCAGTCTTACGTGTATAAAATTCAAGCTGTTCTTTATATCTTGAGCATACAATCATTGAATATACAAGCCCTGAAACGGTTCCGAAAATATAAATGCCGAATATTACTAACAGAGTGCTTACTTCTATAATCTGTCCATTTAAACCTAAAGCAAATTGGCAGTTTGTCCCATTTGTTAAATTTGAAGCCATAAAATACAGCAATATAAAAAATAATATACTTTCAAATATACAAAATACTAATGTACCCTTCATTATCTAATACTCCTTAAATATTTTAAAACTTTTTGAATATCACTATCAGGCGATATTTCAAGTTCAATTATATCATCATTTTTTAAAGCGGTAAAATTTAACTTATATGCCTGCAAAACCTGTTCTTGAGTCTTTACTTTAAACGGGCGGTTATTGTATAAAGTGTCATTCACAATCGGATGAGATATATAATTCATGTGAACTCTTATTTGATGAGTTCTGCCTGTTTCAAGTTCAAGCTCAATAAAAGAATATCCTTTAAACTGTTCAAGAACTCTATAATGAGTAACAGAGGGTTTTCCTCCCTCAATAACAGCAAATTTTTCGGGTTTATTAGGATTTCTTGCTATAGGAGCATCAATTGTTCCTTTTTCTTCATTAAAGTTTCCGCATACAACTGCAAGATAGTTTCTTTTCGCAGATTTTTTTTGTATTTGACTTTGTAAAAAAGTATGAGCCTTATTATTTTTTGCAATCATTAACAGTCCCGAAGTATTTCTGTCAAGCCTGTGAACAATACCGGGGCGCATTAAACCGTTCATATCAGATAAATTTTCATATCCGTATTTATATAAAAGTGCATTTACAAGCGTTCCTGTTGTTTCTTTCGTCGTAGGATGAGTCAGCATATTTTTAGGTTTATTTACCACCACAATATCATCATCTTCCCAAACTACATCTAAAGGTATATTTTCAGGTTCTATTACCATGGAAAAATCTTCGCTTAATATAACCGTTATCTCATCATCATTATTAACGAGATAAGAAGGTTTTTTGATTTCATCGTTTACAAAAATTTGATTTTTTTTAATCAGGTTTTGTACCTGAGAACGAGAATTAAATAATTCATTAGAGGATAAAAAAGTGTCCAACCTTAAAGGTTCACTTAAAGCTTGGACACTAAAAATAAATTTTTTCGTCATTATATAAATAACCTGTTATCTTTTAGAAAATATTGAAAGAACTAAGCAAATTGCACCCACCAAAATCATAACATCAGGTATATTAAATACGGGGATTTGAGGTGCAAATTCACAATGGATATAATCTATTACATATCCGAGATTTATTCTTTCAAACATGTTCATAGAAATACCTGCGCTTAAAAAAGCCAAAGCCGAAACCGTAGCTCTTGAAAGCCTGCCTGAGCGAAATACCGCAATAGCCGTTAAAATGATAAGGGCTAAAAATGATGCTGTTATAATTACTTCAGGTTGTCCTGAAAATAAATTAAAGGCAGCTCCCGTGTTATGAACTTCATATAAGGTCAATATTCCATTACCTACCTGATTTGTAGGTGATACTTCAAATGCACTTAACACTACTACTTTTATTCCATAGGAAGCTAAACCAAATACAATCCATAAGATAAAATATTTAATTATTACTCCCAAATCCAATAAAGGATATTTTTTCTTTTCATTTTTGTGCATTTTTATCCTCCTCTTCCAATTTTATTTTATTTAAATGTAAAATGTTAACTCTTTTCATAACAAAAGCAACCCCTGTCATTTTAAGCAACACAGTATCAGGTTCAACATTTGCTCTTGTCAAAGCTAAAGATACTGTTGCATACTCATTATTATTATTTGTATTAGCTTTTACAAGCCTCGAAAGTTCATCATTTTTAAGCGGTTTAAATATATCTTTTGCATTTTCCTGCGGAAATGTAATTCTTTCATTAACTATTGAAGCAACAGTGAATATTTCCGAAGGAAGATTTGTTTTCACGGCTACTTCATATTCAGCACCTTCTGTTATATACTCGGGAGCGTTTATATCAACATTAAAATTTTTTGCTTCTCCGTATTTTAAATCAACTTTTTCATATTCAACAATATTGCTTAAAATCTTCCATTTATTACCTTCTTTTCGAAGATAGTCGGTATAATATACGTCTGAAATTATCGTCCCTGTATCACCAACTTTATCTAAAGATTTTGCGGTTTCTCCCATTGCGGTTTCGTGTACTCTTACTGTTGCATAATTTCCTTCAATCCGCATATTAAGTATTTGTGTATTATACTTAACTTCTTTATATGTATCAGAAGACATCTGCATAAGTTTAAATACCGTCTCTTTATCAAAACCGTCATTATTCATAAAAGAATCTGAATATAAATCTTTTAATTTTTCAATATTATTTTTTGTAGTATATCTGTTATAAGTTTTAAAGAAACTGTTAATTTCTGCTTCCGGACTTCTTTTAAATTTATCTCTTAAACTAATTCTTTTAATAATATCAACTTCTTCAGGAGTTTCTTCTTCAGCGGGAACATTAACTGATATTGTTGTAACTCTTTCGGGTATAGTCCTCATTGAATATGCACAATCCGATTGCATTAAAATTAAAATACATGCCATCAAAGATATTAATATATTTTTTTTCATTAAATTTTTACTCCTGTCTGTTTCTATACTTTAAACATAATACAAAATCAGAACTTACCAATAATAAGTTTATTACATATAACCAAAAAACAAAATCCATAGAATTGATGATTTTATTTATAATACCAAATAAATAACCAATAATTATAAGTGATAAAAATAATCTGCTTTTACCTTTAACAGCCTTAGTTCTATAGGTTTTTAGAACCGCAAAAGGCCAGCTTGCACCAAAGCAGATTAACATTCCGGCTTCAAAAATACTCATAGACTTTAATTGAAAACTTTGCATCAAAAAATCAAGCATAGTGTATCTCCAACTGTGTAAATCAAGATAATTGTAACATAAAATTTGTTTTTGGTAGAATAAAAAAAAGGGATAAAAAATGCTTTTAACAATTGATATAGGTAATACAAACATAACCTTAGGAATATTTGAAAATGATAAAATTATTCATTCCTGGAGGTTATCTACGGAAATTAACAGAACAGAAGATGAATACGGAGTTTTTCTAAAGAACCTGTTAAAAGATAAACATTTGACAAGTGCAATTATATCAAGCGTTGTAGTTCAACTAACCGAAAGAATACAAATCGCAATAAAAAAATATTTAAATATAGAGTCTTTAATAATAAATCACAAATTAAAAATGAATATAGATATAAAAACGCAGATTCCATCTCAAGTGGGGGCCGATAGGATTGCCAATGCCTGCGCTGCGGCAGAATTATACAAGACTCCTGCAATAGTTGTTGACTTTGGAACGGCTACTTCTTTTGATATAGTAAACTCAAAAAATGAGTTCATAGGCGGAATTATAACGGCAGGGATGCAGATTCAGGCAGATGCTTTAAGCAGCAGAACTTCAAAACTTCCCAAATTAAGTATTGAAGTACCCTCTCATACAATAGGTTCAAATACTATTGATGCTATGCTTTCAGGCATTGTTATAGGTCATGCGGCTATGATTGACGGATTAATTGAAAAATGCGAACAAGAACTTGGGCAAAAAGCTGTTATTATTGCAACAGGCGGTTATTCATCAGTTATAAGCAGTTTTTTAAAACGCAAGTTTGATTATATCAATCCTGATTTAACTTTAATCGGAATGAATATATTATATAAACTAAATTCTTAGTTATCTGCAAATTGAGTTTTATATATTAAATCAGTAAGTTCTCTTATTGCACCTTTTCCGCCATTTTTTACGGAAACAAAACAGCAGACATTTTTTACTTCATCAACGGCATCATTTGGGCAAGAAGCAAGTCCAACCTCTTTTAATACACATAAATCGGGCAAATCATCGCCCATATATGCAACTTGCGAAAAATCCAAATTATATATTTCCAAAAGTTCCTTCATCGCAAGAATTTTATTTTTCTGCCCCATATAAAGATTACTCATACCGAGCACTTCAAAACGATGTTTAACCGTTCCGTTATCCCGTGCAGTTATTATCGCAGTTTTTATTCCTGCTTTATTTAACATAACAATGCCTTGTCCGTCTTTGGCATTAAATGTTTTGTATTCCACCCCGTTTTCATCAAAAGTAAGACTTCCGTCAGTCATTACCCCATCCACATCAAAGGCGACTAATTTAATTTTTTTTGCTATTTCAATTAATTTACTATCGTACATTTATGCAACTCCCGCTTTTAACAGGTCATGAATATGAATTATTCCGATAGGTTTATTTTCGCTATCACACACGGCAAGCGAAGTTATGGAATATTTTTCCATTAAAGCCAGAGCTTTTACTGCTAATGCTTCACTTGATACGGTTTTAGGACTTTTAGTCATTACCGTTTTATTGTCCAAGACAGAAACATCTGGATATCTCAATAAAATCCTTCTTATATCCCCATCGGTCAAAAGCCCCGTTAATTTGTTATCATAATTAACAATTAACGCACAACCGAGTTTTTTCTTAGAAATTAAATCAACTGTTTCAAGGAATGTATCATCTTCATGTGCAATAGGCAGAAGAGTTTTATCTTTAAGCATTAAATCTCCGACCGAATATAAAACCCCTTTACCAAGAGCGCCTGAGGGATGATATAACAAAAAGTCCTCGGTAGAAAACCCTCTTTTCTTCAATAGACATATTGCGATGGCATCTCCCATGGCAAGAGTAGCCGTTGTACTTGCCGTCGGAGCTTTTCCCAAGGGGCAAGCTTCTTTTTCCACGGATATATCAAAATATATATCCG
Source organism: Candidatus Gastranaerophilales bacterium (assembly GCA_947624265.1). Classification (GTDB taxonomy): domain Bacteria; phylum Cyanobacteriota; class Vampirovibrionia; order Gastranaerophilales; family Gastranaerophilaceae; genus Avigastranaerophilus. The sequence goes on from CANQJQ010000043.1 coordinate 5,234, forward strand.
CACTCCTGCCCAAAGTCGAACTTTGATTTCCTGCCAAAACTATTAACGGAACTTCAAAACGCTTAATTAACGGAATCAGGTTAAGCAATTCATGTGTTTCACCGCTGTTAGATATCGCAATAACAACATCCTCTCTTGTTATTATTCCCGAATCACCGTGAGTACTTTCCGCAGGATGTAAAAAATATGCGGGAGTTCCTGTTGATGATAAAGTAGCTGCAATTTTTCTGCCTATCAAACCTGATTTACCCATACCGGTAACAATTACTCTGCCTTTTGAAGACATTATTGTCGATATAGCCTGCTCTAAATTTTCATTTAATCTGTCTTTTAATTTAATTATTGAATCAGCTTCTATTTGAAATACTTCTTTTGCCAATTCCAACATTTTAGAATTTTCTTTTATTTCCACTACTATACCTTCCTCTAAAAATCAATTATAATTATACAATAATAATATGAATAAAAAAATATTAATTTATAGTAATATTGTTTTATAAAGGAAGCAGTATGAAAAAACCCAATATTAATAAAGTATTATTAAAGTTAAACTTATTTATTACTTTACTTATTATATTTGCAAACATTATTGCTTTTATATCTATGGATTCAGGCAAAGATAATTATATTTTTGTGAATTTACATTTAAATGCGGTTATATTTTTTATTTATTTATTACTTTTCAATGATAAAGTTAAAAATAATCTTGCCGATTTAAAAAAGGAAGCCTTATACATAAATTATCCTCTAAATATAGGCATATTTATAGGTTTACTTTTTGTTATATTAATTTTTAGCGCTATTTGCCTGATTATTGTAAATAAAGATGCGGCAAATGCAACATTTATATTTACATTCTTTATGACAACAATTTCAATGTTATTTCCGTCCATTGTTCTTGGGGTTTTCATATATTTTATGGTTCCTGCTTTCATTATTCCGTCCATAAAATCAAAGAATAAGTATAATTTACATAAGAAGACTATTATTGCATTATTTATTTTATTTTTAATATATTCATTTTCTACCTTATATAAAGAAGTAACAAGAATAACAAATATTCAAAATCAGGATAAGTATAAAAGCGCAAAATTAACAATAAATTATTCTACGGAATTTCTAAAATTGCATAATATTAGCCCGTATGCAAAAAAGAAGATGTCCAAAGATAAAATAGAAGTACCGTTTTTCTATACGGAAGAAGCTGTCCCCTTGGAAGAATACTATGAAGCAGAAAATTTCTGCGCATCTATGGATGCAAAAGTACCGAATTATCTGGAAATATACCATATAATATTTAATAAATTTGAAACTTTCGGGGAAAAATACTATTGGACAAGCGATAGAGACGGCAAATATCCTCTTGTTCTGCATTACAAGAATATGTCTTATGAAATAGTCAGAAAACCAAAAAAAATAATTCCTTCCGTATATTGTATAGCAAATGACGGTTCAAATCACGGATTTAAAAATAAATTATTCTTTTACCGTAATATTAAAAAAGAACGCAGTGCTAATATAGAAGAAATGATAAATAAACCTTTTGACCTTGAAGGTTTACAAAGGTATATAGGTATTGATACTAACAATTCAACATCCTATTCTATACCGCAACAACAAGAACAAATAAATCAAGAAAAAAAACACGTAAGTTTTGACGTTAAAGAGGTAACCGCTGACACTTTTAAAGAACTTCTCAGAAAAGGATACAATTATAACCCTTCAATAACAATAAATCAGCAGTATGAAACGAACCCCGGCAAACTAAATTCGGTTGTACAGCATCAAACAAATAACATAAGGTTATGTTATTATCCGTTTACGGAATATACAAATATGACAATGACCCAAGAATCAGAGATATGGAAGCAGAGCTTTTGCTCTCCCGCCTTTGATTTAATAAGCCAAACACCAATATTAAAGACAAGATTTGATAAAGAAGCATATTGTATGGCAAATGGAGGCAGAGTCCCGAATATTCCCGAACTTAACGGGATACTAAAAACTCTCGGAGTAAATCCTATAGGTAAAAAATATTGGATTAATGCAAGAATAAATGACTATAATACCAATACCCAAAAACCTGTTTATGCGCAATATAATGATACAAGATTTATGCAGTTAAAAACCCTTAATCCGGGAGAAAATGAAAATGCTTATGTTTATTGCATTAAAAAACCGCAGTATCAATCAAAGGTTATCGCTAACTATAAATCAAGGTTTAAGGGGCTTGAGGGATTGTATTTTGCAAAAGAAAAATGCCCATCCTGCCAGTACTATGAAGTCCCTGATACAATACTTCAACATTAATAAGGAGATAATTTATGGATTTTGAATTAAATTTAACGCTTGAAGAACTGGAAAAAAGAACTCATAAAGATTATTTAATAAGAAAGCCTTTGCTTGATAAAGAAGCAAAAGAATATGAAAATTTAAATGAAGGGGATAAAGAGGCGTTAAAACATCTTGTTAAAGCTGCTAATTACGCAAATATAATATATATGAAACAAGATAATGAGTTAAATCTGCCGTTTTTAGAATATTTGGAAAAAGAAATCAATAAAGGTCATAAACAAGCCGAATTAACAAAAATTCTTTTTGAAGCACAATTGGGAATTATCGGTATAGACTCCGAGTCAAAACCCGTAATACTTATAAAAAATACAAAAGAACTTGACGGCAAAGCATTTTATCCATCCGATTTAACACAAGATGAATTCCGCAAAATTCTAAAAGAAATGTTAAAAAAAGGGAAAAATGAAGAAGTCCAAAAAATATTAAACCAAAGAACCATTGTTAAAAGAAACGGTAACGAGTTAGAGGGAATTGATTATACTCAAGCATTTAAAGAGGAATTTTGTGCAATTGCGGATGAATTGGAACTTGCTTCTAAAACTTCAACAAATAAAGACTTTAATGAATACTTATTACTTCAAGCAAAAGCTTTAAGAGAAAATGACCCTATGTTCGATGCGCAAGCCGATAAAAAATGGGCATCTCTGCAATATACACCTTTAGAATTTACTCTTTCAAGAGAACAGTATGCCGACTTACTTACGGGAACTGTTATTGAAGATGAAGAACTGAAAAAACTTTTAGACGAAAATAATATTACCCCGATATCCAAAGATTCAATAGGAATAAGAGTCGGAATAGTAAATAAAAAAGGTACCGATGATTTACTTAAAATAAAAAATTACCTTCCTTTAATGGCAGAAAATATGCCCTTAAAGGATAAATATGAACAAAATATTTCATCAAAAGAAGATAATCTTCAAACTATGGCGGATGTTGACTTGGTTACATTAAGGGGCGATGAAGGCTCTTATAGAGGCGGTATTACAATAGCACAGAATCTTCCGAATAACGATAAACTTTCCTTAACAATAGGAGGCGGAAGAAGAAACGTTTACCACAGACAAATAAGAACAAGTAATTCACCCGACGCAATAGAAAGACGTAAGAAAAGACTTGATGCCACATTAAATAAAGACCTGCATAAGTTTTATAATCCCGAAGCCGACCACTGGTTCACAATAGGGCATGAAAATGTTCACTCTTTAGGGCCAAAATCGGGAACGGAAGCTTTAGGCAAATATAAAAATATTATTGAAGAAAATAAAGCAGACATGGGTTCTTTGGCACTACTAGACTGTTTGACACAAGCAGGTGCATACAGTGAAGAAGAAAAAAATCAAATATTGGTAACTTTTGGGGCTAACTGTTTTTTAAAGGCAAAACCTGAACTTTCACAAGCTCATAGGGTAAGAACAGTTATGCAAGCTTACTTCTTTATAAAAGAAGGTGCTTTAAAAATTAGTAACGAAGGTATTATTGATATTGATTTAGATAAAATGATACCGACAGCAAGAAAAATGCTGACAGAAATTATTGAAGTCCAGCTCTCTCAAGACTTTAACAGGGGCGAAAAATTTATAAACGACTATTTTAAATGGACTGATGATATAGAAAAAGTTTCCATAAAACTTAAAAAAATAGATAAATCGTTAAATGGCATGATTACAACACCTTTAGCGGACTACATAATATTAAATTAATGTAAATCCCCCGTCTAAGCAGTTGCAAATACGCTCTTATCATGGTAACATTTTGTCATGGAAAGTTTTGTAATAAAAAGGGAGTTGTTATGAAGATTCTAGCCGTTAGCCCTGTAATGCCGACTGAAGGCTGTCAACCGATAAAACCTGAATTTGCAGCTAAAAAACATAAAAAAATTAATTCTGTTTTGGATAAATATACTCCCTCCGACTCCGCTACTTTAGAGCAAAAATACAACTTAGCATGCCGTATCGCAGCTTATTATAAAGCTCAATACGAAAAACTTATACAAAGCGGAAAATGTTTAGCTTAATTTTTATTTAAAACTGGACTCTGTTTAGTATATATGATATTTATTGTTTATGGAAAATGATAAATATTGGTATGCTTTTGCAAAATTAACAAAAACTTCCTCTGCTTTTGTAAACAGAGTATATAATTATTTTGGCTCTATTGAGCTATGCTGGCATGCAAAAACCTATGATTTATGGAAAATTGAAGGTCTGCAAAAAAGTCAAATTGAAGGTTTCTTAGAAGAACGTAAAAATATTAATCCCGAGGAGTGCAAAGAATATATACAAAAAAGGGGAATAGATTTTATTCACCCTGAGGACGAAAGATATCCCCGCTTGCTTAGACATATTGATAATCCTCCGACGGGGTTATTTATGCTGGGAGATATTTCCTTATGTAATTTAGAACGCACATTAGCGGTTGTAGGCTCACGCAGAGCAAGCGAAAATGCGAAAAAAACATTAAAAAATATTCTGTCAGGTCTTATCAATACCGATGTTTGTATAATCTCGGGCATGGCAGAAGGAATAGACACGGTAGCTCATAAAAGTGCTTTAGAAAACAATTTAAAAACTATTGCCGTAATCGGCGGAGGATTTGACAGGATTTACCCAAAATCAAACGTAGAATTATTCAACAAAATAATAAACGGGAACGGAGCGGTTTTAACGGAATATTGGCCTGATGTTGACGCTATTAGCTGGCATTTCCCCGTTCGCAATCGAATAGTTTCGGGATTATCTAAAGGGGTACTTGTAGCGGAAGCAGCGATAAAATCAGGAGCAATGATAACAGCAAAACTTGCACTTGAACAGGGCAGAGAACTTATGTGCATGCCGGGGTTAATCTCTAACCCCAATACAGAAGGTATATATTCTCTTATAAAGACAGGTGCTTCTGTTATAACAAAAACTCAAGATATATTAGACAGTTTAAACTGGCAGATACAAAGCACCACTTCAATAAAACCCGAAAACGATAATTTAACCGAAGAAGAAAAATTAATTCTTGATTGTATAAGCAAAGATGAATTAACCCTGGATGAAATTGCAATGAAAACAAATATAAATTTATCTGATTTAATGGTATTAATTACCCAAATGGAGCTGAATGGCAAAATTTCACAAATAAACGGTGAAAAATATATGTTAAATACTTGAATATGTATAATTTAATGATAATATTAACTAGGTTAGTAAAGTAAAATAAACTAATGGCAAAGAAAAAAGAACAAATATTAGTAATAGTAGAGTCTCCCGCAAAGTCTAAAACAATAAAAAAGATTTTAGGCTCAAGCTATAATATAGAAGCAAGTTACGGGCATATAAGAGATTTTCCGCCAAAGGTATTGGGCTTTGATGTACAACATGAATTTACACCTTCATTTGAAATTATTCCCGAAAAGAAGGCAGTAGTAAAAAAGCTAAACGATTTAGCCAAAAAAGCGGATAAAGTATATCTCGCATCCGATCCTGATAGAGAAGGAGAAGCTATAGCATGGCACGTAAGACAGGTAATAGATGTGCCTGATGAAAAAGTTTTCAGAATAGAGTTTAATGAAATTACTCCAAAAGCTGTTACCTACGCGGTTGAACACTCCCGTCAAATTGATATGAACAGGGTTAAAGCTCAGCAGACAAGACAAATTTTAGACAGACTTGTAGGATATAAAATAAGTCCCGTCTTATGGGAAAAAATGAGGAACTATCATTTATCAGCGGGCAGAGTTCAAAGTGTAGCATTAAAAATGATTTGTGAGCGTGAAGATGAGATAAATGCCTTTACCCCTGTTGAATACTGGACTATAGATGCCGAACTCTTAAAAGATAAAGCAAAATTTCAGGCGGAATTATCAAAATATAAAAACACAAAAATTGATATAAAAAATGAAAAAGAAGCGGAAAAAATTGTAAAATACTTAAAAGAAACAACAAGAAGTTTTAAAGTATCTAAAATTACAACAAGAAATACAACGAGAAAACCCACGGCACCTTTTATAACTTCAACACTGCAAAGAGAAGCTTCAAATAAACTTGGCTATGGTGTATCCAAGACCATGCAGATTGCTCAAAAGTTATATGAAGGTATTGAAATAGGAACAGATGGTCCTGTCGGATTAATTACTTATATGAGAACTGACTCTGTCAGAATTTCCGATGACGCACAAGCCGCAGCTAAAGAATATATAACGGAAAATTTCGGTAAAGAATATTACCCTAAAACACCAAATAATTATGTAAAAAAATCAAAAAACGTCCAGGATGCTCATGAAGCAATAAGACCTTCTTATATTGATAAAACCCCCGACAGTATAAAATCCCACCTCACAAATGAACAATACCAGCTTTACAAATTAATATGGAGCAAGTTCGTATCTTCTCAAATGGAAAATGCTTCGGTTAAAAATACAACAATAGATATAGAAGCAGGAGATTGCCTGTTTAAAGCCGGAATAAGTAAAGTTACTTTTGACGGATATTTAAAAGTATATAAAGAAGATGATGAAGAAGAAAAATCACCTAAAATTCCTGATTTAAAAGAGGGTGAAGAATTAAAATTAAATGAAGTAATGCCCAAACAACATTTTACCACTCCGCCTCCGAGATATACGGAAGCTTCACTGGTTAAGGCATTGGAAGAATACGGGATAGGGAGACCTTCAACCTATGCTCCGATTATATCCAAAATTCAACAAAAAAATTATGTTGAAAAAACAGAAAAAGCGCTGGCCCCCACTACTCTTGGCATGACTCTTTGCAAACAGTTAAACGAACATTTTACAAAGATTATGGACTACCAATTTACTGCCAATATGGAAACCAAATTGGACGAAATTGCGGAAGATAAACTTAAATGGAATGAAGTAATAAAAGAATTTTATACCCCGTTTGTTGAAACTGTTTCAAATGCAAAACAAAATATGCAGAAAGTAACCATAGAATCGGATGTAATATGCCCGAATTGCGGAAGTAAAATGGTAGTAAGAACAAGCAGGTTCGGCTCGCAGTTCTTGGGCTGTTCAAATTACCCAAATTGCAAAACAATGCTTCCCTTAAATAAAGACGGTCAGGTTATAGAACAAAATAAAGAAACCGATGAAAAATGTGAAAAATGCGGAGGGGCAATGGTTCAAAAGGTAGGCCCTTACGGACCTTATCTTGAATGTATTGAATGTAAAAACAGAAAACGCATTATAAAATCTACGGGCGTTAAATGTCCAAAATGCGGTGAAGGTGAAATAATATACAAAAAATCAAAATACGGGAAGGTATTTTTCGGATGCAGTAAATATCCCAATTGTGATTTTGTATCCTGGAATGAACCCGTTGACGAAAAATGCCCCGAATGCGGAAGTATTCTTGTTAAAAAAATCACAAAAAAAGCTAAAAAACTTGAATGCAGCAACAAAGAATGTTCATTCTCAAAAGAAATGGAAGAAGAATAGTTATGTATAAATTCGGTTTAATAGGTTATCCTCTGTCCCACTCCATGTCAAAAGTAATACAAGAAGCAGCTTTTAAATCCTTAAATCTTGAAGGAAGTTATGAATTGTTAGAAACAGAGCAGGAAGATTTGGTAACCCGAATAAAATATTTAAGAGCAAATAAATTTAACGGATTTAACGTAACAATACCTCTAAAAGTACCTGTAACTTTGTTTTTAAGCGGAGTTGACAGTATTGCCAATATAGCAGGAAGCGCTAACACGATAAAAATCCTTCCCGATTCAACTTTATACGGATATAATACCGATGTTTACGGCTTTGTTGAAGCAATTCCCGAAAAAACAAGAGAAGAAATAAAAGGTTCTCACGTTGCCGTTTTAGGCTCGGGCGGTGCGGCAAGAGCCGTTGGAGTTGGTCTTTCCATCTTAAAAGCATCAAAAATAGATTTCTTTGCAAGAAATATTATTAATGCTTCAGAAATGGTTGATGTATTAAGAAATAACTTTCCCGAAGTTCAAATGACCTGCTTTCAGCTTGAAAGTTTAACCGATTTATCAAAATATAAAATGCTTGTTAATTCAACCCCTATAGGAATGCGTTCTAAAGCAATGGGGATTTCGCCAATAGATGAAGATATAGTAAAAACTATGAATAAAGACGGGATTATATATGATATTGTTTATAATCCTTTAAAAACGGAACTGATTAAACAAGCAAAAAAATACGGGATAAAAACCATTCAAGGACTTGATATGTTAATATATCAGGGTGCAAAAGCTTTTGAAATTTGGACAGGTAAAAAACCCGACACTTTAAAGATGAAAGTTGCAGCCCTTGAAGAAATGGTTGATTAAATATCAACGTCCTTCATCATGGAAATAAGGGTTGCTATAGTCGATTCCATAGTAACGCTATCGGAAGTTCTCTGCTGTAAAAACGCATTAATCTGAGGCATAAGTTCAATAGCAATATCAAGTTTAGGATTAGTACCCGGATTATACATACCCACATCGATTAAGTCTTTATTTTCTCTGTATAAAGACATAATTTTACGCATTTTGTTTGCAGCTTCCTTGTGTTCATCCGTTACAATTTCGGTAAAAAGACGGCTTATGGAACCTAAAACATCGATAGCCGGATAATGGTTCATTTCCGCTATTTTTCTTGATAAGAAAATATGCCCGTCAACAATCCCTCTTACCGTATCAACAACAGGATCGGTAATATCATCACCCTCCATTAATACTGTATATAAGGCAGTAATAGACCCTCTTTCACTATTACCGCTTCTTTCCAATGCTCTTTGAAGCCAAGAAAATATTGAAGGAGGATAACCTTTTATGGTAGGAGGCTCTCCGATTGAAAGACCAACTTCTCTGCCCGCCATAGCACATCTTGTAACTGTATCAGTCATCAAAAAAACTTTTTTACCTTGATCTCTAAAATATTCGCAAACAGA
>CANQJQ010000044.1 GCA_947624265.1 Candidatus Gastranaerophilales bacterium
GCATTGGTTATAACTCCTAAATAAATTTTTATTATTATAATACATAAAAGTATAAAAGTATCAAATTAGAGTAGCCTTAACGATTAAATTTAAAACAGAATTTGTTGTATAATATTTTTGGGATAAGTGAGGATTTATTATGAAGAAATTAATTCTTTCAGTTGCGATAATATTTATAGGTTTAGTTTGTTACGGTGCTGATTATTCAAGCTATAAACTTGATAACGGACAAACAGTAGTTATTAAAGAAGTTCACGATAATCCGATTGTTATTATCGATACCTGGATAAAAACAGGTTCTATAAATGAAACGGATGAAAATAACGGAGTTGCTCATTTTTTGGAGCATCTGTTTTTTAAAGGCACGCCAAAGCATCCTGCTAAAGAATTTGATGAGATTTTGGAATCTAAAGGTGCTGTTACTAATGCCGCAACAAGTAAGGATTTTACACATTATTATATTTTAATTCCTTCTCAGTATTTTGAGCTTGCTCTTGATTTGCATTCCGATATGCTCTTAAATCCTTTAATCCCGCGAAAAGAACTTGAAAAAGAACGTAAGGTTGTTATTGAAGAAATTGCTAAAAATAATGATAAACCTACAACGATTTTATACAGAAATATGATTAATAATTTTTATAAAATTCATCCTTATAAACGTGATGTAATAGGTACAAAAGAAGTAATTGAACATATTACAAGAGAACAAATTTTAGATTTTTATGAAAGATGGTACACTCCTGAGAATATGACTACTATTATAATAGGAGATGTTAACAGTCAAAAAGCACTTGAACTTGTCAAATCAAAGTTTAATAAACCTTGTGATTTAAAAGAAAAAAAATCTCTTCCGCAATATAAACTTGATAAAAAGCCCTCCGCACAGCTTGAAACAAAACAGGATTTAAAAATTGAAACAGGTTATATTTTAATCGGGTTTAAAGGCTGTCATCCGATAACGGATAAGGATTCATATACTCTCGATGTTTTGGCAACAATTTTAGGCGAAGGAAAATCTTCAAGATTATATAAAAATATAAAAGAACAAAAGCAAATGGTTCACTCTATTTCAGCTTCAAATTCTTCCATGAAAGATGATTCCATATTTTATATTTCCGCTAATTATATGACTGAAGATATCGAAAGGTTAAAAGCTTCAATATTTGAAGAAATAGCAAAAATTCAAAAAAACGGAATTACACCGGAGGAACTTCAAAAAGCTAAAAATATAATTGAGCGCGATACTTTTTATTCTCGTGAGTCTATATCTAATATTGCCTCAGAAATCGGCTACACCGTTACTTTAACAAATGATACGTCTTATTATAGAAATTATCTTGAAAATATAAATAAAGTAACCGTTGAAGATATAAAAAAAGCAGCAAGAGAATACTTGGATATTAATTCTGCGGTTATTTCAACAGTCAGTCCTTTGAAAGATACTCAAAATACAGTAAAAAATGAGCCTGTTAAAGATTATTCAGCTAAAGTAATAAGCCAAGATAAAGATACAACAAAGTATGAACTTGAAAATGGAGCCATACTTGTTATCACAAAAAATACTACAAATGATATTATTGCACTAGAAATGGCATCAAGAGGCGGTAATAACCTTGAAAAAATTCCCGGGACACTATCTGTTTTAGCGGATACTTTGCTAAAAGGAACATATAAATATAAATCTCAGGAGCTTTCACAGCTATTGGAAGAAAACGGTATTATTATTTCCCCTTCCGCGCGCGGTGATTCCTTTAGTATTGCAGCTAAATTTACTAAAAATGAAAAGGATTTGGCACTTGATATTTTAGAAGAACTTGTTGTTAAGGCTTCATTAGACTCTTTTGATATAGATAGAGTTAAGGCTGATAAACTGCACGCAATAAAAAATCAAAAAAATACTCCCGATACTTTCATTTTTGATGAGTTTAAAACGGAATTATGGAAAAATACTCCATACGGAAATACGGGAAAAATATTGCAAAATACTATTCCTCAAATACAAAAAGAGGATGTTATAGAACTTTATAAAAATTTATTTCTGGCGGAAAATACAGTTATAACGGTTAATGGTAATGTTAATGAACAAGAGTATATAAATTATTTTTCAAATTTACTTAAAAACAGCGGTAAGCCTAAAATAAAAATTTCTGATTATAAATATAAATTTAAACCGTTAATGCAGAATAAAACAATAAAAATTAAGAATGATGCGCAAGCTGTATGGATTTTAATCGGATGGTTGACAGACGGTGTTATGAACCAAAAAGATTGGGTAGCTTTGCAAGTTATTGATTCAATATTAGGGTCAGGCATGAGCTCAAGACTGTTCATGATACTTAGAGATGAACAGGGACTTGCTTATCAGGTAGGTTCGAGCTTCTCCGCAAATGTTAATAAAGGTGCTTTCGGACTTTATATAGCTACTAACCCAAATAATGTTCTTACCGCAAAACAGGGCTTATTTGGCGAGATAAACAGGCTTAAAAAAGAATTTGTTACCGATAAAGAATTACAGGAAGCAAAAGATAAAATTTTAGGAAACTTCGTATTATCTATGGAAACAAATATGGATAAGGCTTCTGTTATGAATTCTCTAGAAATAACGGATAGAGGTTATAATTTTATTGATAAGTATCCGCAATTGATTAATTCCGTTACGGTTCAAGATATTATCAGAACGGCAAACAAATATTTTTCACAGCCCTATGTTTATGCTGTTTCAGGACCTTATAAAGCTATTGAAAAATTATAAAATATTTTATAATATTAAATTATGCGTAAATTATTATCCGAAAATAAAGACTTTTATATTATTTCAAGAAGTATAGATAATGCTTCAGCTTGTAAAGTAACCGAAATTAATGAAGATTGTTTTAAAATTAAACTTTCTCAGCCATTAAAATACGAAAAGGATGAATCTGTGGAACTTTTTTCCATGACGGATAAAGGGCAGGTTTATTTTGAAACTCTTGTTAAAGAAGTTGATAATGACATTCTTTCAATATGGTTTCCGTTATCTTTTAAATATTTACAAAGACGTCAATATATAAGAATTAAAACAGACCTTAATATACAACTTTTATTTGATGGAAATAATATACAGGCTAAAGCTCTTGATTTAAGTGCGGGCGGATTAAAAATTTATACTGACTGTATGTTAACTCTTTTAAATAATTATAATTTGAATATTAATATTGATAATAAAGAACTTGAGTTGGTTTTTAATCCTATAAGAATTGAAACTTTTGAAAAAGGTTTTATTTCTTCAGGTAAGTTTGTAAATATATCTAATTTTGACAAAGTTACTTTGGTTCAATACTGCTTAAGAAAATACATCGAAAATAGTATAAAATAAACTTGTAAAACATTAAAAAATATTGTTAAATATACATATATAACTGTTATAAATAATGATTGGAAAAAAGAGTGGCAAAGAAAACTTTAAAAAGAAAAAGAAAAAATATTTCACTTTCGTTTAAGTTTAATAATACCATAATGCTCAGTATAATTTGTGTTGTTATTTCCATAGTAATAATTGTACTCGGGGTTATGTTTGCTTATTCAAGAGATTCAATAAAAAGTATACAAGATGATCTGCCTTCAGAATTTATAGAAAGTTTATATTGTTTTAATAAAGAAAATGAAACTTCTCAAGAATTTGTAAATAATCTTCCAAATCTTCAGAGTGAAATTAACCGCGTAATAAAAAAATGTTACAAAGTTAAAGATATAATGGTAACCGATGAAAAATTAAATATTGTTTATACTTCATTTAAAGAAGGAACCCAATATATATATAAAATTAAGGGAAATCCATCCACATTTAAATTAACGGCTGCTTTAAATTACAATGCCGATAATTATAGAAGTATATATATTAAAAAAACTTTTTCGGATAATAAATCATATAATATTAATTTAGTAGTACCGCAAGAAGATAATATTTATATTAATAATGTGGATAATTTTGTTAAAATATTTTTTAGTATTATATTAGTTTTAAGTTTTATAGCCGCTTATATATTGGCGAAAAGTATTTCAAGACCCTTATCGATAATGGAAAATACTGTATCAAATATAGCCAAAGGTGATTTATCAGGAAGACTTGATTATACAAAGTATTATGAAATGAATAAACTTGTTCAATCATATAATATGATGGCAAACGCCCTGCAGAGGATGTATTCTACTTTAGAAGTGCAGGTTCAGGACAGGACAAGAGAATTAAAAAATGCTTATGCAGAGCTTCAAAATACACAGGCTATGATGGTGCATTCCGAGAAAATGAAGTCCTTAGGTGAACTTGTTGCGGGTATTATGCACGAAATTAATAATCCGATTAATTTTATTTATGGGAATATGGTGCATCTGGGTAATTATTCAAAAGATTTAATAAGTATTATTGATGAATATACAAAATATAATGATTCTTTAAAGCCGGAAGAGAAAGAGGCTGTTGAAAATTTAAAACAAGAGATTGACTATGAGTTTTTAAAATCAGATATGCCGGATTTGATAAAAAGTTGTCATGAAGGAGCAGACAGGGCAAAAAATATTATTCAGGATTTAAAGAGCTTCTCAAGAATGGAAGAAACTACTATAAAAGATATAGATTTACCGCATGAAATAGACATGACCTTAAATATTCTTCATAACAAAATAAAAAATAAAGCGGAAGTTCACAAAGAATATGGTGAAAGTATTCCGACAATTGAAGCTTTCGGAGGTCAATTAAATCAGGTATTTATGAATATTCTTGATAATGCGGTAGGCGCTATGGGTGATAAAAAAGGCGATATTTGGATAAGAATAAATCCTGACGAAACTAATAATAAAATGACAATTGAGATAGAAGACAACGGCTCGGGTATGGATGAAGAAACGGCAAGAAAAGTATTTGACCCGTTCTTTACAACAAAACCCGTAGGTCAAGGTACGGGTTTGGGTATGTCAATTACGCATAAAATAATAAAGAATCATCAGGGTGATATTAAAGTTGAGTCAAAACTTGGCATCGGAACTAAATTTATTATTACTCTTCCGATTAATATTGACAGAGAAAACTTAAATGCAGGCTTGGTAAGTGAGGGTGTAGCTAATGGATAGATATAAAATATTAATAGTTGATGATGAACCTGATAACCTTGCTCTTTTATATCGTACTTTAAGAGGAAAATATGATATAGCAAAATCCACATCACCTTTAACAGCTTTAGAAATGCTTAAGCAGGAAAAGTTTAATTGTATTTTATCAGATCATAAAATGCCTGAGATGGACGGAGTTGAATTTTTAAAACGTTCTTGTGAAATTTCACCCGATACCATGAGACTTTTGGTTACTGCATATACTGATGCGGGAATATTAATAGATGCAATTAACTACGCAAAGATTTACAGATATATTAAAAAACCTTATAACCCTGATGAATTGTTATTAATTGTCCAAAATGCACTTGAATATTGGCAGTTAAAATATGATAATAATTCACTCATAAATGATTTAAAGGAACTTTTTGCAGGTACTGTTACTGCTATTGTGGAAGCTTTAGACTCAAAAGATGCATATACCTTAGGTAGAAGCAGAAGAGTTACATTTTATGCCGTAAATATTGCTAAGGCACTTCATTTAAGTGATGCAACAACGGCTAAAATTGAACTTGCGGGTTTATTGCATGATATAGGGATGATTGGTATATCTGATGATATTTTAGGTAAAATTGAACAATTAACCCCGGAAGAATACGGGCAAATTAAAGAACACGTTCATCATAGTGTTAAAATACTTGATGATATTAAACAGTTGAAAGATGTTGTAGAAATAATAAAATATCACCATGAATTTTTCGACGGGAACGGTTATCCCTACGGGAAAAAAGGTGAAGAAATACCGATAGGGTCAAGGATAATAGCTGTAGCAGATGCTTTTGACTCTATGATTACTCCAAAAGTATATCGTCATCAGGTCTCTCCTGAAATTGCTTTGAGTAAAATTAAAGCATTATCGGGTAAACAATTTGATCCTGCGGTAGTTGAACATTTTGAAAGAATTCTCCCTTCTTTGATTCCTCAAATTCAAGAAATTGAAAGAGCAATAAAAAAATAACTTTTATGTTAATATAATGTTGTTAAATATTTAACAGAGGTTATTTTATATGAGAATGTCAAAATTATTTGTTCAGACTTTGAGGGAGTTTCCTTCGGATGCTGAAGTTATAAGTCATAAATTACTTGTAAGAGCAGGCTATATAAGAAAGCTAACAAACGGAGTTTATAATTATCTTCCGTTGATGTGGCGTGTTTTAAAAAAAATTGAAAATATAGTAAGAGAAGAAATGGATAATGCAGGTGCTCAGGAGCTATTGATGCCTTTTGTTCAACCGGCTGAACTCTGGCATGAATCAGGAAGATGGGATGTGTACGGCAAAGAATTAATGCGCTTAAAAGACAGACATAACCGTGAAATGTGTTTAGGCCCTACGCATGAAGAAGTTATTACTTCAATCGGTCGGGAAGGCATCCGTTCATATAAACAGCTTCCCGTTAATTTATATCAAATTCAATCCAAATTCAGAGATGAAATAAGACCAAGGTTTGGGCTGTTAAGAGGTCGTGAGTTTATTATGAAAGATGCTTACAGCTTTGACGCAGATGAACAAGGCTTGGATAAATCATATGAAATTATGGCAAAAGCATATAATAAAATATTTGAAAGATGTGGTCTGGAAACAAAAATGGTTCAATCCGATTCAGGTGCAATCGGAGGAAGTGTTTCTCACGAATTTATGGTGCTTGTTAATGAAGAAGCAGAAAATAATGCGGGAGAAAATGACGTATTCTACTGTACAAAATGCGGTTACAGTGCTAACTCTAATCATGCGGTTTCAATATTAAATCCCGTAGAAACGGATGGTAAATTTGAAACTGCTCAAATAGTTGACACCCCTAATGTCCATTCAATTGAAGGACTTGCGGAATTTTTAAAAGTTCCTCAAAGCGTAATTTGTAAATGTTTAATTTATGTTATAGACGGTAAATATGTTGCTGCTTTGATAAGAGGCGATAGAACTGTTGAAGAAACTAAATTAATGAATGCATTTCAAGGTAATGATATAAGAATAGCAAGAAATGATGAAATAGATGAAATAATGCAAGCTTCAGGATTTAACGCTATTGCAGGTTTTATAGGTCCGAAAGGTTTAAAAAATGTTGAAATTATAGCAGATGAGACTGTAAAAGAACTTAAAAACTTTGTAATCGGTATAAATCAAACAGATAAGCATTTGATAGGCGCAAATTGGGGTATAGATGTTGAATTACCTCAAAAAACTGAAGATATCAGACTTGTTGAAGAAAATGACAAATGTGTTGACTGTGGTGCTCCTCTCAAGGTAACTAAGGGGATTGAAGTAGGCAATATTTTTAAACTCGGTACAAAGTATTCAAAAGCAATGAATGCAACATTTACAGATAAAGACGGTCAGGAAAAACCATTTATAATGGGATGTTATGGAATAGGAATTTCAAGAACCGCAGCAGCTGCCGTTGAAAGACATCATGATGAATACGGTATTAAATGGCCTTTAGCTATTGCGCCTTATACCGTTATTATTGTACCTGTCAGTGATCAGGATGAAACTCAAATGAAAGTTGCGGAAGATATTTATCAAAAACTTCTTGATGCTAAAATCGAAGTAATTCTTGATGACAGGCAGGAGCGCGCGGGGGTTAAACTTAAAGATGCCGATTTAATAGGTATTCCTTATAGAATTACCGTCGGTAAAACTATTCAGGATAATCTTGTAGAATTTAAAGAACGTGCAACTAATAATACAATTACTATTACTCCTGAAGAAGCAGTAAAACGAATATTAGCTTTATAAATATTTCTTAATAAATTATAAATTTTTATCAATAAAATATATTTAGGTTTTTTGTACCAAAACAAAAGGAAAATAAAGTTTTGTTATCGATAACACCAAATATATTAAAATATAATACTATTGCGCAAAAATACTCAAAAAGTTTTGCGGGAAGTGATATATCGGATTTGATTTCAAACGGAAATAAAGCCTTAAATGAAAATAAATTTCAGGAAGCTTTAAATTATTATAAACAGGCAAATACTAAAGCTCCTGATGATAAAAGCGTATACAGAAAAATGGCAAAAGCATATTTTGGCTTAAAAGATTATGCTTCAGCGGAACAAAACTTTAATATATTTCTTGAAAGTAACCCAAACGATTCGGAATGTTTGATTGAGTTAGGCGAAACTCAAAGACTTGCAGGATATTATCAAAAGGCATTAGCAAATTTTGAAAAAGCATATTCTTTGGATAACACAAATGATTTGGCACATAGAAAAATCTTAGAAACAAAAAATAATCAGTTAAGTATATATAATCCCGCTTTAGCAAAAATCCAGAAACAAGAATACGCCGAAAAGAATTTAAAAGAAGCATTAAATATGACTGTTAAATATATGGGTTCAGAATATATGAAGGGTTTAAATGATGTAACGATATGTTTTGGACCTACGGCATCCATGGGCGGTACCTCTAATATTGCTCAATGGGAGCATTATAAAAATGCAATTACGGTTTCCGATGCTTATACTTATGCTGCTCCTCAGGTAATTGCTGCATATTTAAGCCACGAATCCGTTCATGCTCATGATAAAGATGCTTATACTTCGGTTAGAGAAGAACAAGATGCTTATGAGGTTGCTGCTAAATTTTGGATGAAAAATTCAAATGGTGTAAAAGACCCGGAAATGGATTATGCTGCTGATTTATATAAGCAATCCGCTCAAAGTTTAAGCGCAAGAGTTAAGGAAATATATGAACTGAGAGACCCCTCTATTGCTCAAACTTCACCTAACCATCCTCCGACTAAATCTTTTATCTTTAACAAACCCAAAAAACAAGCTGCAAGTCAGTCAATAAAACAATATGATATTATAGCTTAATTTCTACCTTTCCTTTTGAAACTTCTCTTATGGTTTCTGTTGCTTTTGCAACATAATCTGTATATTTCGGGTTATCAACCTGCCCTGAAGAAATTAATTCATCAGCTTTCTTAAAATAATCTTCCATTGACTGTTGTCTTAGTTTTTTATCTTCATAATACCACTGTAAAAAAGATTTATTAGACTTACGTGTATTACATCCTGTATGCATAGACATATAATTTGTAATATCATCATGCCCTTGTTCGGTGCTGTATGCAAGAATATGATCGGTGTTAGCTATAGAAGGAGCTAAAAGTCTTAAAGCTATATCATAAGAAGTCCAATCTTCACCCAGCTTATTTTTCCCCGAATACTTAACAATCCAAGCAGAATCTATATCGTTTGAAGTCGGGAAACTTGCTGCTATATCTTGAAGTTTTTTATATTTAATCGGGTTTTTAATCTTAATTTTGCTGATTTTATCAATCATGATTTTTCTTCGGAAAGGTGATTCTTCACCGGTCTTTTTAATAATTTTTTGAAGTTTTTCCAATTTTGCCATTAAAACAGCTTTTTCTTCTTCCGGAAGACTCTTTGCCAAGCTTCTCATTTTTTTAACTCTTCGCATTTGGATAGCTTGCAATTGAGTTAATTTAGAATGTCTTAATATAACCAAAGCTGTTCTTAAATCATTCGGTTTTCGCATATCGGTATGTTTTTTAATTGTTTGTTTAATATCTTCAAATGCTTGTAATTCAACAGGCATCATATAATCCTGCCATTTTTCAAGTACATTTATATATTCACTTTCATCAACAGCGTTAAGTTCTTCTTTAAATTGAAGAAACTGATTTTGATTAAGCATTTTTCTTCCGCACGCAGGGCATGGCACATCTCCGCATTTACCTATCAAAAAATGAGAAGGCACTTCAAATAATTCATTTTTATCGCTTGAATATGTTCTGTTACCTGAAAAAGATAAAGGTAAATAATAATAATTAGATAAATTATTTATAGTTTTGCAATTAAAATTTTGCTTCGGTTTTTGTACCGAATTAAATGAAAACTTGTTATTTATATCCTTGTTTGTTTGAAGGGGAGATATTCTCATATTTAAAACTTATATGTCTGATATTTTTATCAAAACCGAAAATAATATAATTTGTCAATTTTAATTAACAATTGTAAATTTGAATTTTTTTGATTAAAAAAATAAGCATTTGTAAAAAAAAGGTACATTTTTTTAAATTTTTTGATAATTTTTATTAAATTTGCATTAAAAAAATGCAAAAATCGTAAAAATTTGAATGCAAACTTAATTAAAACTAAAAATCAAAAAGCAAATAAATTTGTTTTTATACGTTAAATTGATATCATTGCTAATGAGCAAACATATAAAAGGTAAGATTAGTGAGTGTAACATCAATTGGCGCAAATAGGATAAAAAGTGTTACAACGCCAATAAATAATAAAAAACAAAATAAAAACAGGCATGCCGAATCTTCTTTTAAAGGCGGTATGGATGTTGCATTCAATTTATTGGATAAAGGTTTCAAAGTTCTTGATAAAAATGCAATGATACAGGTTTCATTTGTTGATACTGTTTCTACAAATATTCCAAGGACACTTGTAGATTTAAAAACAGGCTTGGCTGCCGCATTTGAAACTTGCAGAAGGGAGTTTTCGGGCTTATTTGTTAACTGCTTAATGCCAGGGCTCGTGGTTATGGGAGTGGCTGGGTTATTACCAAAAACTTCGGAACTTAAAAAATCAGGGGTTGTTACATCTTGGGCAAATGGTGATTCTATCGAAAAATTAAAAGGTGTGTATAAACAAGCTCAGGCGTCGGGTGCAAAAAATGTTACTAAAGACTATGTTGAAAGAGCATTAGGTTCTTTAGAAGGACTAGACGGAAAAACTTGGGTTAAATATGTTGATAAAGCCTCTAACCCTGAATATAAAGAAGCTGTTGAAAGTATCACAAAGGCTATTACATCAAACGGAGCCGATAAAAAATCCTTATTAAAAACCGCAAGAGAAAAATTGGCAGGTTTGACAAAAGCTGAAAGTGTTCTAAAATTTAACGGAAAACCGCAGGCAAATCTCGAAGAAACTTTGCGTGATATTACGGATTTGGGTTCTAAATTTAATTTGGCGGAACAAAAAAACATTTCCGTTGATAAATATTCTGATTTGCTCAAAAAATTTGTTAATAAAAAGAGTTTAATAGGTCTTGCAATTGTTATAGGTATTGCAGTCAGTGTACAAACAATAAACAGAGCTATTACAAGAAAACAGTTTAAAGCGGAAGGCGCTCCTATATATAAAGATTTTGGGAAAAAAGATACAACCCAAAAAATGGACGAGAAACAAAAAAAGAAATTTAAAGCTAAAAAGATTTTATCCGCAGCAGGTATGTATGGTCTTGCAGCCTTATCCATGATGAAAAAACCAACACTTGGAATGTTCCAGTTTTCAAATATATTCCCTACAATGGATCAATGCAGATGGGTTGCAGCATCTACCTTTGCTTCAAGAATGCTCGGAGCGGAAGATGAAAACGAATTAAGAGAAACTACGGTTAGAGATTTAGCTTCTTTCTCGGGATTATATTTCTTAGGCGATTATGTTAAAAAAGGTGCAGCTTCTCTTATTGAAACATTGTCAAAAACTAAAAAGGGTTCTCAATTATTAGGTGAAAATGTAGTTCTTTTAAACAGAAGAAAAGAAGTCGCTAAACCTATAATTGACACTGCGGCTTCTTTCGGTGAAAAAGCTTTAACTAATTTTAAATACAGACTAAAACAATTTGGCAACTGGATAAAAAATACTGATTTAAAAACAGCCTCAGAAGTTTCAAGTATTAAAACAAGAAATTTAAGAAATATTTGCAGAGTTGCAGATATTGCCTTTTCAATTATTATGCTTGGGATTTTATTGCCAAAATACAACAGATCCGTTACCGAAAAGAAAGTTGCCGAAGCTAAAAAACAGGAAGAATTGCAAAAGAAAGCAATATTGAGTTATGCAGCAATGCAGAAAAAAAATGTTCCTAATATTTTTAAAGAGTTAATTTAGTTTACGAAATGTTAAAAAAGACGCAAAAATTTTTTAAATCATGTTTTGTACCTATGTTGAGTTGTTAAAAACTCAAAAGTAATATATAATAAATTCAATTAACAAGAATGTAAAAGGAGAGTAAGCAAGTGGTTGACAACAGGTCGGCCGGCATTCTTGGGATTGGCGGAGGTATTAATTTTAAATCGGGAGATATCTCGGGTACCGCTGCTAAAACCTCGGATGACAGGGCAAGCCAAGGAACCGAATATTTTTTACAGGAAGGCGAAGAACAAAACAATCGCGAAGATAATTTTACTGACAGAAGTATGCAGCTTCGCGCCTCGCTTAATTCGCTTGCTCTTTTAAATGTTGCTTCTTTGCTTAGAAACAAGAGAAAAAATATTCTGCTTGATGATGAGGATGAACAGGAGAAAGATAAACTATATAAAGTTAAAGAAGTAAAAGATGATAAAAATAAAAGAACCGATTAATAAAATCGGTTCTTTTATTTTTAATTATTAAATATATTCTGCAGTTCCTGCTTTAGCTTTATGGTGTGCATCACAGTCTTCGCATACACAGGGTTTATATGTACTTTGTGCTTTATAAGCTGCTAATTTTTTAGCATTTTCTCTTACTTGTCCTGCTGTGATAGAAAATCTGTATGAATTATCCAAGCTTCCGTATCCTACTACAGCGTCATCAGGAACATCTTCCGGTATACCGCCATTTTTCTTTGAATAATCAATTTCAATATCTTCTCTGTATTTTGGAGGTAAATATCCGAATGATATTGGTGAAATATGCATTTTTCTGTCCTTTCTTTTTTATTTATATGTATTAAATCCAAATATAAATTATTTTGCTTATAAATTAAAAAATTTTAATAAATATTAAAAAACTGTTAAAATAAATATTTATAAGTAAAATGAAAATATGAAAAAAATATTTAAAGCTTTATTAATACTAACTTTTATATCAAATAGTGCTTTCGCTCTGGATTATATTGATGTACCATTTGATTATTGGGCGTATGTTCCTATAGATAAACTTACAAAAGAAGATGTTTTAATAGGGTATCCGAATCATGAATATCTTCCCAATCAATATGTTACACGTGCCGAGTATGCCGTAATGATTATAAAGGCTATTGAACAACAAAATTTACAAATTAATACAATATATTCTTTTGAAGATGTTAATTATAATCATTGGGCGTGGGATTATATAGTAAAAAGTGTAGACTTGGATATTTTAAAACCTTCCGAAAATAATTATTTTTATCCTGATGATTTTGTTACTAGGTGTGAACTAATCACTTTTCTTGTAAATATTTTAAAAACGGAAGATATATCAAAACAAGAAGCGGTTGAAGCGTTAAATAAAGCATATAAAGACTTTGATGATATTCCTTATTGGTTCAGAGAAACGGCAGGAAAGGCGGAAATTTTAAACCTGATACCAAAAGAACCCGGGAAATCCGATGTTCTGGATTATAGCGGTTATGTTACAAGGGCGCAGTTGGCGGTTTTTCTTGCTAATTTGCGCAGAGAAATTCAATCGTATAAGGAAGAAAAAATAAAAGAAATGACTTCTCCTAAAATAGGTACGGGAATTACTATAGAGAATGTTTTACTTGATGATGATGTAGCTACCTTGCCTGTTCAAACAGTACTGCCTATTATGGTATTCGGTCAGATTAATTCTAAAAATACCAATGAAGGTGAAATGTTTAATGCTAAATTTGCCGATAATATTATTGATGATGAACATCACATATTATTATCAAAAGATATAATTTTAGTGGGTAAAATTTTAGATACTACAAAAGCAAAAGTGTTTATTCGCAATGGTGAAATGATTTTTGAACTTTCTGCCGCAAAAAAAGACGGCAACTTTACAAAAATCCTTGGTGTGGCTGAATATCAGGCGATTTTGGATGAGGCAAATAAATTTTCAAAAGCTGCAAGAGTTGTTATAAAAGGTAAAAATTTTATAGCAAAAGACGGTCAAATTTTATACATAAAATTATATAAACCGCTAAGGGTAAATATTGTTACGGGAGAAATCTTAGACTGATTTTAGTTTATACTTTCTTCTTTATTATAAATGCCCATATCGGAAAGTGCTTTTAAAAAGCTTTGAGCAGTAGCTTTTTGTACATCGGGCGGAACAACTCTTAAAAGTTCAACAGTCCTTGAAATAATAGGATCTTTATCATACCAGCGGTTGCAGACTTTTGGTCTTACCATTTCATAAAATTTATCAATTGCCTCTTTAGAAACTTTTTTCTCGATTTCAGTTAGAAAAATTTCTGCTTGAGCTTTTAATTCATTCTGATAATTTTGAAGAAGATTAATTACTTCAAGCAAAACAGGATCATGATCATACCATCTTTTATAATTGTGATTCACTTAAATTTC
>CANQJQ010000045.1 GCA_947624265.1 Candidatus Gastranaerophilales bacterium
TTTACCGTTGTGAACGTAAGTAGCTAAATTGCCTTCCATAACTTCAAATCTTCTTATGCTTATTTTTTCGCCGATAGTAGCAATTTTATCTTTAACGGCGTCTTCAATTTTCATATTGCATACTGAGCAAACAGAATTGTTTAAAGCATCCATATCTTGAGGTTTTGTCATAACAATATGTTTAGCTAAACCGTTAACAAAAGTTTTAAAGTCTTCATTTTTAGCAACGAAGTCTGTTTCACAGTTAACTTCAACAATAGAACCAACCCCGTTTTCAATATATGTAGCAACTAAACCTTCAGCAGCAATGCGGTTTTGTTTCTTTTCTGCAGAAGCAATCCCTTTTTGTCTTAAAAATTCCATTGCTTTTTCGATATTTCCGTCGCATTGTTCAAGCGCTTTTTTGGAATCCATAAAACCTGCGCCTGTTTTTTCTCTAAGGTCTTTGACCATAGCAGCTGTTATTTCCATAATTTGATTATCCTTTCAATTTATTCGGTAACTGCGGTTTCTTCAACAGCAGTTTCTTCTTTAGTTTCAGCTTTAACTTCTTCTTCAGTTACGCCTGCATCTTCAGCTTTTACTGCTTGGATTTTTGACATTTGATTAGCTTTATTTTCTCTTAATTGTTTACCTTCCAAAACCGCATCGGCAAGTTTTGCGCAAACTAATTTAATAGATCTTATGGCGTCATCATTACCCGGAATTATATAGTCAATTCCGTCAGGGTCTGCGTTAGTATCCGCTAAACATATAACGGGTATATTTAATTTATTGGCTTCTGCTATAGCTATAGCTTCTTTCTTTTGGTCAATAACTACCAATAAATCAGGCATGCCTCTCATTTCTTTGATACCGCCCAGAGTTTTTGTTAATTTAGAAAGTTTTCTCATTGTTTGAGCAATTTCTTTTTTAGGTAATTTTTCCAATTGACCGGAGTTAGAAAATTCTTCAATTTCTCTTAATTTATTAACTCTGCCTCTAATAGTTTCAAAGTTTGTAAGCATACCGCCTAACCATCTTCTGTTAACGTAATAAGCACCTGCTCTTGTTGCTTCTTCAGCAACAACATCAACAGCTTGTTTTTTTGTGCCGACAAAAACAACATTTTTGCCTCTTGCTGCGCAGTCTCTAACTGCTGCGTATGCTTCATCGAGTTTTTCTGAAGTCTTTCTTAAGTCTAAAACGTAAATTCCGTTTCTTGCACCGTAAATAAACGGTTTCATTTTTGGGTTCCATCTTTGTGTTTGGTGTCCGAAATGTACACCTGCGTCAAGTAATTCAATCATTGATGCTACCGGCATCTTGGTTTCTCCTTTTGTTTTTTTCTTGTACCTCGTGAATTGCTTTCCCATCTTGAATAAGACTAAGTCATTACTAATGTAATCTAACCTATCGGATTCACAACTCAACAACATATTAATACAAACAAAAAAAAATTTATACAAGACTTTACATAAGTTAAGGTTTTAAACTTTTCAAGTTATTTTAGAATATAATGTTTTCATGGTAGAAAAGGGTAAATTATGAAAAAATTTTTGAAAATTACGGGGATATTAATCCTTTCTATAATTGTTTTATTATATTTGGCATTTTTATTTGTACTGCCAAGAGTTGTTGATTTAAATAAGTTTAAACCGGATTTACAGAAAATTGTAACGGAGCAGACGAACTTAAAATTGGATTTTGATAATCCTAAGATATCA
Organism: Candidatus Gastranaerophilales bacterium; assembly: GCA_947624265.1. GTDB lineage: Bacteria > Cyanobacteriota > Vampirovibrionia > Gastranaerophilales > Gastranaerophilaceae > Avigastranaerophilus. Next base: position 1,707 of record CANQJQ010000045.1, read on the forward strand.
GTAACCCCGTTATTGGGTGCGGGAGTCAGTGTTGATAACATAAGAATAAAGCTTCCTGATGACTCGGAATTATTGGCGGCAGATAATTTTATAGGCAGAATATCTATTCCTCACTTGATATTTTTAACCGTAAAAGTTTCAAAAGCTGATATATTAAACCCTGTTCTTAATGTTGATATAGTGGACGGTAAAGCGTTTAAGGCTGTAAGTGCTTTTGAAGAAGTTCTTAATAAAAAAGATGAAAATATTGAACAAAACCTTCAATCCGCACAAAAACCGCTAATAGATCCTGCGTTAATTAAAGTTGTTGTGCCTGCCGTTAAATTAATAAATTATTCTGCGTTTATTAATGATTTAAAAACAAATGAATTTTTAAAATTACGCGGTGATGAACTGGCTTTTGGTTATTATAACGGAAAAGCGGTTTCAGTAAAAACTTTGGCTGAATTATATCTTAATCAAACAAAAAATATTACCGCAAATATTGATATTAATACCTTTATTCCGCAGCAGAGCAAGCTTGATGAAGAGGATGATAAAGCGCAAAGAGTTGAAATTCCTTTTGTTAACCCTGTTGCAATGTATAAGTCTTATGATTTAAAGACTAATATTGATTCTAAGATAAAAATCAGAAATAAAGACGGACTTATTGTTTCAAAAGGTTATTTAAATGTTGATAACTTTACTCTCAATTTATCAGGTATGCAATTGCCCGAAAGTAAACTTCATTTGATAACAAGAGGTACAAAAGCAGATATTGATTCTGATTTATTCATTACAAAAGAAGAAAAAATTTCACTTTTAGGTAAATTGAATTACGGCAAAAAACCTAATATGGATATGAAAATTACATCAAATCAAATCAAACTGGATGATGTAATAAGCCTGATTAAAGCAACTTTAAATTCTCTTCATATCCAAAATGAATTGGAGCCAATTAGAGGTGAAGGCTATTTTATAGCAGATACATATATAAAAACAAACTTTAAAAAATTACAATCTTCCGGCAATATTACAATAAAAGATTGTATCGTTAAAAATATGAAAACAAATACTGTTTTGGCAAAAGTAAACTCAATATTATCTCTTGAAAACAGTATGCTTGAGTTTTTAGATACTACGGTTGAAATAGCAAAGACTATATTTAAAGTTTCAGGAACAATAGATGCGGCTTCCGTTGCGGATATTAAAGTTGATATGCAAAAACTGCCTTTGGAAAACATATTTACAATGTTCCTGCCTTCGGAAATCAATAATGCATATACCGTCAATTCAGGCTTTATTAATATGAATGCTTATATAAAAGGCGAACTGAAAAAAGCCGCAGGTAATATAAAATTAACTTTAAACAACTTATCTTTAACGGATAACGTAAATAAAATTCATTATTTAAACAATATATTAACCGCAAATTTTGACAGCGATTTTAAGAAATTTACGGGTGATATTAATAACTCTGATTTTAAATTAACTATGAACGGAGCAACTGTCGGTTGTGAAAAATTTGCACTAAATATCGGTGAAAAAGATATTGTTATTTCACCTGCCGTACTTAGAGTTAATAATGCAACAGATATAAATATTTCAGGCATAATTAAAAATTATATAAAGAATCCTGATTTTAAATTTGATGCAAACGGAAGCTTTCGTACAAAGGATTTAAAACAATTCCTCGGGAAAGATTTAGCGATTTTTATAAACGAAAAAGGCTCAATTCCAGTTAATGTAAATTTGGCAGGAGACAGTAAAAAGCAAACACTTTTTGCATCAATTGAAGCTAATCAAAATAATTATATTACCCCGATTGACTTAAATAACGTACTGAATAAAAATACCATACTCCAAACCGTGATAGATTTTAAGGGGGACAGATTAAAAATAAAGGATACAGGTTTCTTTATTAAAACCGTAAGCCAAGACCCTGAAAATCCCGAAAAAACAATAGTTAAATTGGATGAAATAGTCGGTGTTGACGGTACAATTACTAAATTAAACACCTCAATGCCCAATATAAACCTGATAAAAGTAAAAATGCCTAATGATTTATCGGGTAAAATTTGTGCTTTCCCTCAATCAGCACTGAAAGCTAAAGGCAGTATGTTTATTTTTGGGGATTTGGCTGCCCCAAGAATAAGAGGTGAGTTTAATATTTGGGATGCAAAAATTCCTGAATTAATGCTTACCGTTAACAGAATAGCTTCTAAATTTGAAGGTAAAAATCTAGATATAGATATAAATAATCTGATTGCAAACGGATCGGATTATAATATCTTAATTAATGCGGATTTAACTCCTTCAAACAATTTTGTAATAAAAAATCTAAATCTTATATCAAAATTAACAGACGCTGATAAATTGATGAAAGTATCTGATGCGGCTATGAAATATATGGCTCCTGCTCCGTCAGGTTCTGCATCTTCCAATTCTCAAGCTGCTGATATACCTGTAGTTATTCGCGATGGAAGTATTGATATTAAAACAATTAAAACGGGAAATATAATTTTAAATGATACTACAGGCAAAATTTCCTTGTTAAATAATGTATTCTATGTAAATAATCTCTTAACCTCCGCATTTAAAGGCAAGGTTAGAGGTGATGTATCAATGAATCTTGTATCAAGTGAGATTAAAGCAAAATTAAAAGGTGCTGGTCTGGATGTTGAAAAGACTCTTCTTGATGCGGCAGCTATGAAAGATACCTTAACGGGTACAATGGATTTTGATACCGAGATTTCCTTAAAGGGCGCTACTTATGAACAGCAAATGAAATCTTTAAAAGGAAATGTTAATTTTACAATGAAAAACGGACAATTAGGACCTTTCGGCAAGTTGGAAAATCTTATTATGGCAGAAAACATCAGAGAAAATGAGTTCTTTAAATCAACAATCGGAAGTGTTTTAAATTCATTATTATCATTTGATACAAGCCATTATAATACTTTAAATGGTCATTTGGCGTTTAACAACGGTATTTGTGAAATAAATCCTATAGATTCGTCGGGAGATATTATGGCAACATATATTTTCGGTAATTTTGATTTATTAAAAAATAAAATAGACATAAAACTCAGAGGCAGATTAGGCTCGCAAGTATCGGATTCACTCGGACCGGTTGCATTGTTAAACCCTATTAACTTAATGAAAGCAACACCCGGTATGAGTTTTGTAATGGGCAAGTTGTTCTTCTTATTTACTGAAGTTGTTACACAGGCAGAAATGGATCAAATACCTTCTTTAGGTAAAAATATTTCTGATACAAATGCAACAAAATTCCAGGTTGTTGTAAGAGGCGATGTGGCAAAACCGTTAACTTTAATAAAATCATTTAAATGGCTGGCATTGCAGGCAGATATGGATAAAGCTCAAAATTACTTAAAGTCCTTGCCGGCTGATACTAAAATACCGCCTGAATTACAAAACATTCAAGGGCTAACTTCCATGAGTAAAGAAGAAGTAAAAGAAAAGGCAAAAGAAGTCGCTGTAAATAAACTTAAAGAAACTGCAGAAGCTTCTATGACTGAAGAAACTAAAGAAACACTTAAACAGACACAAGAAACCGCTAAAAAGTTGAAGGGGCTGTTTAAAGATAAAGATAAATTAAAAGAAACACTTAAAGACCAAGCAATAAAAGCATTAACGACACCCACAGAAGAATAAGGAAAGGATTTTTTATGGATATTTGGATGATTTTTGTTATTATATCAATAGTTGCGATAGTAATAGAGATATTTATGCCTACTATGTTTTGTATTAACTTCGCTTTTTCGGGTATAATTACCGCAGTAATATCTTTGTTCTATAATGATTTTCCGGTATTACTTATAGTATTTGCGGTTTTATCGGTACTTTCAATATTATTTATAAAACCGTTACTAATGAAATTAATACATAAAAATGAAAAGGCTGATTTTGCATCTCAATACATCGGGAAAGTCGTAAAAAGTATAGAACCCATAAATTCGACTGCAGGTGCGGTAACAATTTATGATGAACGATGGGAAGCAAGACTTAATGAGGGATGCGAAGAAATTCCCGCAGATTGTGATGTAAGAATTGTAAAACATGATAGTTTAGTTTTATATGTAGAAAAGGTTTAAGGAGGAAACCACATGTTCATTTTATCAGGTATTATTGTCTTATGTGTAATCATTTTGATTGCAAAAGGCGTAATTATTGTTCAACAGCAAGAAGCTGTAATTATACAAACTTTAGGACGATATTCAAGAACATTAACGGCAGGTTTTTATTGGATTTTTCCGTTTATAGAATCACCTCGTTCTATGCTTAAAATTGTTAAGCAAAAGAGTATAGATGGCAGAACTTATTCTGTTTTAAGTTATTCTCCGAGAATAGACTTAAGAGAAACGGTTTATGATTTTCCCCGCCAAAACGTTATTACAAAAGATAATGTTACAATAAGTATAAATGCACTTTTATATTTCCAGATTATAGATGCAAGAAAAGCAATATATTCTATTGAAAACCTTCCTGAAGCTATTGAAAAACTTACACAAACAAACTTAAGAAACCTTGTAGGTCAATTAGCTTTGGATGAAACTCTTGTTTCTCGTGATATTATCAACGATAAATTAAGAGAAATACTTGATAAAGCAACCGACAAATGGGGTGTAAAAGTTAATCGTGTTGAACTTCAGGATATTGTTCCTCCTGCATCAATACAACAGGCAATGGAAAAAGAAAAGAAAGCTGAACAAGACAGACGTGCTACAATTCTTGAAGCTGAAGGTATCAAGAAATCCGCAATATTAACTGCAGAAGGTGAAAAGATGGCAGCTATTAATAAAGCGGAAGGTGAAAAGCAAGCTGAAATCTTAAGAGCTGAAGGTATAGCTCAAGCTCGTATAATTGAAGCAGATGCAGAAAAAGAAGCTATAGGAAGAATTATCGGAGCTTTAGCTGATAAAGGTAAACCTGATCAATACTTAATTGCTATGAAATACTTAGAAACAATGACTGCTATTACAAACGGAGCTAATAATAAAGTGGTTTATATGCCTTATGAAGCAACAGGTATATTAAGCTCTGTTGACGGTATTAAACAAATGTTTGATAAAAATCCGTAAAATTATTAAAAGATTTTTAAAAGCAGGTGATAAAATCACCTGCTTTTTTCATAATAAAAAAGGAACGATTAATATCGTTCCTTTTTAGTTGTTTCCCCAAAACTTATGCTTGCGGTTGATTCCACAAAGCATCTCTTAAAAATTTGCTTTTTTGTGAATCTGCAGACAATGCAACGTTAACAGGAGTGAAGATAAATACAGAATCACCGATTTTTTGCTGGCTGCCTGATAATGCGTGAGTTGCACCGCATAAAAAGTCAACTATTCTTAATGACTGTTCTTTATCAAGCAATTGTAAATTTAAGATAACAGTTTTTCTTTCTTTTAAATGTTTAACAATTGAAATTGAATCTTCATAAGAACGAGGTTCGCAAACCATTACTTCATAACCTCTGTAGTTAGACATTTGAGCTACCTTGTTATTTTGTTGTTTTGTATTTTCTTGTGTGTAATTAGGCTCCAAAGCTAAATTATCTCTAACTGGATAATTTGGGTCGTCGTCCATAAATTCATCATAGATAGAGTCTTCTCTATCAAAACCTGATGTTAAAAAATCAATAATTCCTTTAAATTTGTCTGCAACTGCCAATTTTTCTTCCTCCTAAGTATTATTCAAATAGTATTCTTCCAAGTCTTATCATTGTCGCACCTTCTTGAAGTGCTATCATATAATCCCTGCTCATCCCCATCGAGATTTGTTTTAATTTTACTCTAAATTCATGTTCAAGGGCATCGTTTATTTGTTTGATATTCTTAAATAAATAATGAAGCTCCTCCTCCGAACTGTCGATAGGTGCCATATTCATTACTCCGCATACTTTGATGAACTTTAAAGATAGTATCTGTTCAAAGGCAGGTTTAATATCTTCAGGAAAAAATCCTGATTTCTGTACTTCTTTTGCGTTATTTATTTGTAAAAGAATTTTTTGTACTATCCCCTTTTTTTCGGCTTCTTCGTTTATTGTGTTTGCTAACTTTATAGAATCCACCGAATGAATTAAATCAAAGTTGCCAACAGCTTGTTTCACTTTATTTGTTTGGAGATGTCCTATCAAATGAAATCGGCTTGAAGTTTTTATTTCTTCAGGGAGTTTTGATATTTTTTCAAGAGCATCTTTTACTCTGTTTTCTCCAAAATCTCTTAATCCAAGTTTATGGTACTTTATTATTTGACTTTCATCAAAATATTTAGTTACTGCTATTATTTGCGGATTATAAGGTGCGATTTGTGTTTTGATTTTATTAAGGTTTTGCTCGATTTTGTCCATTTAAAATTAATCAGCTCCTTTACATAAGAACAAATCAAAACACTAAAAATATTATAGTAAAATATTTTTATGAGTACAACAAATTGTTTAGTAAACAAATTGATGAATATTTTAAATATCCCAAAACCCATGTAACCATGGTTTTTGGCATGATTTCAATTGGTTTAATATTTCTTAATATATATATGTTTATGGCATAAATATTGATTTTTTTATTAAAATTTTTTACAATTTTAGAGTTATGAATGAAAGTTCTAAAAGATACTTACAAGCTTTTAAATTGTATATAGAAGTTGAACGAAACTTCTCTAAACATACTGTTGTCGCATATTCATCAGATATTTTAAGTTTTTTGGTATGGTTAAATGAAAGAAATATTGAAGATGTTACTTATAATATAATTAGAGAATATTTAGTATATATTCAGCAATTTAATTATACAAAAACTACAACAGCCAGAAAAATCGCATCTTTAAGAACCTTTTACAGATTTTTATACAGGGAAAAAATTATAGAAACAAATCCGGCTATTGGTGTTCATGCACCAAAACGAGGAAAAACCCTGCCTGAATTTTTGACGGAAAACGAAATAGAACAGGTATTAAATAATATTAAGATGGAATCACCGGCAGGATATAGAAACAGAACTATATTAGAACTTCTTTATGCAACAGGTATGCGTGTTTCAGAGTTAAGCAGTTTAAATTTTGAAAATTTAAACTTGGATGAAAATGAAATAAAAGTTTTTGGTAAAGGGGCAAAGGAACGGATTGTACTTGTTTCGGAGCGGGCTAAAAAGTTTTTGCAGACTTATATCAAAACCGTAAGATATTTAATCTTTAAAGAAGAAAATCCGGCTTCAAGCAAGCCCGTATTTATTAATAAAACGGGATACAGGCTTCAACCGCAGAGTGTAAGACTTGCAATAAAAGATGTTATGGGAAAAATAGAACTCCCAAAACATGTAACTCCTCACGTATTCAGGCACAGTTTCGCAACAAAATTATTGGAAAATGGTGCTGATTTAAGGGTGGTGCAAGAGCTTTTAGGGCATAGCAGTATCAGTAATACGCAAATTTATACGCACGTATCTACAGAAAGATTAAGACAATCTTATAATATTGCACACCCGCGGGCGAACTAATATAATAAATAAAAAAGGGAATTAAAATGTACGATATAATAACAATGGGAAGTGCTACAGTTGATGCTTTTATTGAAACAGATGCGGCAAATATAGTTTCGGTAAGTTCATTAAATACGAAGCGTGAATTTATGGCGTATCCATACGGGGCAAAAATTGAGATAGATAATTTTGATATTCAAACAGGAGGCGGGGCAGTTAATACTGCGGTTAATTTTGCAAACCTCGGACTTAAAACTACTACAATTATTAAAATAGGTGATGATATTCAGAACGCTAAAATATTGAAAACTCTTGAAAAAGCTGATGTTGATACGGATAACGTTATAAAATCGAAAAAACATAAAACAGGGTTTTCTATTATTTTAACCAGTTTTCAAGGAGATAGGACTGTTTTGGCTCACAGAGGCGCCAATGCACATTTAGATGCTGATGATATTGATTTTAAAGCTATAAAAAAATCCAAATGGCTATATTTGGCACCTTTAAACGGAGATTCCACAAAAGTTTTGGATAAAGTTGCCATGTTTGCGGAAGAAAATGATGTAAATCTTGCTATAAATGTCGGTACAAGCAGTATTAAACAAGGAAAAGAAAATTTATATAAAATACTTGAAACGGCTGAAGTTGTTGTTTTAAATAGAGATGAAGCATCTATGCTTACAGGGATTGAAGTAAGACCTGATACTAAAAACGAAAAATTCTCTGATAAAATAATACATCCTGATATTATTTCCATGTTAAAAGAAATAAATAAAGGAAAAGGCAGGATAGTAATTATAACCGACGGTAAACACGGTGTTTATGCCTATGACGGATACAGATTTTATCAGTGCGGTGAGTTTCCGGCTAAAGTTGTTTCTACTCTTGGTGCGGGTGATGCATTTGCCTCTACCTTTGTTGCATCTTTAATTAAGACAAAAGGAGATATTCAAACTTCTTTAAAATATGCTTCGGTTAATGCGGCTTCTGTTGTTGAAAACTTTGGAGCGCAGGCGGGATTTTTATCTTTTGATAAAATAAAAGAAAAATTAAAAAAGAATCCTGATTTTAAAGTTAACGAGTGCAAATAAATTCTAAATTAAATCCCTGCAGGTAATATCTGTGTACTTATCTTTTCTGTTCAATTTAATTTTATTAAGAATTTTTGAACGTTTTTTGCGGTACAGCATATCAACAAAGGCTTCCAGTCTTGTTACAAAACCTGCTTCACCCGTGTGCTCATCAATTGATAAGTGAAGTATCGGTTTTTGAGTTTTTGAGGCAAATCTTGAAACACGTTCAAGCATTAAAGAATCAGGCCCGCATCCGAAGGCATTAATTGTTATAATTCCGTCAATCTGCTTATCCGCTATATAGTGAGCGGCTGCCCCTGATATTTCATATTCATTTGCCCAATATAATTTTGCCCGCATAAGGTTTAAACCCTCTTTCATCTGCTCGGGGGTTAAGCCTTCAGCCGTATAAATTTTAACGTCAAGTTTTTCAAGTTTATCAAATATTTTCATACTTACGCGTTCATCATACAGATTGTATCCATGCGCAATTAAAGCAATATTTACGGGATATGTTTTCTGATTATCGGCAATAATAACTTTATTTTCTATAGCGGATTTTAGCGCTTTTTTATAAGGGACTCCGCTTCTTGTCATAATATGGAAATTATTGTATACCTTCCATCCGTTTTTTGATGCTTGCTTTATTTTATCCGTATCGGTAATGCCAAAAGGATTGACTGCCTGAGCTAAAAACTCATATAAGCCTTGATTTTTCTCTGATTTATCAAGAGTTGCATCGATAAGTGTAAAATCTTTTTTAATAACGTTTCTGATTAAATCAGGGAGTCCTCTGATTTTAGAGCAGTTATAGATTTTTGGTGCAATAGATTGAATGCAGGGTACTAAGATTTTATCTATGCCTTTATCAAGCAAATTTAAAATGTGTCCTACGTATACTTTAACAGGCAGGCAAGTTTCAGGTACAACTAACGAAGATCCTGTTGACATTGTCTGTTTTGTAGTCGGGTCAGACAGGACTATTTCAATCCCCAAGTCCGAAAAAAAACCGAACCAAAACGGGTAAAAATTATAAAATGATAAAGCTCTCGGTATTCCTATTTGCACGTATATCCCTTTTATTAATGTTCCTTTTGGATTATATCATAAATAAACTATTTTTTTTGTGAAAATAACAAGTTATCAAGAACGGGTATTTTTTTAAAAGTTTTAACAAATTTTTTCTTAGTATTAATTTGGCATATAACTATACCGGCAAATACAAGAGAGCAGGCAGCAAGCTGTTTAAGGTTAAAAGTTTCTCCCAAGAAAAACCAGCCGAATATGACAGCCGCTACGGGAAGTATAAATAAAAACGGAGAGAATTTGCTGGCAGGAAGTGTACATATTGCAAAATTGTATAAGGCGTACGCTACAACAGTTAATATACCAAGATATATAACCAAAAATAAACTTGCATTCAAAGTTATATGTATACTTTCCTGAGAAATAAAGTTAAGTATGAAAAAGAAAATAAAACCGCCTAAAACAGACAATCCCGCCAAGAAGAATGGCGGATATTTTTCCATTAAATATTTTGTTGTTATAACGCAAGTGTCCGTCAGTATAATTGCAATCAATTCCAAAAAATTACCCAAAAGCGGATTGGGAGCTAATTCCGATACATCAGAAGATAAACTTAATAAAACAGAACCTAAAATAGAAATAAATAACCCCAAATATACTATTTTAACAAATTTTTCTTTTAATATAATTCTTGCGGCAATAACCAGTATAACGGGTTCTAAAGAACTTACAATCCCGGCTTGACCTGATGTTGTGTATTTAAGCGCATTTGTTTCAAATATAAAATATAAGCACGGCTCGCAAAGCATCATGAGCAATATTAACTTTAAATCTTTCAAGTCAATTTTTACGTGTTTGTATACCGTAAAAATAAAAGGAAGGAAAAGGATTGCCGAAATAAACATTCTTAATACCATTAACTGAGGAGTTGAATAGTATTGTAAACAAATTTTTGTTGCCGTTAGGGTTGTTCCGTATAACAGAACAGCTATAAATATTGATAAATAAGCAAATAATTCATTTTGATTTTTATATTTCGACAGAAAATCCTTCATTTCATAAAAAATCCTCAATTCCCTTTAAGCAATAGTAAAATAATTAAATAAAATTACTCAAAAATCAAATATTTAAAGGAATATATTAACAAAACTATATTAAAATATTTTATGTTTTTTTAAGAAATATTTTGATTTTTTTATATTTTGTAATATAATGTAATCATTGATTATTATTTTTAAGTTTTGAGGGGTCTAGGAAATGACAGAAAACAGTGAACTACAAGCCGAACAAGATTCTCGTCAAAAAATACTTGTAGCTGACGATGAAGCTAGTATCAGAAGAATTTTAGAAGCTCGTTTGAGTATGATTGGATATGAAATTATTACCGCATCTGATGGTGAAGAAGCTATTGCAGCTTTTAATAAACATAATCCGGATTTAATCGTTTTAGATGTTATGATGCCAAAAGTAGACGGTTATGGTGTAGTCAGAGAAATAAGAAGAACATCTGATGTTCCGATTATTATTCTTACTGCTTTAGGCGATGTTTCGGAAAGAATTACAGGGTTAGAACTCGGTGCTGATGATTATGTTATTAAACCGTTCAGTCCGAAAGAATTGGAAGCAAGAGTTAAAGCTGTTCTGAGAAGAACAAATACTAAAGAAGTTTCTGCTCCGGCAAGCAAGGTGGCTAAAAATGTTATTACAACAGGTAATATCAGAATAGATACCGCCAGAAGACAGGTATTCAGGAAGAATGAACGTATCAGATTAACAGGTATGGAATTCAGTTTGTTGGAATTATTGGTTAATAATTCGGGTCAAGCATATTCAAGAAATGAAATTCTTCAGCATGTTTGGTCTTATCCGCCGGATCACAGAATTGATACAAGGGTAGTTGACGTTCATATATCAAGATTACGTTCTAAATTGGAAACAGACCCTGCTAATCCTGAGTTAATTTTAACGGCTCGCGGTATCGGATATATGTTCCAAAGAATTTCTTAATTGTAACTAAAAAAAGACCTCTTAATTTAAGAGGTCTTTTTTTATTTCTTTAAATATTCATCGTAATTTTCTTCCAAATTTTTTTGAAGCCTGTTCATTTCGGATTCTATTTTTTTGCACCATTCTTGCGTTTCTTCTTTTGTGAGTTCAGCGGGAATATGGATTGGGTCGCCATATAGAGCGACTGTTTGACATGGACCTATCGGAACTTTAAATTTATCCCAAGTATTTAATTCAAAAAACAATTTTGACTTAGAATGCCAAGCAACAGGAATAATAGGTACTCCTGAAATCTTTGATATGTTTATTATCCCGTCTTTGACTTTACCCCTCGGACCTCTTGGTCCATCTACCATAATACCTACAGAGTTGCCTTCTTTTAATTTTTCTATTAATTCTAATGATGCTGCAACCCCTCTGCGTTTAGATGAACCTCTTACTGATTTTATATTTAGGCATTCTGCGGCTTTTGCAATGATTTCTCCGTCATTAGAAGCGCTTATAAGCGCATAAAATGTTGATTTATCTTTAACTCCGTATGTTAAGCATTGATGGCAATGCCACATGGAAAATATAAATTGTTCCTTTGGATAATTTACACTTTTTATTTTTAAAAGATGTTGTTCGGTTAAAAAGAACAGTTTTAAAAGTTTTATAAGACTCCATAACTGTATTCTTTCTTTTAGTTTTCTGCCGTTTGCCAATATAAAATCCTCTTATATAAACTAATAGAGTATATCAAAAATTTGATATACTCTATTATAACTTAAAAATAACAAGTTTGATTATTGTATATTTTCTTTAACTTCTGCTGCAACGTTTTTGGAGTCAAGTTTAATGCTTGGTCCCATTGTTGTAGTTAAGTATACGGATTTTAAGTAAATACCTTTAGAAGAAGAAGGTTTAGCTCTTAAAACGGCATCAGCTAAAGTGATGTAGTTTTTCATTAAATCTTCTTGTGAAAATTCAATTTTGCCGATAGGTACGTGAATCATACCTTGTTTATCTGCTCTGAATTCAACTTTACCAGCTTTAGCGTCTTTAACTGCTTTAGCAACTTCTAAAGTAACGGTACC
>CANQJQ010000046.1 GCA_947624265.1 Candidatus Gastranaerophilales bacterium
GACGGGAAAACACCTGTAGAAGCTACACAGCTTACCATGCAGGAGGTAGGCGGTGCCTTAGTCGCTATGGCTATGGTATTGATGGCGGTATTCGTTCCCGTATCCTTTATATCGGGCTTGTCAGGGTTAATGTACAGACAATTCGCAGTATGTATTGCGGTATCTATTGCACTATCCGCAATATGCGCGTTAACGCTATCGCCTGCTATGTGCTCTATTATTTTAAGACCCGAAGACCCGAACAGAAAACCTTCTAACTTCTTTACCGCATTTATTAAAAAGGTATTTACCGCTTTTGATGAAAGATTTGATAAAGCAACACATTGGTATTTGGATGTTGTTAAAAAGTTTGTTTATAACAGAAAATTAACACTGTGTTTATATGCAGGTTTTATTATATTAATGGGTATACTGTTTAAACTTATACCGACAGGGTTTATTCCCGATGAAGACCAAGCGGTTGTTATGGCCCAAATAGTATTGCCCCCAGGTTCTGCTTTAAATAAGACACAGGAAGTATTATTAAAATTAACGGATGAAGTAAAACAAATAGACGGTGTTGTTCCCGAAAGAATTATTACCTTCGCGGGTATCGGGCCTACAAACCAAGCATTTTGTATTGTTCCGTTAAAAGAATGGAACGAAAGAAAAATATATCCTTGGGATTGGATAATAAGAAAAATTCAAGGCAAACCTACGGATTTATCTCATAACGGTATACTTAAGGAATTAAGAGCACGTGCCGCTACAATCAATGAAGCGTCGATAGCTGCATTTTCTCCTCCCGCAATATCAGGTATGAGTATGTTAGGCGGTTTTGAGTTCCAAATGCTCTCTAAAGGCGAGCATTCACTTCAGGATATTGAAAAATTTGCAAACCAATTAACTTTTGCGGCTAACCAAGATAAAGGTTTAAGCAGTGTTTATACCACATATCAGGCAAATGTTCCTCAGTACAGATTAAATATTGATTATGAAAAAGTTTTAGCTCAAAATGTAAGTATACAAGAATTATATTCAACCTTGGCTTCAACTTTAGGTTCATATTATATAAACGACTTCAATAAATTAGGACGTGTATTTAAGGTTCAAATGCAGGCTGAAGATGATTTCAGAAACAAAGTTACGGATATTGATAAAATATATGTTAAAAATATGAACGGACAAATGGTGCCCTTAATGACAATGATTGATATAGAACAAACGGTTGGTGCGGCATCAATTACAAGATTTAACCAATACAGAAGCGTTCAGTTCTCAGGACAAGGTTCTGCGGGCAAGAGCTCAGGTGAAGCAATGAAATCCATGGAACAGGTAGCAACAAAGACTCTGCCAAAAGATGTAGGTTATGACTGGTCGGGTACTTCACTTCAAGAACGTGAATCCTCGGGTCAAACAGGTGTAGTTATCGCCTTGGCACTGACTTTCGTATATTTGTTCTTGGTTGCACTTTATGAAAGCTGGTCAATACCTGTTGCGGTACTGTTAATTGCTCCTGTTGCCGCTTTAGGTGCGTTAATCTTCCAAATGATGATAGGTCAGTCTTTCGATTTGTATTCGCAAGTCGGTATGATAGCTTTAATCGGTATCGCGGCAAAACAATCAATCTTGATTGTTGAATTTGCAAAAGACCTGCATGAAAATAAAGGTCTGGGTATTGAAGAAGCTGCAATAGAGGCGGCAAGAATAAGATTTAGAGCTATTATGATGACGGCTTTAGCGTTTGTATTCGGTGTATTACCTATGGTATTTGCAACCGGGGCAGGTGCTCAGAGCAGAATTTCAGTTGGTTCTACGGTGTTCGGAGGTATGACGGCCGCTGCTACAATCGGTACTATCTTAACACCTGTATTCTATGTACTTGTTCAATCAACGGTTGAAAATATGGCTAAAAGAAAAAAACAAACAAACTAAAATATAATATAAGAGTAGAGTGGAAAAAATGAATAAAAAATTATTTATATTAATGTTTTTGATTATGGCATCTCCTGTTTTTGCGGATGACAGCCCATTTAGAGATGAAGTTATTTATGAACAGCTTCCTCCCGTTGAAGTTTCAATGACTCCCGTGCAAAAAGTTTCTTTTGTACAAAAGTTCAAAGATAAATTTCATAAAACTGAAAAGGTTAAAAAACAAGAGCCTGAAAAAACTATTAAATCAGTAAAAAAAGAACAAAAAAAACAGGCTAAATTATTAAAGAAGCAAAAAAAATCTAAAAATACAAAAGAAATAAAAACAGATAATGAAGTACCTGCAGTAAATACGCAGACACAGTCAAGTACGGTTCTTACTGATACCGCATATCACGGAAGTGTTAATACAACAAGAATAATGGAAGTAGATGAGTGTGTTAAAATAGCACTTGAAAAACATCCTTTAATTCAATCGGCTATGGGAAATGCTGAAATATATAAAAGCAAAATAGCACAAGCTTGGGCTAATTATTTCCCGACTTTTTCCGCAGGTATAAGCTATTCAAGAAACGATATGCAGATGTCAAACTTCGCTTTCCCCACACAGGTCTATGATATGTTTTATGCACCTACTTTATCAGGTAACATGCTTTTATTTGACTTTGGAAAAACAAAAGCACAGGCTGATTTGGCTAAAAGAACTTATGAAGCTGCCGAATATAATTTGGAAAACAGTATAAATACCGTTATATTTACGGTAAAACAAGCATATTATAATCTTTTGTTTGCGCAGCAGCAAGTGAAAGTTTATGAAGATACCGTAAAGGATTTTACGCTTCACTTGGAACAGGCAAAAGCATATTATGATATCGGAACAAAAGCAAAAATAGATGTTTTGACGGCAGAATACAATTTAGGCAGGGCAAAACTTAATTTAATTCAGGCAAATAATACTTTAAAGATAGCTTATGTGCAATTAAGTAACGCAATGGGAACGCCTGAATATTCCGATTATGATGTTACGGATAATCTTTCAACAAAAGCATACGGAATAACTGCAGAGGAAGCTATAAATACTGCTTATGATACAAGCCCCGAACTTTTAGCCGCTCAGAAAAAGGCTGATGCGTCAAAGTTGTTGGTTCGTGCTTCAAGACGAGCTTTTACTCCTAATATATCAGGGTTTGCATCTTATACAAGAGGCGGTAAACAGGTTGATACCGATTACGGTTATCAGGTTGGCGCTCAATTAAATTATCAAACCGTTAATTTACTTTTACTAAAAAAACAAATGGATGAAGCAAAAGCTACTTATAAAAAAGACTTAGCGGATTATGAAAATACAAAACAAAATATTTATTTTGAAGTTAAACAGGCATACTTAAACTTAACTACGGCTCAAGAGAGTATTTCCGTTGCAAAGTTAAATATGGATCAGGCAAAAGAACAATATGACCAAGCTTCGGGCAGATATAAGGTAGGCTTAGGCGATGCTATTGAACTTAAAGACGCTGAAACAACCTACAGAAATTCTCAGCTTGAATATTATAATACATTGTTAAATTACCACGTATCGGCTGCAAACTTAGAAAAATTAATGGGGGCACCTATGCAGGTATCCGATGTTGATTTGTTGTAAATATCAGGGTATTTACAAAATATTCTGATACAAGGTAAATAATAAAATAAAAATTTCAGCTCGGTATTTGTTTCTGTATTGCTAAACTCAGCCAAAGCTCAGCAAAGAGAGCTTCGCTTGAAGCTGCTTCGTTAAGCAATAAAAACGAAACAAAATACAGGCTTTCAATTTTTATTTTTTATTTTTTATTTTCTATTAAAGTTTGTAAGTAAGGTTAGTGTAATTCAACAAAGATAATTTATAATTGTTGACATTAGATTTTGTGCAGGGTAAACTTTATTCATAATGTACAATAGTGTACAAGTGTTAGATAGGCAATTCGCTCACAAATGCCCCAGGGCTGCGGATACCTCAAATGAAAGGAATATTTTATGTTCGCGATTATTGAAACAGGCGGAAAACAATATCAAGTTACCGAAGGTCGTTACGTTGATATTGAATTACTTCAAGATGAAGCAGAAACTAAAGTTGTATTTGAAAATGTTGTTATGCTTGTTAACGGTAAAAAATCAAAAGTTGGTCAGCCTTACGTTAAAAATGCAAGTGTAGAAGGCAGCATTGTTAAACATGACAAAGCTAAAAAAGTACTTGTTTACAAACAAAGAGCTAAAAAAGGCTACAGAAGAAAACAAGGACACAGACAAAATTTTACAAGAGTTATGATTAACAAAATCAGAACAACTGCTAAAAAATCAGCAGAAACAGCTTCAGAAGAATAATAATTTAAGGAGAAAATAACAATGGCACATAAGAAAGGTGTCGGGTCAAGTAAAAACGGCCGCGACAGTGAAAGTAAGAGATTAGGCGTTAAAAAATTCGGCGGCGAGGCTGTTACTACAGGTAATATTATCGTTCGTCAAAAAGGTACTAAATTCCACCCCGGTAACAATGTAGGTATGGGCAAGGATTATACTCTCTTTGCTCTTATTGACGGGGTAGTTAAATTTGAACCCCACAGACGAGACAGAAAACAAGTCAGTGTTTACGCAGAATAAAAATTTATAAATATTTATTTAAGAAAGAACAACTACAGGTTGTTCTTTCTTAAATAATAAGGAGTTAAAATGAACAGTCTTGGATGCAGTTTTCTTGAACAGGGTATAGATTTTGAATTGGATAAAGTATGTGATTGCTGTATATCTCATAATGACGGAAGAGGATTGCCCGTTTTATTAAATGATTATCATGGAGAAATGATAGATTGGGAAAAAATTTTTGATATTAAAGCAAAAAGAATAGCCGAGCAAAAAGAAAAAACCATTTACGATTGTGAAAATTGCTACCATTTATGCGATTATAATTTTTCAAATGAAAGAAAAATATCCGAGTTTCATTTCTCTCATTGCAGGTTATGTAATGCTAAATGTGTTTATTGTTCTGTTGAATATAATTCAGGTTCTCAAAATTATAGTACATATCCTATTATTAAGGATTTAATAGATAAGGGTTATTATAAACAAGGCGGAGAAGCTACATTCCAAGGCGGTGAACCCACTTGTATGCAAAATTTCGATGAGTTGATTCAATTATTTATTGATAAAGGAACAAAAGTTAGAATTCATACAAGCGGAATAAAATATAGTGAATCAATTTATAATGCTTTGGAAAAAAATATGGGTTCCGTTGTTATTTCGCTTGATTCCGGCTTTAAAAATACTTATTTTAGAATTAAACGAAACGATAAATTTGATACTGTTCTTGATAATATTAAAAAATATATTCAGGCATCAAAAGATAATGTAATAATTAAATATATTATTGTTCCGGGATATAACGATAATCTTAAGGAAATAGATAAATTTTTTGAATTAATGCACTCTATCGGAGTTAATACGGTTGCACTTGATTTGGAAGTTCAATATGCCCGTAAATACAATAATAAAGAAGTTTCAAATCACATATTCATATTGAATGATTATTTTGAATATAAGACAAAAGAATTAAATATAAAATTATTAACATACAGTTTCTTGTCTTATGTTCTAAAAAACAGACAGTTTAAAGCAACACCCGATTATATTATCAAAAATAATTTTCTTTCGGGTTTATATTTAATGAGGCATGACAATAAAAGTAAAAGAATAAATTATTAAAAGATGTTAAATAAATACTTGAAATTGACATAATTAGTTGTAGAATATAAAATAAAGAACTAACCGAATAGTATGGAAATCTATCCGTTTTAATATCAGAGAAAATAGGAAAAAATAGAAATAAAAATCTCTTTCTAAAAGAGTTTAAAATATGCTTAATACACTTACAAACAATAATAATAAAACTAAATTACAAATAGAAAACATACAAGAGGAGATATTTTTACTTCCGAAATGGGAAAAAATTAAGTCTTTTGTTATGCTTAATAATATTTTTCTGCTTGGCAAAAATACAACAAAAATTGATTTATACAGAAGATTTTCTTCTAAAAATTCCATAGAAAAATATTGTATAAAATTTCCAAATGATAAGTTAATAGCAAATATGGATTTAAAAATATACAAGGATTGTGTATATATAATAAATCTGGATGTAAAAATTTTATCTGAAACTGCCGTAGAAAAACTATTACAAACAGCATTAGAAAAAGCCCTATACAATACTACGGATAAAGAAGTTTTTATTAATATCAGCGTTGATATTGCCAAAAGAAACAAAATAAAAAAACTTTTAATAAATAACGGTTTTGAAACAAAACAAGACCAAAGTGAATATGAAAAAGAAATGTTTGGCGAAACTTTTACTTTAGCTGTTGAAAATAATTCTTTTTGGATAAAAAGAATAAAGCAAATGCCCATTTTAATTAATAAATAGAATTCATATATCTATATGATTTGGTAATCGCAATAACTTAATACAATTAGGTAGAGAAGTTATAACTTTTTTCTTCGGAGAAGTTAATGAGCGATAATATAGATAACAATTCATATAATAAAATCAAAAGGCTTTCCGATAATGAGCTTGAAGATTTATGGATGAAATATCTGAGTGATAAAACAAATAAACAGCTCAGAGATATACTTATTGTTCAATATATATATTTGACAAAATATGTTATAGGAAGAATTAAATTAAACCTGCCTCCTAATTTTGCAATTGAAGATATAACAAGTTTTGGAGTTGAAGGGTTAATAGATGCAATAGAAAAATTTTCACCCGACAAGGGTGCTCATTTTGAAACTTATGCAATTATGAGGATAAGAGGAACAATTATAGATAAAATTCGTTCCCAAGACTGGCTGCCAAGAAGTGCAAGAAAGAAAATAAAAGATATTAAAAGTGCTGTTGAAATATTAAAGCAAAACCTTGGAAGGACTCCTACAACTCAAGAAATTGCTGATTATTTAGGCATTGAAAAAGATAAAGTAGCTTCTACTCTTTCAGAAGATACTTCAGTAGGTTCATTATACGAGAAAAAATATTCCGGCGATGAAGGTATTGAACTTATTGATACAATAGAAGATACTAACTCTGTTAATCCATTGGAAAAACTTGCAGAAAAAGATGTTAAAAATGAACTGCAAGCGGCACTTAAAAAACTCCCCGAGCGTGAGCGTATGGTTATGGTGCTTTATTACCATGAGAATATGACTCTTAAAGAAATAGGCGAAAATCTTGATGTTTCGGAGTCCAGAATTTGTCAAATACACGCTCAGGCTATTATGAAATTAAGAAATATTTTAAATGAAAACAAAAATGAAATCATTAATTAAGAACATTTTTTAATATATTAAAATCATATTCTTCGTATTTTTTATAATTTATGGTGCTTTTTATAAATTTATTAAATATTTCATCTGTATTTGACGGATTATTTAAATTAATATATTCTAAACTAAAATCTTTGGCTAAATTTTCAACTTTTATATCATAGCTTAAGGGGAGAAGTTTAACATTATTTTTTATGGCAGCAAGGCAGGCATGATAGCGCATTGCTATTAATGTGTCTAAAGAAGCTATATCTTGTATAATTTTTTCGTTGGAAGTGTTTTCATAAATTACGGAATTATTAAGGTATGGTTTTAATTTTTCAAGAACGGGCAAATCTTGTTCATTTTGTAGTGCCATCAGAATAATTTCTCTGCCGGGAAAATATTTATTAATACAGTTTGCAAGGTTTTTAACGGTTTCTTCGGAAAGATTTTTACTGCTTCTTAACTGGACACCGATTTTATTTGTTTTTTGAATATTTACAAGCGGGATATTCCAAACGGGGTCAGGGGTTTTTATAGCCTTAATTTCCCATTTATCTAATAGTTCAAGGCTTTTATCATCTCTGACAGATATAAAAGAAGTTTTCTTTAGTATTGCGGATGTAATTTTTTGCAGATATTTATTATTAATCGGCCCGATACCTTGAGCAAAAATAATTGTTTTTTTTCTGAAAAACTGAGCACAGGCAAGAACCGTTAAGTAATATATTAAACTTTTAATACTTGTAACATCCTGCAAAAGACTTCCGCCGCCTGAAATAAGGCAATCGCAATTTTTAAGTGCTTTTATAACGTTAACCATATCAAAAGTTTGAACACTTTTTACATTATGTATTTTGCTTGTATTATCAGGGTTAGAAGAAAAAACGGTAATATCAGGATTAATATCAAAAGATTTTAAATTGTTTATTAAAATCTTTAAAATAGTTTCATCACCGAAATTATTAAATCCGTAATAGCCTGAAATACATATTTTCTTAGTCATTTTGACCTTTAAAAATTTTATAAACTTCGTCTTTTGAAGGAATAGATTTAATCGCACCAAAATTTTTAATTTGAAGTCCTGCTACTATAGCACCTAAGGATACTGCTTTAAACGGGGACATGCCGTTATTTATTGCATGAAGCACACCGCCGTTAAATGCATCACCTGCACCTGTATCATCTGTTACATCTTCATTTATAAACGGAATAAATTCTATTTTGCCTTGACAACCTACATAATAACCTTTTTCTTTGGCTGATTTTATTATAACAGTTGATATTCCCTTATCCCATAGATATTTAATCGTATTATCTACAGAAGTTGTATCAATAACTATTTTAGAATCATACTTAACATTAAGGAAAATTATATCCAAATACTCAAGAATTTCATCAAAAGCTTCTTTAGCTTCATCTTCTGACCAAATTTGAGAAGTATAATTAGGGTCATAAGCTGTAATAATATGATTTTCTTTTGCAATTTTAAAAGCTTCTTTTACTGCCTCACGGGCACTTATGGAAAGTGATTGAGTTATTCCCGTTGTATAAAGTATTGATGTATTTTTAATATATTCGGGGTCAATATCTTCTATTGAAAGGTTTGTTGCTGCAGTTTTCTTTCGGTAAAAAGAAAACTCTTTCGATGTGCATTCATCAGGCTTGGAAACCATATATAAGCCGTTGTTGCCTTGAACGGGTTTAACATGAGATATATCAAGACCTTCATCCTGCCAGCTTTCCATTAGGTAGCTTTGAAAACAATCCATGCCTATTCTTGAAATAAATCCTACTTTTGATCCTAATCTTAAGGCGGCTATGGCTGTTGTTAATGTATCACCGCCATAATATTTATCCAGGCTCTTTGCCGTTGTTAAACTTTCACTTGAAGAAAGCTCTATTAAACTTTCTCCTATTGTTATTATGTCCAGTTTCTCTTCCATAATACTATCTTCTTTTGTTTGTACTTTATCAAAAAGATTTTATATAATCAATTATATTATAAAACTCTTAAAGAGTGTTTTTTAGTTGGTTTATAATTTTGTATTTCTGAAATTCTGAAAATAACTTCTTTGTAGTTTGTTATATCTTTTGAATTTTGAATGTATTTTTTATAATATCTTTTAGCTGCTGATTTGTTCCCCAGTTTTTCATAGCAGATACCTAAAGCTAAATATGCCCTGAAATAACTTTTATCAATTTCCAAGACTTTTTTAAATATTTTAGCGCTGTTTAAATAATCTTCCAAATGCATATAAAGAGTTGCTTTTTGAATATATGCCCTTAAAAATTCAGGGTTAGTTTCTATGATTTTTTGATAAATCATTAAGGCCATGTCTTCTTCTTCAATCATTTCATGTGCTAAAGCAAGCTGCATTTGGATATCAAGATTATCGGGTTCAAGCCTGATTGATGTCATGAGATATTTTATGCCGTTATCAAAATCACCTAAGATTATATTGCATAGTGCAAGTTCTTTATTTATTTCAGCATTAAAAGGGTTTAATTTTTCTGCTTTTTGAAAATTTATTATTGCTTTTGAATAATTTTTTAAATTTTTATATGCTAAACCAAGTCCTAAATATGATGCTGAGTTATTTCTGTTCATCATTATTGAAGTCAGATAACTTTCTACCGCTTCTTTATATTTATTATTCAGCCTTAATTTTTCCGCTTTGCTTAAGTAGTTTTGAGCAAGTGAATTTTGCATACTAAGTTAAATCCCCTGTTTTTATACAATTTTAAAAAATATTTAAAATTGGGGATATAGCCTAAAGATTAAACTTTATTGAACTTTGGATTAATATAACAGGTTATCTGTCATGCCTGCAGTAAATTTAGAATAAATATCCTCGGGGAATTTTCTGTACATTTTGCCCGTTGTTGAGTCGATGGCAACAATTGTGGTATGTGCTATAACTCTTAAAGTTTGAGTATTTTTTTCAAAAACTTTATGCTCAAAAGTAACGCTTAAGGGTTTAACTTCTGTTATATGAGTTTTAATAATAATTCTTTCATTCATTTTAGCGGAAGATTTATAACGAATATTCATTTCAACAACGGGAAAAAGAATATGGTTTTTTTCTAAGGTTTCAAGCTCAAGTCCGAGTTTTTCCACGATTTCAACTCTTGCAGCTTCAAACCACTTTGTGTAAGCTCCGTGCCAAACCACTCCGTATGAATCGGTATCGCTATATAGAACTCTTATTTCCTGTGTATATTCCAAAATAGTTTCTCCCGCTACGTAAATAAATCTTGAATTTTTTCTTCTATTTCGCTCGGATCCATTTCCTGAGTGTAGTTATTAATTTCAAGAGCCGTCTGATATAATTTTGCAGCTTCCACCTTATCACCTGTTATGGCAATTGAGCGGGCAAGATTATAATTAGCCAAAGCATAATTTGGGTTATATCTTCTTGCGGCATCAAAAAGCTCTATAGCCTTTTTTACCCTCCCGTAATCATCCAGGTATATAACTCCCAAATTATTATAAGCAATATCATAAGTATTATCATATTGAATTGCTTTTTCATATTCTTTAACGGCTTCTTCAATATTACCTTTGCCCCAGTATAAATAACCTAAATTACAATGTAATCTTGCATTATGCGGGGATGATTCAAGAGCCTTTTTATAAACTATTAAAGCATTATCAAAAGAACCTTTTTCAAAAAATACATTCCCCAAGTTTAGATAGATATCAACATCTTTAGGATTAAGGCTGTAAGCATGCTGGTATGAACTTATTGCAGCATCTAAATCATTTGTATTTTCTTGAAAAATAAATCCTAAAGTTTGTGCAACTACGCTTGTCCATTCAGGGTTTGGATTAAGTGTAACCGCAGTTTGGTAATATTCAATAGCTTTTTCAATATCGCCCTGAAGGTAGAAATATTGTGCCATTCTGCAATGAAATTCAGCTACATTCGGCTGCATTTCTATTAATTTTTTACATATTTCAATTGCGTTGTCAAAATCCTGCAGCTCTTCATATAACTGACAAAGGTAATAATGTGCTCTTAAATTAAGACTGTCCAGCCATATTGCCATTTTGTATTCACAAATTGCATCTTCATATCTTTTAAGTTCAAAGTATACTCTGCCTAAATTAACATATAATTCAACAAACCCCGGAGCTTTATCAATTATTTCCCTATACATATCAAGTACATTTTCATTGAACCCTTTTAAAAATATCAGGCAGGAAATTCTTAATAAAGCAGGTACAAATTTCAAATAAGAAAGTTTTTTAATAACTTCCTTCCTTGCATATTTATCAAAAGGCAGGGTTAAATATGAAGCAATCAAGCTGATAAATCTTTTATAATGTTTGTCTTTATTAATAATTGATAAAATACAATAGATAAGGTAATTTGCTCTTGAAGATGTAAATGGTGCAATATCTACTGCTCTTTGGGCAGCTTCTAAAGCTTCAATATAATCTCCTTTTTTCATAAAGATTTCTGCTGTCATAAAATGAGCTTCAGCTAATTTTGTATTATGCTCCAAAGCTAATTTAAAATAATTAAGAGACTTATCAAGTTCTCTTTTATAGTAAAAAGCTATTGCTATTTTAAAATATATTTCAGCCGAATTAACACAAGATTCAAGTGCACGTTGGTATTCCGTAATAGCTTCATCGGCATATTGCTTAATTTGATAAATATCAAGATGCCATTGCATGTATAAATCACCCAGTTTAACATGCAGTTCCGCATTGCTTTCATCTTGAGAAATAGCATTTTGACAAGTTTCAATCGCTTTTTGTATGTTCCCCGATTTTTGAAACTTATCTATTTCTTTTTTTATTTTTTTTGTATTTACGGTTGTACTCATATTCTTATGTAGATTTTATCATAATTTTAACAGATTTGCATTTAATAAATGTTCTCTTGGTGCAAGTACGCTAAGTACGTGAGATTTGGCAAAATATTTGTTTGCCGTAGAAAGTATTTGCTCTTTTGTTATAGATTTTATATTTTCTATAAGTTTTTCTTCAAAATTACAATCCAGACCTAAAAATTCGTAATAACCGTTTAAAAAAGCTTCTCCGATGTTATTTTCTTTATAAAACTGTCTTTTACCTATTGCATTATTTTTTGCATTTTGAAGTTCTTCTTCGGTTATAATTTCATTCATAATTTTATTTATTTCAATTTTAAACCCATCGAGCGAGGTTTTTATATTTTTTGGCTCGGTTGCAATATAAACATAAAACGTTCCGCTTAACATGTATGGTTCAAAAACACTTCTTACCGTATAGGCAAGTCCTTGTTTTTCCCGTAATTCTAAAAATAATCTTGAAGTAAGCCCTGATGAACCTAAAATGGTATTTAATAAGACTAAAGAGGCATAATCTTCGGAGTATACATTTCCTGCACGCCAGCCTTGAAAAATTTGAGCTTGATTTGCATCTTCTTTTTCAATTGTTGAAATTATATTTTCCTCTAAAGGTTCAACTTTTTTTCTTACATCTTGTTCGGTTGTTATTTGTAAATTTTTAAAATGTTTTTCCAAAGCTTGTTTTAACTTATTGGTATCAAAATCTCCCGCTACGGAAATAAGTTTTTGTGATTTATTTTTAAGTTCATTATATGCGTTAAGCAAATCTTCTTTTGTTATAGTGTCAATTGCGTCTATTATTTCTTGTCTGCCGATTCCGTAAGAGTGATTTCTATATATTATTCTATAGTAATTATCTTGAGCTTGTGTTTTGGCGGAATCTAAATCTGATTCAAATTCTCCTTTAACTTTTAATATTTCTTTTTTATAATCATCAAAAGTTGAATTTTCAAGTATGTCGTCCAATATTTCCAAAGCAATATTGATATCCTCGTTTAAACATACAATTCTTAATTTTATATAATCCGATTTTTTTTCAATGCTTAAATCAAGAGCATTTTCATCTAAAATATCGGCAAGTTCCTCGGAGGATTTTGTTTTTGTGCCTTGAATCAGAAGCTGGGTTAAAAGATAATATAATCCTGCTTTTCGTTCATCTTTATTTATTTTTATAAAAACAACTATTGCAGTTCTTGGGGTATTCTTATTATATTTTATTAGTGTTTGTATTCCGTTAGCTAAAGTATATTTTTCCATAATGAATCCTTTAATTTTTATAATTTTCCGGCATTAAAACAGCAATAGCCGCTTTATTTATGTCAAGATACTCTTTTGCAGTTTGTAAGATATCATCTTTTGTTATTTTATCAATAATGTTAATATATTCTTCAATATATTCAAGTTTCCCTGTTACGGTCATATAAAATCCGATGTTTTCAGCTATATCTGAAACAGTTTCGGAATTTTCGGCGAAGCCGGCTTTAAGTTTTTTCTTTGCTTTTTTAAGTTCTTTATCTGCGATTCCGTTTTGTATAAGTTTATTTATTTGTTCTTTAATGAGGTTAATTGCTTTATCCTTTTCTTCGGGTTTGAAGTTAGCCTGAATAAAAAAGTTTCCGCCGTCTTTGAAATGATAAAAGTCGGTAGATATAACATTAAATATCGGATTTGCTGATTTTTCTATCAGTTCTTGATACAATCTTGAGCTTGGGCCTTGTCCTAATAAAACGGCAATCATTTCAAGAACGGTAGATGTTTTAATATCTTCCGCTTTAGAACCCAAGTATCCGAACATTAAAAATCCCGTATTAATTTTTGAATATTCTTCCGCTATTTTTGTTTGATATAAAGGTTTGTCAAGCGGTTTTTGTTCCGTAATTTTATTTGGTCTTCCTTTAAAATCAAATTCTTTAATAACTTTTTCAATTACTTCATCTTCACTCAAGTCGCCGACTATAATGGTAGTTATGTTATTTGGGGTATAGAAGGTTTTATAATAATTAAGAACGTCTTCTCTTAATATTGTTGAAATAATTTGTTCATTACCGATTACATCACGTTTATAAGGATGCGAAGTATACATATTATTATTTACAAGGTTATAAACCTTAGTCCAAGGCTGATCTTTACGCATTCTGATTTCTTCTATGACAACATGACGTTCTCTTTTTGTTATTATATTTGGGTTGTTAATATCAAACGGCGCACCTATTTCATTATCGGGAATAATAGGGTCAAGCATCATATCGGC
>CANQJQ010000047.1 GCA_947624265.1 Candidatus Gastranaerophilales bacterium
CATTTAGCAACAAATTCTTTCGGTACTGATGATGAACCGTGTAATACTAACGGATAATCATAACCTACAACGTCATTAACGGCTTTTTTAATTTGAGCTAATCTTTCAAAATCAAGTTTAGCTTCGCCTTTGAATTTATAAGCACCGTGTGAAGTACCGATAGCAACAGCTAAAGAATCACAGCCTGTTTCTTTTACAAATCTTGCAGCTTCAGCTGGGTCTGTATATGTAGAATCTGCGCTATGAACTTTAACATCATCTTCTACGCCTGCAAGTTTACCGAGTTCTGCTTCAACCGAAACTCCTCTTGCGTGAGCGTAATCTACAACTTGTTTTGTTAATTTAATATTTTCTTCTAACGGGAATCTTGAACCGTCTATCATAACAGAAGAGAAACCGCCGTCTATACAAGCTTTACAAATTTCAAAATCAGCACCGTGGTCTAAGTGAAGTGCAATAGGTACCGTAGTTGTAGCAAGAGCAGCTTCAACCAATTTAATTAAGTATGTTTGGTTTGCATATTTTCTTGCACCTGCTGAAACCTGCAATATGATTGGTGATTGAGTTTCTTCTGCAGCTTCTGCAATCCCTTGCAAAATTTCCATATTGTTTACATTGTAAGCACCGATAGCATATCCGCCTTTTAGTGCCTTCTTGAACATTTCTCCTGTTCCAACTAATTTTCTTTCACTCATTAGTAGTCTCCTCTAGTTTATTCACAATTATAAAATTACATCAAAAAAAATTTCAATACAACAGTTTCTATTTTTTGAATAACGGGTACTCTAATAAAAGAGTATAATTGAAAAATTTTAAAAAAAATGTTACAATCACAAACAAAAGTGAATGGAGGACGAAATGTCAAAAGAAGACAGCTCAATCAGCTTCGGAGTAGGATTACTTATTGGTGTAGTGGGCGGTGTTATAGCAGCTATTTTATATGCACCAAAATCTGGTGAAGAAACCAGAAAAGATGTTGAAAATGTTATTACGGATTTGGCGCAAAAGTATACTCCCGAAATTACCGAGGCTAAACGTCAAGCACTGACATCAATTGATGTTATACGCTACAGACTTGAACAACAATATAACAAAATTAATGAAACCATTAAAGCTAAACAAATAGCTAAAGCTAAACAAAAAGAGTCAATCGATTATGAAGTTAACTAGGAGATTACAATGACCCCTGTTTTAGAATGTATTATAGCTGTTTTTGTTGTTGTTTTAATTGTTGTAAGCGTTATTGTTACTGTTTTTCTGGTTAAATTTTTACAGGAAATAACTCAAACAATGGTTGCACTCAGAGAATTATCTGACTATGCAAAAAAAGAACTTGATCCTATAATTAAATCGCTTGGAAACATATTAGCAACTGTTAACAATGTATCAACGGCAACTAATAAACAGTTTGAATTAATAAAGAAAATCTTGACAACTCTTTTAGGTGCTTCCTGTGTGGCTTTTGGAAGTGCCCGAAAAGGAGGGTTTATCAGCGGATTTTTAAACGGATTTAATATTTTTAAAAAAAAGGAGATAAAAAATGTCAATAGGTAGATTTATAGCAGGCTTTGCAATAGGAAGCATCGTCGGAGGATTAATTGGTGTCCTTCTTGCTCCTCAATCAGGTGAAGAAACAAGAGAACAACTTATGGATAAGTCTAAAGAAATTTGTGAGAAAGCTCACTCAACTGTTTCTGAAATCCAAAATAAAGCTGACGGTATTGTAAGCGATATGCAGGCTAAAGGTGATGAACTTATTTCTAAACTTCAAGATGTTATTAATAAACAAAAACATTCTGAAGAAGTTTAAGTCTTATTCTGAATATAAAAAATCCCGATGATAAATCGGGATTTTTTATTGCAATTCTTTTACATTCATTAGATAATATCGTTGTATTAACTTAATAAAAAGGATGTAAAAATGACGGAAACTATTGTATCTGATGTAACTTTGAAAGTTGACATGTCTAATTTAAGCAAGTATTCTGACTATGCAAAAAACGCAGTTGATACTATTAAATCAAGAGCAGGGAAAAAAGGTCAGTTCTTAAATTGGATAAACGTTTTACCTGAAAATCAGTTAAAAAATATTGATAACTTATACGATATGGCACAAAAAGCCAAAGCTGATAAATATACTGATTTGGCAATTTTAGGTATCGGCGGATCAAGACATACAACGGAATCCTTAATCAGAATGATAGGAAAAGAAGCTAATATTCACTTTTATTCTTCCGTAGATTCCGAAAGTTTCAGAAGATTTATAAATTCTTTAGACCTTTCAAAAACTCAATTTTTGGTAGTTTCTAAATCGGGCGGAACCATTGAAACTACTGTTGCATACGAAAATGCAAGAAAAGTTATGCAAGACTATCTTGAAAAGGAAGATGTTTCAGACAGATTTATTGCAATGACGGATATTTCTTCTGAAAAAAGCAACTTAAGAAAGCTTGTTGATAAAGGCGACATAAAATTATCAGGTTATGTTCATGATGATGTCGGCGGAAGATTTTCTATTTTTGATGATGCAACAATATTTACCTTAGCTTTTGCAGGTATTCCGAAAGATGATGTAATTGCTATGTTAAATGCTTCTTTAAATGCTCAAAAAGAATTCTTAAATTCCGATATAAATTCCAATATGGCGCTTCAACAGGCTGCATTTAATGTTCAATCAAGACTTGACGGAAACCAAAAACACTTTATTGAGTACTTTGGCGATGCTTTTATGGGTACAACATTATGGGAAAAACAATTAAAAAATGAATCTTTAAAAGCAAGAATTTCAACGGATACAAATGTGGGTCCCGGGTATTTGCATTACAATGCGGAAGCTGATTTAGACAGTAATAATAAAGATTCTTTCTTTACGTTTGTTTATGTTACACCTCAGGAAAAAGTTACGAAAGCCGTTTTAACAGGGGTTATAAGTGCATACTCAAATATGCACCCCGTTAGTGTTGTTGAATTAAAAGATTTATCTTTAACTACTTTGGCCAGATTTATCGAATTTAAACACTTTGAAACTTTATATACAGGTAATATTTTAAGACAAATAGATGGTGATATCCCCTCTGAGGATGCTGCACTTCCTGAAGTTTTACAGCCAAATGTTGAAATCTATAAAAAAGAAGTAAGAAAAGCTATGGCAGAATAGTTTATTTATTATAAAAAATAGGGTGCAAAAAGCATCCTATTTTTTTTTGATTAAATCATATATAGAATTATTTATTTTTTCAAAATCAGCTCCAATAGAGCCTTTACGTGCAACTATTATTACCGACAAATATTTATTTAAATTTTCAATTTTATTATTTTTTAAAAGTAGTCTTACGGACTCTCTCATTAATCGTTTTATGCGGTTGCGGATTACTGCGCGTTTATGTATTTTTTTACTTACCACAAAAGCAAATTTTGTTGATATTTCGGCGTCTTGTTTTTCTTTACCGAAATAAATACACAAATTTTCATCCGCAGCTTTATTGTTTAAACTGTATGTCGCGATGAAGGCAGAATACTTTTTTAATCTCAAATTTTTTGTAAGCATAAAAATATATTAGCAAAAAAAGAACCGCCTGAGCAGTTCTTTTTTTATTATTTCAACAAAAATATTATGCACGTTCTTTTGCAGTAATAGCAATTTTATGACGGCCTTTAGCTCTGCGTCTGTTTAAAACTTCTTGTCCGCCTGATGTAGCCATACGTGCTCTGAAACCGCTGACATTTTGTCTTTTTCTTTTTGTTCCTTCCAAAGTACGTCTCATTTTTATTTCTCCTTGAATATATTATTTTTATTGTATCATAATAAATAAGACATAAATGAATGTCAAATACAAAAAATAAAAGGTTAAATATTATGAACAAAATAGGCTTTATAGGCGGCGGGAAAATGGCTTGTGCCATAATAAAAGGAATTAAAAATTCTTATACGGAAATTCTTGTTTCCGCAAAAACAGAAGCAACTTTAAAAAAACTTTCCGATAATTTTCAAGTTAAAACCACTTTGTCTAATATAGAGGTTGCAAAAAATTCGGATGTAGTTATTTTATCGGTCAAACCTTTTATTTTAAGAGAAGTTTTAGAAGAAATTAAATCGTTTTTAACCAAAGATAAATTGGTAATATCAATAGCAGCAGGTATAAGCATAAATACCATTGAAGAAATTATAGGTAAAATCCCAGTAATAAGGGTGATGCCAAATACTCCTGCTCTTGTAAATGCAGGCATGAGCGCTATATGCGCAGGTAATTGTGCTCTAAAGGAACATATAAATATTGCATTTGACATTTTTAAAACCACGGGAGAAGTCATTCAAATCGAAGAGAAATATATTGATATAATTACCGCAATATCGGGCAGCGGGCCTGCATTTTATTATTATATAATTAACGAAATCGCAAAAGCAGGAGAAACTCTCGGTTTAGATTACCAAACTTGCTTGAAGTTATCTGCGCAGACTGCACTTGGTTCGGCTAAAATGATTATGGAATCAGGTACTACTCCCGAACAGTTGATTGTTAACGTTACTACCCCGGGAGGCTGCACTGCGGAAGGTAATAAAGTTTTAAATGAAAGTGAAATTTCAAAAATTTTAAAAGAAACTATAGAAAAAACGGAACAAAAAGCATTTGAATTAGGAAAGAAATAATTATGACTAAAAGAGTATTTATAAGCCTTTATAACAACGACAAAATTGTTGAACTGGCTCAGATTCTGGAAGATTTCGGTTATGAAATTACCTCTAACGGTGATACGTATAATTTATTAATCGGGAATAAAATAAAATCAAAAGAAGAAAATATAAATATTAATAACGTAAATGTATATGATATTGTAATTATAAATTTTTATCCGTTTGAGGAATTACTTGCAAAAGATTTGGAAGAAGCTGAAATTATTGGAAAAATTGATATTTTAAGAGCAGGTTTATTAAAAGAAGCCGCAAAAAACAATAAAAAAATATTGGTTGTATCATCTCCCGAGCAATACAAAGAAGTAATTGAAGATTTAAAAGAACATAAAGGTGAATCTTCTTTAAAATTAAGAAGGGAGTTTGCCCTAAAAGTTTTTGAAAAAACACTTGAATATGATACAAAAATCTTGCAAGAACTTTCAAACAGATATGAAGAAGATATAAATAATTATTATTCAATCAATATAAAAAGAGCAAAACACCTGACTCAAGGCGAAAACCCTCAGCAGAGTGCAAGTTTATATTATACAAAAAATACTGTCGATTATGAGCTTTTAAACGGGAAAGAGCTTTCATATACAAATATAACGGATGCTGCAGTGTGCACTAATATTTTAAGCGAGTTTTATGATGTATGTGCCTGTGCAATAGTTAAACATAATACTCCCTCTGCTGCCGCTTTAGGTTCAAGCATAGCAGAAGCCTGGTCAAAAGCCCTTGACTGCGACCCGTTAAGTGCTTTCGGAAGTACTATCGGGTTTACTCAAGTTATTAATGAAGCTTTAGCTAAACAAATTACCGCCATGTATCTTGAAACCGTTATTGCCCCTGATTATACACCTAAAGCCCTTGATATCCTCTTTAAAAATAAAGATTTGAAAGTTATTAAGTTAAATACTTCGCTTGAAGAATATAAAAATTATTTGAATGAAGAAATCAAAATTACTCCCTTTGGGACTCTAGTTCAGCAGACGGATAAGGGAGAGTTGAACAAAGATAATTTTAAAGTTGCAACAAAAACAAAACCCACGCCCGAAATGGTTGAAGATATGATTTTTGCATGGAAAATAGCAAAACACTCAAAATCTAATGCGGTAGTTATAGCAAAAGATTTTAAAACAATAGGGATTGGACAAGGACAGACAAACAGGCTGGATGCATTTGAAATAGCTTTAAATAAAGCCTGCGACGGTTCAAAAGAAGCAATAGCAGCGTCAGATGGTGAAATTTCTTCGATAGAAAACATATACGCCGCTGCTCAAGGCAGAATTTCCGCTGTAATTCAACCCGGCGGTAATCTTAAAGACGATGAAATTATTAAAACTGCAGACAAATATAATATAGCAATGATAACGACGGGAATTAAACACTACAGACATTAATATGGATAAAACTCAAAATAAAAATACAATAAACGCAATGTCCGCCGGGCATTTTATAACTGATGCATATTCGGGCTTCTTGAACCCTATTATGCCGTTTATTGCCGATAAAATCGGTATAACCATGGCGATTGCAACAGTTTTAATATCAATATCAAATCTGACATCCTCCTTATCTCAGCCGTTTTTCGGTTATATAGCAGACCGCTGGCAAAAAAGATTTTTTATCTTTTGGGGGATGATAATGGCATCTGTATTTCTTTCATTTTTGGGAATTGCCCATAACATTTATACCTTAATAATATGCCTGCTTTTAGGACATATGGGAGTTGCCTTTTTTCACCCACAGGCAACAAGTATTGTTTCTAACTGCTCTGAAAAAAGTAAGGATATGAGTATTTTTATCGCAATGGGAACCTTCGGATTTGCAATAGGGCCTGCAATTTCTTCAGGGATTACTCAATTCTTTGGGCTTGAAAAACTTCCATTTGCTTGTTTTATAGGGATAATTTCAGCTTTTATTATTTTAAATAATACACCTAAAATTAATGCACTAGGGGCAGAAAAAGTTAAAATATCACTTGTTGTAGCAATAAAAAAGATTTTTCGAAATAAACCCGTAGCTATTTTGGTTATAGCTTCAATCGTTAAGTCTTTTGTTGTTTCATCTTTTTCTATAATTCTACCATTTTACTGGAAATCAGTAGGTTATAATGTATCAACTATAGGAATAATACTGTTAATATTTATGCTTATGGGGGCGTTAGGTGTTGTAACAAGCCCTATACTTGAAAAATTTGTCGGAATAAAAAAGGTATTTTATATATCTTTAATAACGGTTGCGCCTTTAGGTATAATATTTTATTTATCTCAGGCAAAGGGAATTATAGGATTTATTTCCTTTTTATTAATAGGATATGTAAGCTTTTTAGCGGTGCCCGTTAATATGTCTTTGGCTCAAAAACTCATGCCCGAGTTTAAAAGTATGATTTCAGGATTTATCGGAGGCTTTAGCTGGGGTGTTATAGGGTTAATCTTGCCTTTAATAAGCCTTTTGGCGGAAAAAATCGGCATAATGCATATTCTTTTGGCTATGACTTTTATTCCTTTAATATTTTCTTATTTCATAAAATATTTACCTGAAAAATGAATATATTTTATTTTTGTGTTATAAATATTTTATTATATTAATATCTTAATTTGGTTATAATTCAGAAATGGCTGGAATATTCGGTTATAAAAATATAAATTTGGATATAAATAGAATAAAATCTGAATTGTTTATTAAGCAAAATAGTGAGTTTAATTTTCAAACTAAAGATAATATTACTTTTTGCCGTGCAAAATTATTAGAAGATTATTATAACGTTAAAAATTCTGAAGGTATGAAGTCTGATGGAAGTTTAATTGCATTAAATGGTAGTATATATAACTATAAAGAATTAAAACAAGAGTATCTTAAAGATATTGAATTAAGATATTCTTCGGATGAAGAAATATTATTAAATCTTCTTGATATATATGGTTTAAAAATCTTAAATAAACTAAACGGAGAATTTTCTTTTGCTTATTATGATCAAAAATCAGGTTCGACTTATCTTGTTAATGACAGGTTTGGAGTTAAGCAATTATTTTATTATTATAAAGATGATTCATATGCATTTTGTTCTTCAGAGCCTGTTTTAAATAGAATTTTAAATTTCCCGTTTGAATTTAATCAGGATTATCTTGATACATTGTATATTGAAAACAGTAAAGATTTTGAGAAAAAAATTCTAAACAAAAATGTTAAAATAGTACATTCCGGAGAATACGTAGAAATAACGGTTGACAACAAGGTTAAAATAAACAGATATTATAATTTCAATGATTTTGATATTAAAAGTTTAAAAATAAATAGTAAAAATAAAAAGAAAGTAATTAATTATTTTGAAGAACTTTTAACAGACGCTATAAAATTAAGGTATGATAACAGATTTCCAATTGCTATGACCCTATCAGGCGGAACCGATACTTCGATAATATATACTTTAATAAAAGAAAAACTTGGATATAAGGTTAAAACATTTACATATTCGAATGAAGATAAAAATATTGATGAACTTAGCAATGTAAAAAAATTGACGGAAAAATATAATGATAATGCGGAAATAATCAGGTATTCTAAAGATACTTTTAAAGAAAATTATAAACAGGCGCTTATTGCTTTAAATGCCCCTTGCTGTATATCTGACGCTGGTTATTATAGTGTATACAGAAAAATTCATGATATGGGTTATAAAATAATTTTAGAAGGACATGGTTCGGATGAAATTTTCGGTTATTATAATGGTTTTATGTATGCTATAGGACAGGCAATAAATGAAAAGAAATGGATGCTTGCCATACATATTTTAAATCTTTATAAAAAAAATATAAAAAGAAAGCTTAATAATCAAGAGAAAAATCAAATCAAAAATTACATATTACATTCAAATTTGAAAAATAAAGGAATATATTTAAAATATTTATTTAATTTAATACTTTATTATAGTCTTCCAAAAGTTTTAAGATACTGGGACAGATTGCTTTTTGCAAATTCAGTTGAAGTAAGAACACCATTTTTAGATTATAGAGTTGTTGAATTTGCACTTTCTCTTCCATTGGAGTATAAAATTAATAAAATTGGATATAAAGCTATCCTTAGAGAAATTCTAAAAAAATATAATATAGATTGTATATATAAAAATAACATTAAAATAGATTTTAGAACATCAGATTCTGCCGTTGTAAAGGATCAAAAAGATTTTCTTCTGGAATATTACAACAAAGAAAAATTCAATTATGATATTTCTCAATTTGATGAAAATGTTTATAAAGCTTGTTCTGTTGGATTTTTAGAAAGTTATTACCAAGATAAAAATATATAATTATGCTTGATAATGTATTGCTTGAGCGTCATATAATTTACGTTTGGCTGCGTTCCACAGAGCTCTTCTTTGATAATCTTCACATTTTTCTAAAGTATCAGGGGTTCTTGTCTCACGAGAAGCGCACATTCTTTCCATTATATTTATTCTGTTATAGAATTTTCTGTTTGTAGCTTTAAAGGCTTCTAAAGGGTCAACGCCCGAATCTTTTGCTATACTTGCTGCGGTATAGAATATATCGCCCATTTCTTCTTCCATGTGATCGTAATTCTGTTCTGTCTTATTTGTTTCATACTCGCTTCTTGCAACATTAAATTCTTCAATTTCTTCCATTAAACAATCATTCCAAGCTTGTTGGCTTCTTACAAAATTAATTTTTCGTGTAACGTCATCTATTTTCGTAAAAGTATCAAAAACATTATTGTTGTTTGGATTTACTCCTTTCATTAAATATAAAGAAGGAACTTTCGCTTTTTTATTTTCCGCAAACGGAGCTAGCATACTTGCCAGCTCTTTATCATAACGTCCATATTCGGGGACTATCTCTCTTTTTTTTGCTCCCATTGGGATTGTATATAATTTATATGTATTAAATGAAATTTTCATAGCCCTCTCCTTTTTCAATTTTAAAAAATAAAATAAAATTTTTTGCTATTTTTTATATTACGATATGTAAAGGTTCTGTTATAAATTATCAATAGTTTTTTTTTACGTGCTTTAACAATATCAAAAGAAAGGCAATTTATGAATATATCAGGTGTATCATTTAGCGGAATAAATCATAAGTACGAGCGAGGATATAATGAACCAATACCATATTGGATTAATAATCATTTTCCTGATCCTCAAAGAATGGAACAAAGGGATGAATATGTCCCAAGAAGAACGGCAGAACAAAGAAGACCCGAAAGACCAAAACATAACAAAAAATCCCATTCCGGTATAAAAGGTTTTGCTGCAGGCTTGGCTGCTGCTTTAATGATACATTGCGGTGTAGCGATGAGTGATAATAAGCCTGAGGTTGTTAAAGTACCGTATAATCCTCAAGAAACATCAATTACTGAAATTGCGGAACAATATGGTTGTGATGAAGATATAATAAGAGCATATAATAACATATATTATGATTCTCAGCTTAATGAAATTGAAGAACTTAAAATACCTACGGAATATGATTATTTACAACCCCAAATCGATGAAATGGTTGAAAAACTATTTTCATCAAAATTATCCTTAAAAGAAAGAAGTGAATTGGAAGATACAATTGATGCAATGAGGGCAAAGAGACAACGCCAAAAACAAGTTGCTAAAGTATATACGGACGGCAAAAAAATATATTATTTAATTGATTTTACCGATGAAAACGGTGA
Organism: Candidatus Gastranaerophilales bacterium; assembly: GCA_947624265.1. Lineage (GTDB taxonomy): Bacteria > Cyanobacteriota > Vampirovibrionia > Gastranaerophilales > Gastranaerophilaceae > Avigastranaerophilus. The sequence goes on from CANQJQ010000047.1 coordinate 10,355, forward strand.
ATCCGTGTATGGACGTATTAATGTTGAAGATTTTAAAGAACTTTTTGATATAAAAGATAAGGCAATAAGAAGAAATAACGATTTGGATGCTGTTTGGAAAAAAGATACTAATATGGATGAAGATAAAGGCTATTTTGACTATACGGACAATTACTTTGTTTCAGGCGATAAAATAGTTGTACAAAAAGGTGATGTAAAAGAAGAAGATGTTGACCTGCAAGGATTTATTCAATAAAAATACTTCCTTGTCTTAAAATACGCACTTCATTTTCTTTTATATCTGCAACTGTTGATTCTCGGCCTTGACAAACATATCCATGGTCATGAAAGATAATATCAACTAAATTTCCGATAGAGTTTAAAGCTTCTTCATAGGTTTTAGATGACGGATGATTTGATAAATTTGCACTTGTTGTTGCAAGAACATGTCCTGTAATGTTATAACATAAGGCTTGAAAAAACTTATTGTCAGGTACCCTTATACCTACGGTGTTTTTGCCTGAAGTTATAAAATCAGGGGTCTTATTTGATTTTTCGCTAACTATAGTTAAAGCGCCCGGAAAATATTTATTTATTAATTCTTCCGCTTTAGACGGCAATTCTTTAATATACGGCAAAAGATTTTCCGTTTTGTTTGACATAAGAATCAAAGGTTTTGAGGTATCTCTGTTTTTTATTTCATAAATTTTTTCAACAGCCTTTTTATTATCGGGTAAACACCCTAAGCCCCAGACTGTATCAGTTACAAAAGCAATAACTCCGCCATTTTCAAGTGTTTTATTTAACAAATTTTTGTCTAAAATAATTTTTGATTCTTCCAAGTAATTCTCCTACATATTCAATTTTAAACAACGCGGCAAGAACTGTATATGTAACCATGCACAATATAAACATACATAAGGTTTTAATTAACAGTAATAAACAATTTTGACTGTCGACTGCCCACAAGACATATATAAAATAATTGAAGCCGAAAGCTAAAAAGGCAGCCAGAAACATTTTAATAAGATTTTTAAAATATATTTTATAGTCAAGATTAATCTTTTTTAGAAGTATACAACCTAACAGAGTAGCATTAAATAAAGTTACTAAAGAGGTTGAAAGTGTAATTGCGGCAATTCCGAGCCGTTCAATAAATATTGAGTTTAAAATAAATTTTAATATAATTGTGGAAAAAGCTACCAAAAACGGGGTGCGTGAATCATTAAAAGAATAAAAAATTCTTGTAACGGAATCTCTAAATACATAAGGAATTATAGCAAAAGATAAGAAAGTAAGAGCCTGAGCAACCATATATGTTGCTCTTGAATCAAACTGACCGCGCTGAAATACTATTTGTACCGTATCATATCCTAAAAGAATAATACAAAACATAATAGGAATAGCAACAAAATTTAAAAGTCCGACCCCTTTATGAAAATAATACTTAATATCGTCGTACTTTTTTTCTCCTACCAGTTTGGAAAATATAGGGAATAAAGGTACTAAAAATGCGGTAACAAGTATTCCTACGGGGAATTGAAAAACCCTGTTTGCATAACCTATGGCAGTCCAAGCACCTTCTTTTAATTGAGAAGCAAAAAACATATCCACGTATACATAAATCTGTCCTATTGTAGAGCTTAAAGCTGCAGGAAAAACAAGTTCTATAAGATTTTTAAATTCTGGATTATTTTTTATATTAAAGTTGGGTTTTATTTTAAATCCGAGTTTTCTGACGGCAGGTGCTTGAACAAGAAATTGAAGCAAAGCCCCTATTGATGTTGCTACTGCTAAAGAAATTCCGAATTTATCCCCTTTTGTTAAAGCTATAATGACTATTATGCTTACACTCATTAATACAGGCGAAATATTAGGTAAAATAAAACATCTGTATGTAATTAAAAGTCCGTAATATATTCCTATTATGCCTCCTATAAGGATTACGGGAGTCATAATTCTTAAGTGAGTGCTTGCTAAAGATACTAATTCCAAATTATCGGAATGAATTATTAAACTTAAAATTTCATCCGCAAATACAAATATAATAACGGATAACAGTAAAAATACAATAAAAGTTGCGGTTACAAATGTATTGAACAGTTTATTAACTTTTTCCGAGGGCATTTTATCATCAGGATTGACTAATTTTGCAAATACGCTGACAGTTGCGCTATGAAAAGGGCCTCCGACTCCGCCCATTAAAATTATTGCCAAAGACGGGATTTGATAAGCATAAAAGTATGCATCCGATACCAGTCCCGCCCCGTAATAATTTGCGATACAAATATCTCTTAAAAATCCTACAAACTTTGAGATGATTGTTACAAATGCAATAAGCCACGCAGCTTTTAATAAAGAAGAATCTTTATTCATTATCTTCTCCTTTAACCTGCGTAAATATTTTCAGTTTTTTTGATGCATCTTTAGTGTCATCTAAAATAGCGTAAGATATATTATTTTGTCCCTTTTTAATATATTTGGATATTTCAACCGATGTTTCCTTGTCTTTCAAAATTACATCCAGTTCTTTTTCATTGATAATTATTCTCAATTGTTTAAATTTATCGGGATTTGAAATTATAACAAATACTTTATCATTTTCAGAATAGAAGCTGTCACTGACGGTGTTATGTGGTGAAACCTCAACGGGAATAGTAGCAAGCCTTATGCCTTGGTAATAGTGTTGAAGTATTTTATCAAAAGTATAGCCAAGACTTGACATTTTGCCAGCACCCCATTGGCTTAAACCTACTCCGTGCCCAAACCCGCCGCCTGCAAATTTATAAACAGGCTCTTGAGCATCTATATAATTAATGACAAAATTAGCACTTGGCAGAGAAATACCGTTTTTTAAGAAGCATCTTCTTATAACCAGTTCTTTTTGAACAATAAAAATATTTTTATCGGTTTTTATTTCAAGTTCAATAATTTTACCAGATTTTCCTCTTTTTAAAGCTTTAATTGATAATAATTTGCCTATGGGTTCACCTTCTTTTAAAACAGGGGTAACAAACCCTGTCTTTGCTTGAGCGGGCAAAGATTTAGCAAGAACCTGTTCAAGTTCTTCAACGGTAAACTCTTTTGACCATCTGTAATATGGAGACATATCATCAAAGGCTTCGGGTTTTGAGTTGTAGAACTTATCCGCTTCTTCATCACTATCAAGTGAAGGAAATTTTTTATTATCGGGAGTTGCCGTTAAATAATGTATATCTTTCGCGGGGAATTCTTTTGTTTTAGGGTCGGAAAATGCATAAGCATAACTTTCCGTGTAGCCTCCCGCCGTAGAACTGTATAAAGCCAGTATGGGATTATTTTCTTTGTCTATTGCTATTATTCCGTTAGTTTCTTCAATCGCTTTATCGGATAGTTGGTCTTCCGTATTGGCTCCATAGTATACCTGACAAGCAACGGAATCGCATAAATCAAATTCCTTATATGCTTTAACTCTTGGAGCTACGGCATAATTTCTTGCCGCAACAGTTTGTGCCTTTAATGCTTCTAAACCAAACCTAACGGGCATTTCATTCGGTACAACCCCTCTTAAGTAGTCCCTTAAGCTTAGCACGTTAACAAGGGCAAATTTGCTTATATCTTTTGAACTTCTTGTTACTTCTATATAGCCTCTGTATAAGGCTTGTTTGC
>CANQJQ010000048.1 GCA_947624265.1 Candidatus Gastranaerophilales bacterium
CGGGGAGAATTGTAGGCAGAACTCTTGACGCTGACGGGAAACAAGCTTTTACTTTGACGCTTCAAGCAAGAGAACAACACATTAGAAGAGAAAAAGCTACAAGTAATATATGTTCAAATCAAGGTTTAGCTGTATTAAATGCCGTTTTATATCTTGCACTTGTCGGTAAAAACGGAGTCAGACAAGCAGCTTACCTTAGCGCAAAAAATTCTCAAACTCTTATAAACGGCTTAATTAATAAGGGGTATAAAATACTAAATAAAAATATTTTTAATGAATTTATTCTTGAAGTAAATAATGCCGACAGTTTTATAAAAAAGATGAAAGAAAAAAATATACTTGCAGGATATAAAATAAATAATACACAAATTCTTGTATGTACAACAGAATTAAATACTGAAGAAGAAATTCAAGAGTACATACAAAATGCGTAACCAACCCCAATAAAGGAGAGGCTATGAATTTTATAAGAAAAAATACAATTATATTATATTTACTTGTTATAACGGTAGTTTGTTTTTTTCTTTATTTTATAAATATATCAAGTTACCCGTTTATGGATGAGGCTGAAACTCGTTTTGTAACAATAGCAAAGGATATGTTAATAAACAAGGATTGGCTTAACATAAAATTAAACGGTCAAAATATATTTAGTATTAAGCCTCTGTATTTTTGGATAACAAATATATCCTGTATAATATTTGGAAAAATCAGTCCTGATGCGGTAAGACTTCCTATCTCAATAACCGCATTATTAATAATATCGGGGTTATTTTTTACCATACAAAAAATACTCACAAAGGTTTATGCCTTAATAATATCTTCCATAATGGCAACAAGTTTTGGTATACTTGTATTTTCAAGACTTTCAACCGCAGACATATATTACTTATTTTTTACAATGTGCGCAATATTATGTTCATATTTGGCAATTTTTTCAAGAAAAGGAAATAAAGCATATAAATATTGGCTTGGAATATATATTTTTAGTGCACTAAGTGTAATGACCTCAGGTTTATACGGTTTGATAACCTGCTTGTTTGCTATTATTGCCATGCATATATTTTCGGGAGATTTAAAAGAAATATTCAAACCAAAAAATCTGCTGCCGGGATTAATAATATTTTTTATAATCACAATGCCTTGGACATCTTTTATGGTTCATGAATACGGAATAACCTTTATAAAAGAATCTCTACAACAATACAATTTTATACATTATATAAGTTTAAAAAATATATCCATAGTAATCGGATTATTTTTATTAGGGTTTTCCCCTTGGATATTTTCTTTTTTATGGATTTTAGGCACAAGATTTAAAAATATAATTATATCAGTAATAACATATTTTAAAGAAAATTCTCAGGACAAATTGAAAGAGAAATGGAAAAAATTAAGTCTTAGCGATAAATTTATATCGCTAAATACAATAGTATTTTTTGTTTCATTTGTTGTTGCCTTATTATACGGAATAAATAATACAGGGTTAATATTATTTATGATATTTCCTGCATCATGCAATGCGGGATATTTTTGGTGGGAATATCTGGTAAAAAAGAAACATGATAAAAGTATATTCTTTGCGACAATGATACCTAATATAATAATGATAATATGTTCAATAATAGGGTTATTCGGGCACAATATTTTAAATAAATGGCTGTTTCAAGGGTTAAACCACGTATTAATTCCGTTAGTAATAATATTTTTTATAATACCCGTAATAGGAATATTTGCGGTTATATTAAAGGGAAGAACTCTTGCATATTGTACCAATCTGATACTTATGGCAAGTTTATCCTTTATTTTAGTTCCGAGTATATTTAATTTTGTATGTATAAATACAGGTGAAAATGATTTAATAACATTCGCAAGAAGGGCACAAGAAAATAATGTTAAAATACAAGCCTTTTTAAGTATACCAAAATACAGTTTAGTATATTATTATGATAAACCCGTGATATTCCAAAATAATAAAGATTTAACAGGATTAAAGACATATTTAAAAAACAATAAAAAAGATTACGCAATAGTTGAAATAAAAGACATGTGGAATATTGATGATAATAAGATTAAATATATGTTATTAGATGCAGGAGTAAAATACAGCCTGATTCAATATATGGATGAGATACAAGAACAAGAAGAAGATGCAAAAGAACCTGAAGTTATAGTATATTAAAGATATGATAAAAAAAATTCTTATAAAATTAATAAATATATATCAAAAAATATCAAGGTTAACACCTCCCGTATGCAGATTTTACCCTACATGTTCAGAGTATATGAAACAGGCAATAATAAAATACGGGATTATAAAAGGAGGATATCTGGGGATAAAAAGGATTTTAAAATGTCATCCGTTTCACCCGGGAGGTTATGATCCCGTTCCCTAGTTTTTCTTAATACCCTCTTTAAAAAAAATAAAAGTATGTTATAATATAAGTAAGGAGTGTAAGGAAAGTGATTTCAACTTATTTAGCAATGCAAAATGCTATTTTAGCGAGAAATATGGCAGTTTCGAGAATGATGCAAAATTCGGGTTTAATGCTGTCAGGACTTTCTTTTGGCAATTCACAACCATTACAACCTTCATTTGCCGGTGCTGATATTTTTGAGTTACAGAATAAAGCAGATGAAACAAAAATTACCGTATATAAAAAATTGGAAGAAGAATTAAGCAAAGCTTTAAAGTGGCATATTAACAATTCAACACCAAAGTTTGGCGGAGTAGATTACAAGGCTTAGCATATTTTTTAATTCTTTGAGTATATCCTTTTCGTATGATATAATTTAATAACGAAAGGGAAGTTGTAATGTCAAAAAAACCTATTTCTTTAAAATTTGTATTATGTGTAATATTATTTGCAATTTTAATTTCTTGGTATATATCTTTACCAAAAGAAAAAGTAAAACCTAAAGCATACTTTGACCAATTAGAGACAAGAGAAATACCTAAAGCTCAAAAGAATGTATTTATTCCGTTAAAAAAAGAAATTCCAATTACACAAATTAAAATCAATCACCCGACGCCTCAACTTCAAATGCCGATATTAAATACAAAATTAACCTATAATGAATTGCTTGATGTTTTAAAAAAGTATCCTATAAATAATCCACATTATATACAAATCGTTGTTAATAAAATATTGGAAAATAAAGACTATAATCCTGATTTAGTTGAAGTTAAACTAACAGATAACTACAAGGATACTTCCAAAACTGAAGATACTCGGATGGTTGCTAATTTTGACTTTAAAACAGGTAATATATATATCAGCAAAAGTTTAATATATTCAACTGATAAAAGAATAATAATAGCAATATTAATACACGAGTTAGATCATTTTGATAAACTTGCAAAAGTTTGTAAATATATGGGTATAGATAAATTTAAAGAACTTTTTGAAGAAAACAGAATACCGAATATAGATACAAATTTTTGGACAAAAGCTTCTAATATGGCAAATATAGAAGGTTTTAACGGAGAATATTATCAAGAAGCATTAAAAAGATTTTTAGGCCAATATGATTTAGAGTTGTTAAGTTCATATTCTGATTTTTACAGGATGTCAGAGAACATGAGAAATCCATTAGAAATCAGTGCATATGAAGCATCCGATAATGTTTATAAATATTATGGCTTACAATTTGAAGAAGGGCTAATTCGCAAATTAGTAAAACAATTTAATGCATCCGATTGGGCAATACATAATGAAATTGAAAAATATCCTTTGCTTAAAGGTGAACGAATTCCCGTTTTTGATTACTTTTTTATACAAAGCATAATAAAAAAATTCCCCCAATTAAATAAAGAGTTTACTTTATGCGAAAATCAAAAAGACGGAGATTTAACTACTTTTTGGTTAGCTTTTGAGAGCAGGTTTAAAAGTTTTTATAAAGAAACCAAAATGGATAAAAATACATTTGACACTATGTTTGATTTACTAAAAGAAACAGAAAGTCTTGCAAAACAAGGGTTAACCCCAATTCAAGCATCTGTTGCATTAAAGTATAAAATTAACACATTAATAAGTAATCTTGTTTATCCGAAAGCAGAAGAAAATTTGGAGAAAACAGCTTTCAATTATTTAACATTTATAAAAGAAAATAAAATAACAGATGAAAAACAAGAGCTAAAATGCATTATAACTCTAATTTGTATATATAATAAGCTTTATAAAAATAATAATACCAATATTTCTTTATATTATATAAAAATTCCCGAACAATTATTAAGTTTATATAAGATAAAAGATAAGAAAAAATTTCTTTTATATTTGTATAAAATGAAGTATTTTCAATCCATTCGGAATAATAACTCTGAGAGCAATACTCTAATGAATTTAATTAATCAAAACAGATTAGACGAAAGAGTAAAAAATTAATTTTTGTAAACAATATATACTTTTTAAATAAAATATAGACAATTTTTATTTCCATAAAAACTTTATATAAATATAGAGGGAAAAAATAGGAGAATAGAAATGGCCAGAGTATTAATATCAATGCCCGAAAATTTCTTAGGGGAGATTGATAAAGTAGCGGATACGGAAAACAGAACAAGAAGTGAATTAATAAGAGAAGCTCTAAGAACATATATACACAGAAATCGCGTAAGAGAAAATGCACTAGCGGTTAAGAATGCAGCTATACTGGAAACGCTGCTTGATTAGAATCAGAGATTAGGGAAAATATAAAAATAAAAAAGCACATACATGAGTATGTGCTTTTTTGTACTTCCAATTAAATTAAATTTATGATTTAATTTAAAAGAAGGTAAAAAAAGAATAGAACTATGATAAAGATACTAAAAACAGAAGAGAATAAGAAACTGTCAAAATTAAGTATCAGTGAAGCTGTATCAGGTTCATGGTTCAGCCTTATCAATCCGAATGAAGAAGAAATTAAACAGGTTTCTTTAGTTTTAGGTTTAGATGAAGACTTTCTGTTAAATTCCTTAGACTTAGATGAACGTTCCCGTATAGAAATAGAGGACGGAAATATTCTTATAATTACCAATTTACCTATAATGACGGAGGAAGGAAGTTTTGATACTTTGCCTTTAGGTATTATTTATACTCCTACTTCAATTATAACCGTATGTTCAAAAGATAATAATATATTATCCTCCTTTAATGAAAGTACAGCATATTCTTTTGACACAAGAAATAAAACAGAATTTATGCTTAAAATACTTTATCGAAGCGTTAAATTTTATTTAAAATATTTAGATGTAATAAACAGAACAACAGATGATATAGAAAATGAACTTCAAAAAGCAACAAACAATAAAGCCTTGTTCCAACTGATGGAAATCCAAAAAACTTTAGTATATTTTTCAACTGCGTTGAAAGACAATGATATAGTATTACAAAAGATAATGAGGATGACAAATTCAAATTCTCAAAATTATATGAAGAATACGGAAGAAGATATTGATTTATTGGAAGATGTAATCATCGATACACGTCAGGCAATAGAGATGGTAGATATGCACAGAATGATTTTAGAAGCAATGATGGAAGGTTTTGCATCTATAATAAACAATAACCTGAACATGGTAATGAAGTTTTTGGCAGCAATAACAATTATTATGTCAATACCTACAATGATAGGCGGTTTATGGGGTATGAATGTAAGAGTACCATATGGGAATAATCCTTACGGATTTTTAATTGTAGTATTTTTATCTATAATAACTTCTATAGCGGTAGTATTTTATTTCAGAAAAAAAGGTATGTTTTAATAGAAAAAGGCGGTTAATTTGATAAAGAGTTCAATATTAGTCATTTCAAATGATGAAAAAATTGGGAATCAAATATCAGATAAAATAAAGCTTTTAAGAACTTGCGATACAATAAGAATCGTATCATATATAGAAGCAATATCTGTTTTAAATTCAACACAGCCTTCTTTATTACTTGTATATTGTTCAAATTCCGATACAATTGGGATTATAAAAGAAATACGTGCAATAAAATCACTTGATAAGGTGCCGATTATATTTATAATGGATAATTTGGTGGAAGACTTATTGTTGTATGCTTTTGATAACGGAGCCGATGATTTCTTTTTCCTTTCCGATTTGGACTCTGTTGTATTAATGAGAATTTTATTAACACTGCAAAAATCTATACTATATAAGCAGCTCGAAATCAATAATGAAATTATGTACAGCTTAAATATAATTGATAAACAAAGCGGTATATATACAAAAGAACAGGCACCAACAGTTATAAGAAATTTCTTTAATCAAAGTATTGAAGAGAATATGGAAAATACTGTATTTATGTATTTAAAGCCTAATTCAATATCAAATAAACAAGCAAATATGTCTAAAATAGCGGAAATTATAAAATCAGTTCCGCGAGCAAATGATATTGTAGCATACGGAAGGAATTCGGGATTTTATCTTATATTATATAATGCAGGTATACAGGGAGCTAAATCTATCTTTGAAAGAATGAAAAATAAACTAAGCGAAATTTGCAAGTTATACTGTGCGGCTGCTGAAGTTACAATGGCTTTTGAGCAAATAGAACCTATAGTATATCAAAGCGTAAAAGATCAAATAGAAGCAGGTAAAGAATTTAATTATATTTATGATATAAATTTAACCGAAGCTGTTGAAAATACCGTAATAAAAGATGAAAACGGGAAACAGTTTAAAGACTTTAAAAAAGAGTTTTTCGAAAATTTTGAAAAAATAGTTGCTCCCATATTTTACCAGCAAAAAGCTCTAAACGAAAATACATATCCAGAATCAAAAATAGAATATAGTTTAACGGAAACTGAAAGCAAATTTTCCATATCTCAAAACGGAATAATAAGCGAAATACAGATAACATACCCTGCTTACATAAAATTAATTATAGATATAAAGCATTATGAAAATGATTTGCCTCCTATGATAAGAAGGTTAACATATGATTTTGAAGATTTTTCATCCGAAAAATTAACCTTAATAATACAGGATTTAGTAAAAGAATTTTCAAGCAGAATAAATATGAAAGTGCTCCAAAGCGAAATACCCGAATAAAATGAAAAATAATATATTAATATCCTCGTCGGCAAAAGACACAATAAAAGAAAGTATAGAACTTGCAAAAAGAATAAATACAGGCATAGAAATAAGCCGAATGCCTTTTTATAAACGAAAAGAAACAACTACCCAAGAGGTAATAAATACATTAAAACAAGATATAGAAGGATTTAATAAACGCATAAGCGTACACGCTTTATTTTCTGATGTAAATATAGGGAGTAAAGATCCTGTTATACGTGAAATCTCACAAATAAGATTCAAACAATCTCTGGAAGTTGCTAAAAATATTGGGGCTGATACGGTTCTTTTTCATACCGGAAATAAAGGTACTTTGCATTATGACTCACAAAAAAGTTTTAAAAAGAAATTTATAGCATTTTTTAAAGAATTTATAAAAGACTTTGAAAACGCAGGCATAACAGCGGTAATAGAGAATGTTTTTGAAACAACTCCCGATTATTGTCTCGAACTATATGAAGGAATAAGTTCACCGAATTTAAAATTGGCGCTTGATACGGGGCACGTAAACCTATATGCACCTAAAACAAATGTATCAGATTGGATAAAAGCATATGGCACAAAACTGTATCATATGCATATTCATAATAATTTTCAACAAAATGACGACCACTCAAATTTAGCAAACGGAACATTAAATTTTGAAGAGATTTTTAATACTCTTATGCAAGAAGCTATAACCCCAACTCTTGTACTTGAAATGTTTACTGAAGAAGATATAATAAAAAGTCTTGACTTAATGTTCAAGCTTGACTTCTTTAAGTCCGAATCCGTTTAAATCAATTTCCGCATTAGTAGAATCAATAGAAACAAGCATAGATTTAGCCTCATTAAAATCTATACTCCAAGTACCTAAAAATAAAGGTTTGGTGTCAGTAAAGGCATACGCAAAAACAATCAATCTGTCAGGATTATTCTTATCCCATCCGACGGGGAAAATATCCCACAGATAATCTTTTAAATCAATATTTTTATTGTTTCGCCACCAGTATACAATTGCTTCTCTGACCGCAGTAAGTCTTTTCCACTTTTGAGTATTAAAATCATAAATAATAACATTAGTCTGCCAAGTTTGCTCAAGGTTAGACCCTATTTTTTCTTTAAAAGCAATCTTTGAACTATCTTTTGACCAATCAATAGGGAATAAGGATTTAAATTGATATTTTTGTAAATAATCCATACCTACTTCAACTATAGGATTAGGGTTGCCTTGTATTATATTAGTCTTATACAGAATGTCATAAGAGTCTTTTGAATTTGATGAAACGGGTATTACATAAGCAGCAGAAGAAGTCTGACCAAATTTAGGATAATAAAAAGCCTTAGTATAAACCATTTTAGATTTATCAGGCGATAAGATTCCTGCAGATGATACCGATCTTTGAGCAATAACCTGCGAAAGATCCAAATTTCTTTGTCCCGGCGGAGTATTATACATAATAACCCTGAACTGAGGATCAGGAAGGATTATATCATCTTGTTGATTAAAGACAGGCTCCGGAATAACAAAATCCTTACGTTTTTTTTCTGCCGACAAAATAAAATAATCATCCATTGTAACAGGATAGTCTGATTTATCAATGTTGTGGAAATAAATTTTTTTGCTCGGAGGCAGATGCAGTTTAGCTCTTGTTTTTTCTCCCAGAGTTCTCGGATCTTTTTCTTTTACAGGTTTAACAAAATCTTCGGGATTAAGCGGATCTGAATTCAAATACAAGGGGTCAGGTACTTCTTTTGCGAAGGAAGGCAAAAAGAATAATAAGGAAATAATTAAAACCGATTTTTTAAGCATTAAACAAGTCCTTCTTTTACCGCCTGAATGGTAGCTTGGGTTCTGTTTGTTACATACAATTTTTGTAAAATACTATGAACATGGGCTTTAGCAGTAGAAAGAGTAATAACTAATTTTTTAGCTATTTGAGCATTATTTAGTCCTTCAACAATAAGAGCAAGCACTTCAATTTCACGTTCCGTAAGTCCGTATGTATTTTTAGCATTTTTATTTGATGATGCGTTTGTCTCGGAGGAAATACTTGTCTGTTTTTTTACATTTGATAAAACAAGTCTTGCTATAGCAGGATCAAGCCAAGCCGTACCTTCCGCTACCGCTTTAATAGCGGAAATCATTTGATCTTCATTAGCACCCTTCATAATATATCCGTCAGCACCTGCCGATAAGGAATCAAAAACATCATTCTCACTTTCTCGGGAGGTAAAAATCAATACTTTAATGTTCGGATTAGATTTTTTAATTAAAGAAGTAGCCTGAATTCCGTCTATATCAGGCAGACCTATATCCATAAGAACCACATTCGGATTAAGTTTTAAAGCAAGTTCAACACCTTTTTTTCCGTTATCGGCATCAGCAATTAAATCAATGTCTTTACAATTTTCAAAGACAAGAGAAAGTCCCAGTCTAACCATAGTATGATCTTCAACCAGTATAACCTTTATGCTGTCCATAATTCTTCCTTATCTTTATCCTTAACGGCATCTAAAAGCAGAAAGAAAAACTCGCTGCCTTTTCCTTTATCACTTTCAAGCCATATTTTACCGCCATGTGCATCAATGATTTGCTTAGACAAATATAGCCCCAAACCCGTACTAATAGAACGTTTTTCTTGTGTTCCCTGAGAAAAACGTTTAAACAATTTCGGGATATCTTTTTTATAAATTCCTTCTCCGTTATCTTTAACTGAAAACCTAACGTCATTTCCGTCTATTTGTGCATTTACTTCTATTAATCCCGCATCTTGCGTATACTTAATTGCATTACCTAAAAGGTTAATAATAACACGTCTTATTTCATTTCTGTCGGCAACAATTTGAGACTCTAAATTAACATAATTTTTTTCAATATTTTGATGCTTTGCTTGAGCAATGGGAGTAACCTGTTCAATACATTCATCCAAAAGTTCTTTAAAATCAAACGGAGTTTTTACAAGATTTAACCTGCCTGATTCATACTTATAAACCTCAAGCAAAGTATTAACCAGCCCCAGCATATCTTCATTGCTTTTTTTCATTGTCTTTAAAAGCATAAGCTGTTTATCATTAAGTTCACCGAGTTTACCGTTAATAAAGTATTCTAAAGTTTGAATAGAAGCTAAAGACGGTGTTCTTAAATCGTGAGTCAAGGTTGCAATAAAATCTTCTCGAAGCCTATCCATTTCTTTTTGAAAATGAACATCTCTAATAACCAAAACATATTTTGTTATATCAGAATTAGTTCCCGAGTCAATTAATGCTTCACTAATTTCAACAGGAGTCATTATTCCGTTTACTGCATTAAGGATATTAATATTCCTGAAAATTTTAGGGTTAGAGGAATTTAAAATATTTTTAAAGTTTTCATCTTCAAAGTTAAATAAATCAAAGAAATTTTTAGATTTAATAATATCTGAAGACAGACCGAATAATGTTTCACATTGAGGATTTGCCTCCAAAATGTTTCCGGATGAAGATACAAGCAGAATACCATCCGCACAATTATTAATAACAGCACTTAAATGCTGTGTTTTTTCTCTGACCAATTCTTCTAAATGAAGTGAATATTTTTTTAACTGTTCATTTGATTCTTCAAGTTTTTCAATTAAATTAGAACGTTCTGAAGCATTTTTTATATTAATTATAAGTTCATCATTATCCCAAGGTTTTTCAATATATTTATATAATCCGACTTCATTAATAGCCTTAATCGCATTTTCCTTATCCGCATAGCCTGTAAGTAAAATCATACTGGAAGCGGGATATAATTTTTTAGCTTCGGACAAGAACTCAAGCCCGTTCATTTGAGGCATCATAAAATCTGATATTATAACCTCACATTTATTCTCTTTAAGAAAATCAAGTGCTTCATTAGGATTATTAAAAAAAACAGCACCGTCAATCCCCTCAATCATAAATAACGACTTTAAAGATGAGGTTACTAAATTATCATCATCGACTACTAAAATTTTAGAAAAGTTATTTACCAAAGATAACGCTCCCTTAATAAAATGATAGATTATCTTTGAGATTCAGACAAGTATTTAACAAATATTAAACAGTAACATCAAAAGAAGAATCAATATCTTGTGCCTTTTTCAATAAATCTGAAATAGTACTTTCCAAAAGAGAGATTTCAACTTTTAATATGTTAATTCTTTGAGGAATTTTTATTTTATTCTGTTTGTCTATAAGCCTTCTTATAGTTTCAGACAGTTTTTCGATCTCAGAACTTGCTTCATCAAAAGACATAGAAGAAGAAGCTTTTTCAAAATTTTCACAAGATTTTTGACTTTCTCTAATAGCTTGTTCGCAGTCAGAAGCAGATTTTTGTATTTTGGCAAGCTGTGATTCCAACTCTTTTCGTTTAGAATATTTTAAATAATCTTTAATAACATCTTGTTTCTCTAAATCAGCGATTTCCCGAATAAGAGTTTTTTTGGCAGATTCTTTAATAACAGACTTTAAATTTCCGCCATTTGGGTGTTCTTCAATATATGTAAGAGCTTCACGCATTTCACAATATGAATTATAAGTCTCTTGTTCTTCCTGTGAATAACCTGAAATATCAAAAATAATTGAGGAATCGGGATAAGCAGCTATTTCTTCCTGTATTTTTTTAATTTCGGATTGCAGAGTTTCAAATTCTTGTTTTTTTTGTTTTAGAATACTTCTTTCCGATAAAAGAGCATTATGAGCTCTGCATATTGCATCAATTTTATTTTTGCGCTGCTGCAAAATATCAACAGTCGGAAACTTTGCATCAGCTTCTTCTATTTCCAGTTCGGTAACTAAAATGTCTTCTTCTTGTTTATGAATTTGCTCCGTTAAATCCGTTAATACCCCTTTTAAAGAAGTAATTTTTTCTTCCCTTTCTTCAGGAGTCATTTTACTCTGAGTTTTTTTATTCTGTTTCGGATTTTTTAAATTGTTAATAGCATCACTTGTTCTTTGGTATTTAGATCTTAATGAGTCTAATACTGTTTTTTGAGTTTCTAATTGTGTAAGAAGAGAATTTCTGTTAAGCATGGCAACAAATTCACTATCTTGCATTAGAACATCTAATTCTGCTTGAAGCTGAGCACTTTCTGCTGATTTTTCTTCAATTTCCGACCTGCAAGTGTCCACCGCGCTTTGTATGGAAGATTTACAACCTTTAATTCTATAATCAATTGAATCTAAATAGTTTGATGCTTCCGTTCTTTGAATAAATAATCTTTCTATAAGCTTTAACATGCCTTGAGCTGAAATTCTCTGCATAATACTTGACTGGGAAGAATCTAATACAGAAGAAATTGCATAATTAAATTTATCGGAAGGCATATTATTTTTTATTGAAGGAAATATTGCATAAAATTCACTAAAAGGTGCACCTTTTTTTAAATCATGATTACAACAATAACAAGCTTCAACAAGATTTACATCGGAATTATTATTATCTTTATCTTCATTTTGCGGACTAACATGGTCAATTGTCTTTAAAAGCGGAGTCATATTTTGGGTTAATAATTCCAAAGCTTCATCTTTATCAATATTATAAACTTGTTCAAAGATAGCATCACCACGAAGGAATGATTTTTTCTCCGCAATATCAAGAAAATTTTTAAAGAATTTTATTTGCTCTACATTTTCCAGTCTTTTAGCCAAAGCAATATCCTGTGCATTTTTTGCACCTTCTAATTTTTCAAGAACACTTTTAACTTTTCCTTCCAATCTGCTTGCTTTTGATTGTAATATTTCCTTTGCTATAGATTCAATTTGAGTTTGGTTATATACCTTACAACCGCAATAAGCACAGTGATTTGTAGGATTAATTATATCTTCCGCATCATACTTTTTTGCACCAAAACTTACGACATCGGAAGTAACAACCTTATCAGTTCTGTTCAACAATGCTTGGTTATTACTGTTTTGTTGAAAAAACGGATTAATGTGTCTGTTTAACGCGTTATTAAATGAAATTCTCACAACTAATCTCTTAATACGATACTACTAACAGACAAAGCTTCAAAATATATTTTTTTGTTACTATATTACAATTATTTTACAAAAAAGAAGCCTGAAGATAACTTCAGGCTTCAAAAACATCAAGTTAAATAAATTAACCGGTAATTTTATCAACAACACCTGCACCAACGGTACGTCCGCCTTCTCTGATAGCGAATCTCATACCTTGTTCGATAGCAACAGGAGCTATTAATTCAACATCCATAACAACGTTATCACCAGGCATTACCATTTCGCCGTCAAATTTGATAGAACCTGTAACGTCAGTTGTTCTGATATAGAATTGAGGTCTGTAACCGGGGAA
>CANQJQ010000049.1 GCA_947624265.1 Candidatus Gastranaerophilales bacterium
GAAATGTAAAAGTTTAATTTAATTATATTGAATAGTTAATTGTTGAATGATAAACTAATAATATAAAATCAACAGGAAATTTATTCTATGTTTAATTTGGAAAAAACATTAACATTTCAATATGGCAGTATTATAGGATACATATATATTTTAGCATCTGTATGCTTGTTTCGTTGGGGTGGATTAGCACCTCAGTTCAATGGTTGGGTCAATCTTTGGGAGTTATTAATTGTCTTTTTTGTATTAGGCTTATTATTTTTTGGTTGTTCAATATTTTTTGGCATATTTTTAATTATAGATTATAAATTTTACAACCACATTAAAAACATTAAAACGACTAAAAACAGTTTTTATCGTGTAATACAATATATCGGATTTTTTATATATGTATTAATTTCACTTCCGATTTATCTTTTAAGTATTTTTAAACCGCCATATTTCGGATTAATTACATGTGTAATATTTATAATTATATTTTTATTTTTTTCGAATAAAAAAAGCGAAGATAATCAGCCGGAAGAAGGGAATATCAATGACGAAATATAACGTTATCTTTACGGGCGGTTCCGTCAGGGGCTTATGTTATGCGGGTGTTTTAAAAGCCTTGGAAGAAGAAAATATTCAAATAAAAACATATACAGGTTCATCTATCGGCTCTTTAATGATTGTATTTTACGCTCTCGGGTACAGAGCAGATGAGATAGAAGAAGAAATAAATAAACTTAATATGCCAAAACTCTTTTGCGATTTTAATTTTAATATGTTCTCTAATCTTGCGGTTTCAAGGGGAGAGAAGTATTTAAATTGGCTCCGAGAGAAAATTGAACGAAAGTTTTACGCTCAAAATTATAAAAATGGTAAAATGCCTCCCGTATGTTTTAAAGATGTTGATAAAGATATTTATGTTACTGCTTTAGAGCTTGAAACATCTCAAATAAAAGTATTTTCAAAGTATAATACTCCAGAATTTGAAATAGCAAAAGCTCTAAGAGCATCGTCAGCCATGCCGTTTTTAATTCCGCCTTTTATTTATGAAGGAAAACATTTAATAGACGGCGATATAGCAAGAGGCTGTCCCATTTTTAAAGTTATACCAAAACTTCAAAAGGATAATATTTTAGAATTCAGAATAACTGGCGGAAGCAAAAATAAAATATCTAAAAACCCTGTTAAAATGGTTAATTCCATTATAAATTCCACTGCCTATATTATTGATAACCAAGCTTCAATAGATTATAAAACCGATAAAATCAACATTATAAAAATCGATGTTGATGGAGTTTTGTTTACTGATTTCTTTTTAACCGATAAAAAGAAAAAAGAAATATATAAAATAGGCTATGAAACGACAAAAAGATATTTATAATATATCAGCTTGGAATTTTGTAAGTCCTTTACTACGGGGTTTATAAAAAATATACCCGATTGGCTAATTTAATATGGATAATGTTTGTAATTATATATTTATAACAGATTGGTTGTAAGGATTAGTAATGAGGGAAGCTTTATTACAAGATGCCGTATTAAATGATTGCGGAAGCATTCTCACAGTAAAAGATATTAATTTCAGATACATTTCTTTTAATAATTCCTTTTTAAATTTTTTAGGCGAAAATAATCAGCTAAATATACTTAATAAAACTGTTTATGAAATTTTTGATAATTGTAATGCAAAACTTATAGAAAGATATTCAAATCAAATAATTAAAACTAAAAAACAAACAGTATATAACATAAAATTTAATAATAAAATTTACAAAGTAAACTCATACCCCGTAATAAGAGAGGGGAAATTAAATTCCATATTATCTTCAGCTTGTGATATAAGCAAAGAAGAAAATCAAAAATTAAAACTTATTCAGAAAGTACGCCGGCTGAATTCCATAATAGAAAAAAGCAAAGAACTTGATGAACAAAAAGAAATGTTTATGGCGACTCTGACACACGATTTAAAAAATCCTCTGCAATCTCAAATCAGCGCGCTTGAACTCTTAAATAAAGGAGCTTTCGGCAATTTATCCGATAATCAAAAAGATGTCCTCAATATGCTTATTGAATCATCAAAATTTATGAAGGAGCTTCTTTATTCGGTTTTAACGGTATACAAATACGATAACGGACTTGTAGAATTACATAAAACAAAATTTGATTTAAATGAAACGGTTAATAATTGTTTATCGGAAATAGAATGTTTGGCAAAAGATAAAAATATTCGTTTGGAATACAAAAATTTAACGGATGATTACTTCATAACGGCCGATGAAAGTCATATTAGAAGAGTCATTAGTAATATTCTTAATAATGCCGTTAATTATGCATTTAAGGATACTTTAATCAGTATAATAATTACTCAGGAAAAAAATAATGTTTCAATAAAAATAAAAAGTATAAGTTCTAAAATTCCTGAAAACATTAAAGAACATATTTTTGATAAGTATATATCGGGAATGAATTCAGATAGAAAACTTGGGATTGGTTTGGGACTTTATTTCTGCAAAAAAGTAATTGAAGCACATCAAGGTAAAATATATTTAAATTCAAACAATATTGAAAATGAATTTATAATAAATCTCCCGATAGAATTAAATGAGATAATAAAGGAAAAATTATCTTTCAGGGGATAACTTGCAAGCGAGAATTGTTCATGCTATAAAAAAAGTACTGCAGAAAGGAAACTTTTTGCTAGTCTAAAGAACGGAAGATTAGAAAACTGAAAAAAAATATAAAATTAGCGCAAGGTGCAGGTTTTTGTTATGGCGTTAAGCGCGCAGTCGAAACTACAAAGAAAATAAAGCTTGAAAATAAAGCAAAAAAAGTTTGGGTTTTAGGCGAACTTATACATAACTCACATGTTATTAAAGAACTTGAAGAACTCGGAATAAAAACAGTTGATGAGCTTCCTGATAATGAAAGCGGTATTTGTATAGTAAGAAGCCATGGCATGGCACCCCAAAAAATAAAAGAGATAACGGATAAAGGGTTTGAAGTTGTCGATTTAACCTGTCTTGACGTTAAAAAAGTTCAGCAAAAAGCCGTACAATTAGCTCAAGAGGATTTTCTCGTATTGATTTTAGGCAAACCCGAACACCCCGAAGTAATTGCAATTAAGGCAAATGCCGATATGTTTTCCGATAAAGTCTATGTTATCCAAGACATAGAATCACTAAAAAAGATTACTGATAAAATTAAAGAACACAAAAGAGTCGGAGTTGTAATTCAAACCACACAAAAGCTTGAACTTTTAGAAGCGGTTGTTAGTTACCTTATACCTATTGCAAGTGAGTTAAAGGTATTTAATACAATATGTAAATCAACTTCAATGCGGCAATCAGAGGCAAGAGAGCTGGCTAAAACTTCCGATTTAATGATAGTAGTAGGCAGCAAAAAGAGCGCTAATACTACTCATTTGGCGGAAATTCTATCGGGAATAACAAAAACCCTTCACATAGAAACCGCTTCTGATTTGGCTGAATATAAAGAATTAATTGAAAATTCAAATAATATAGGAGTAACGGCAGGTGCTTCAACTCCTGAAAATATTATAAAAGATGTTATTGAAGAACTAAATAAAATATAAGAAAGGACATAAAAATGGCAAAAACAATGAATGAACAGGACGAATTCGTCAGATTGCTTGAAGAAAGCTACAATTATAAATTTTCTGTAGCAGACGTAGTAAAAGGTATAGTAATTAAACAAGAAAACGATGGTTTTCTGGTTGATATAGGTGCTAAAACCGAAGCTTTCCTCCCTAACAGAGAAATTACAAACAATCAGGTAAACGATAAGGATTATTCAGAATATATAGCAATTAACGATGTTAAAGAATTCTATATTTTAAAAGAAGAAGGCGATGATGAAAATGACAGAATCGTTTTATCGTTAAAGAAATTATCCTGTGCAAAAGCATGGCAGGAACTTCAAAATGCAAAATACAACAATGAAACAATAATGGCAAAAGTTGTACTTGTTGTAAGAGGCGGTGTTATAGTTGAAGTTTCTGATTTAAGAGGATTTGTTCCGGCAAGCCAATTAAGAACAGGCGCTCCTTTTGACGGTTTAATCGGTCAGGACATTGAAGTTAAAGTTTTAGAAGCTGACGCTAAAAGAAATAAATTAATCTTATCTCAAAGACAAGCTGTAGCAGAACAAAGAGAACAAGTTGTTGATGAAATTATTTCTCAGCTTGAAGTTGGCTCAGTTGTTAAAGGAGAAGTCGTCAGAATTGCTGATTTTGGCGGATTTATAGATATAAACGGAGTTGACGGGCTTCTTCCGATTTCTGAAATATCATGGCAGAGAATTAAACACCCTTCTGATGTTATTTCTCTCGGCCAAGAACTTGAAGTTAAAATTTTAAAAATCGATACGGATATGAAACGTATCAGCTTGAGTTTAAAAAGAATGGGTGAAAACCCTTGGGAATCTATTGAAAATGAATTTAAAGAAGGTCAAATTATAAAAGGTACCGTTAACAAAGTAACCTCCTTCGGTGCTTTCATTAATATTTATCCCGGAGTTGAAGCTTTACTACCTGCGGCAGAAATGGAACCGGCAAATGCAAACCCGTTCAACATATATAATGTCGGTGATGAAATTGAAGTATTGATTAAAAAATTCACACCTCAAGAACACAGAATCGCATTAAGCGTTAAAGATATTCAAAAATAACATAATAGAAAGAGGGTCTTAATGACCCTCTTTTTTTAATTTACAAAACTTTAAAATTTAATTAATTTATAACAAATTTAAAAATTTACGTGTTTTAATGAAAACACATAATAAGTAAAGGATTATTAACATGAAAGTAATGCCTATCAGCACATCAAAATCAGAAAAAACAGGTAAAAAAATCGGAACTGCGGCAGGTGTAGCCGGCGGTTCAACTTATTTTTATAAACTTGCAAAAAAAGAAGGTTTTCCTGATATGTTCAAGTTTAACATTTTATCAGAAGAAAAAATAAAACAAGTAATTGACGCAGGTCATAAAGATAAACTTATAACAACAAAAAAAGGATTTACAGCTTTACTTGCACCTAAAAAAGCAATAGCACTCAAAGTTATTTACAGATCTGCAATAATCGGAGCAATTATAGCAGCAGGCACTTTAATCGGCGGTCTTATCGGAAAAGCAGTTGATAAACATAATGCTAAAAAAGCGCAAAAAGCATAATAAAAAAAGTTAATATCATATAATATATAAAGGAGTGAAATAATCACTCCTTTTTTAATATGTTTTTTAAATACATGCCTGTATATGATTTTTTGCATTTTGCGATTTCTTCAGGAGTGCCTTGAGCAACAATTGTACCTCCTAAATCTCCGCCTTCGGGTCCAAGGTCAATAATATGGTCTGCTATTTTGATTAAATCAAGATTATGTTCAATAATAAGAACCGTATTACCTGCATCCGCAAGTTTATTAATTATTTTAATAAGTTTATCCAAATCATACCAATGGAGTCCGACTGTAGGTTCATCAAGAAGATATAATGTCTTACCTGTAGCACGTTTGTTTAGTTCACTTGCAAGCTTAATCCTTTGCGCTTCACCGCCCGATAGTGTAGTTGCACTCTGTCCCAGTTTCATATAACCCAAGCCCACATCGTTTAAGGTTTGCAAGCGGGATTTGATTTTTGGAATATTCTCAAAAAATTCAAGCGCTTCAGAGATAGTCATATCAAGTACTTCAGAAATATTTTTGCCTTTATATTTTACTTCCAGCGTTTCTCTGTTGTATCGTTGTCCTTTACAAATATTGCATTTAACATAAACATCCGATAGAAAATTCATCTCTATTCTTGTTAAACCGTCGCCCTTACACGCCTCACAGCGTCCGCCTTTAACGTTAAAACTAAATCTGCCTGCGCTATAGCCTCTTACTTTTGCCTCAGGTGTTTTGGCATATAGCTCTCTTATATGTGTAAATACATCCGTATAAGTTGCAGGGTTTGACCTTGGGGTTCTGCCTATCGGAGATTGGTCTATACATATTACTTTATCTATATTTTCAAAACCTTCTATTCTGTCTATACCCTGAGGTTTTGGCTTATTTTTAAATAACTTATGCACGGAGT
This sequence comes from Candidatus Gastranaerophilales bacterium, assembly GCA_947624265.1. Lineage (GTDB taxonomy): Bacteria > Cyanobacteriota > Vampirovibrionia > Gastranaerophilales > Gastranaerophilaceae > Avigastranaerophilus. The sequence continues at coordinate 6,077 of CANQJQ010000049.1, forward strand.
ATTTATATATCAAATCATTCATCAGCGTAGATTTTCCGCTACCGGAAATTCCCGTTAAAACAACAACTTTACCCAAAGGAATTTTTACATTAATGTTTTTCAGATTGTTTTTATGAGCATTTATTACTTCAATATATTTTCCGTTGCCCTCTCTATGCTTTTTAGGTATAGGAATTGTTCTTTCCCCGCTTAAGTATTGCCCTGTCAGAGATTTTTTGCAGTTTATAATGTCATCTAAAGTACCTTGAGCAATAATTTTACCTCCCTTTACCCCTGCATATAAGCCTATATCTACTATATGATCAGCATTTCTGATAGTATCTTCATCGTGTTCAACTACAATAAGAGTGTTGCCGAGATTACGCAATCTTAAAAGCGTTTTTATAAGCATATCATTATTGTATTGATGCAGACCGATTGAGGGCTCGTCAAGAACATAAAGCACTCCCGACAGTCCGCTGCCTATTTGAGTTGCAAGCCTTATCCTCTGCGCTTCACCGCCTGATAGTGTTCCTGACATTCTTGCCAGATTTAAGTAGCTTAAACCTACATCTATCATAAATTTGAGTCTTGCACGAATTTCATCAAGTATTTGTTTTGCTATTGTCAATTTATAATCATCAAGTTCCAGATTTAAATCCGTAAAAAATTTATATGCATCTTTTATTGATAAAAGGCAAACTTCATAAATGTTTTTGCCCATAATAGTAACAGCCAGCGGGAAAGGTTTAAGCCTTGCACCTTTGCAGTCATTGCAGGGAATTTGCGACATAAATTCCTGTATTTGTTCTCTTACTTCATCAGAGTTAGATTCTTCATATTTATGCATAAAATAAGGAATAACGCCCCAAAAAGGTCTTGTCTGAGTTACATATCTTGTTCCGCCAAACTCTTTAAACCTTAATTTTACGCATTCTGAACCGCTTCCGTACAGAATAATATCTTGATGCTCCTTGCTTAATTGTTCAAAAGGTGTGTCCATATCTATACCAAAGTGGTTAGCGACAGAGGTTAAAACGTCTAAATAGTACGGATTTCCTGTTTTAGCCCAAGGATATATAGCACCCTGTTTTAAGGATTTAGTTCGGTCGGGAATGATTAAATCAGGGTCGGGTTCATAATGCGCACCCAAACCCGAACAAGTCGGACAGGCACCGTAAGGATTATTAAAACTGAATATACGGGGTGCCAATTCTTCAAAGCTTAAATTACAGTTAGGGCAGGCAAGTTTTTCCGAAAATATCATTTCACTCCCGCCGATAACATCAACTATTAACAATCCGTTTGCTTTTTGCAATGCTATCTGAGCACTATCCGTCAAACGTGCTTTTATTGTTTCTTTTATTACAAGTCTGTCAACAACCGCTTCAATTGTATGTTTTTGAGTTTTATTAAGTTCTATTTCATCTTCGTCGAGGTTATATACTTTTCCGTCAACTCTAACCCTTACAAAACCTTCCTGTTTTAGTTCTTCAAAAAGGCTTGTATATTCTCCTTTTTTACCTCTGATAATCGGAGCTAACAGCTGTATTCTTGTACCTTCGGGCAAAGTATAAATTTTGTCAACAATTTCATCAATAGATTGAGGTGCAATTTCGCTTCCGCACTCGGGACAATGAGGAGTACCGACACGAGCAAATAACAGTCTTAAATAATCATAAATTTCCGTAACCGTTCCGACTGTTGAACGAGGGTTATTGCTTGTAGATTTTTGGTCAATTGAAATAGCGGGAGAAAGTCCTTCTATACTTTCAACATCCGGTTTATCCAGTTGTCCGAGGAACTGCCTTGCATAGTTAGACAGACTTTCTACGTACCTTCTCTGACCTTCTGCAAAAATCGTATCAAAAGCTAAAGAGCTTTTCCCCGAGCCTGAAATCCCCGTAAAAACTATCAGTTCATTTTTCGGGAGTTCTAAACTGATATTTTTTAAATTATGCTGATTTGCTTTTCTTATAATTATTTTGTCATTCATAACAACATTATGGCACGAAATTAATTTTTATACAGCCAGCATGAGACACAAGCATTATTAACGTTATAAACGGGCGGAAATTCTTTTTTGCAGATATCAATTCTTTTATCACATCTCGGTTCAAACGGACAGCCTTTAAAACAGTCTTTTATACTCGGAGGCTGACCTTCTATCGGGGTCAATTTTTGAGTATTAAAATCAGGCAGAGTTTTAATTAATGCCTGCGTATAAGGATGCTTAGGATTTGTAAAAAGCTCTTTTGCCTCTGAGTTTTCAACAACATGCCCGTTATACATAACAACTGCGCTATCTGCCGTTTCATAAACAAGTCCGAAATCGTGTGATATAAATATAAAAGAAGTATTGGAATCTTTTTGAATATCTTTAATTAAATCCATAATTTGAGCTTGAACAGTAACATCAAGTGCGGTTGTAGGTTCATCAGCAATAATAACTGAAGATTTACAGGTAATGGCCATAGCTATAATAACTCTTTGACGCATTCCGCCAGAAAATTCATGCGGATAGGCTTTAAGTCGTTCTTTTGCATTAGGTATTTTAACCTGCTCAAGAGCTTCTATAGCTTTTTTTTCAGCTTCCGTTCCTTTTAAATTTTGATGTGTTTCTATAATTTCAAGTATTTGTGAGCCTATCGTATATAACGGATTTAAAGATGTCATCGGGTCTTGAGGTACAAGCGCTATTTCTTTTCCTCTTATCTTCTGCATTTGTTTATCATTTAATTCAAGAAGATTAATCCCTTTATACCAAATTTCACCCGAAGTAATTTTTGCATTAGGCGGTAAAAGCCTTAAAACAGACATTGCGGTAATTGTTTTTCCGCATCCTGATTCACCAACCAGCGCAAGAATTTTGCCTTCTTCAAGTTTTAAGCTTACGTTATGCAAAGCCTGATATTCTTTTCCGCCCGAAAGAAACGATAAATTTAAGTTTTTTATTTCTAAAATACTCATAAAAAAATATTAACTTATGTTTTTATTAAAGGCAATCGGTAACTTAAACAGTTATTTGTCCCGTGAATGAATAGTCGGCTCTGCCTGACATAAATATGTCGCGGTCGGTATTATTTTTATTCCCGTCCCATTCGATTAAAAGCTGACCTCCGGGGAGATTAACTTTTACTTTTGAATCACATAAACCGTTTAATATTGCAGCCACAGTTGAAGCACAAGCACCCGTTCCGCACGCCAGTGTTATTGCACATCCTCTTTCCCATACATCAAGATTTATTTCATCCCGAGAAAGAATTTTAATAAATTCAACATTTGTTTTTTCGGGAAACAATTCATGATGCTCAATTTCACTTCCGTATTTAAGAGCTAACACTTTTGTGTCTTCATCAGTAATAATAATACAATGCGGATTCCCCATACTTACGGCATTTGCCTTAAATGTTCTATCAGAAACCTTCAATTCAAAATTTAAGTTTTGATTAACTATAGCAGGAATTTCCTCAGGTTCCAAAATCGGTTTAGACATATTGACTCTTACTCTTCCATCTTCCAATATCTTAGGAACAATAACTCCAGCTTTTGTATCAACGGAAAATTCTTTTTTATTAACCAAACCTTTATCATAAACATATTTTGCGAAGCATCTTATACCGTTTCCGCACATTTGAGCGATTGAGCCGTCAGAGTTATAAAATATCCACCCGATATCAGTATTTTCTGTATTCGGATTAACTATAATTAAACCGTCAGCACCTATCCCAAAATGCCTGTTACAAAGTTTTACAGCCAATTCGGAAGGGGTTAACCCCGTTTTTTGATAATCTTCAAAATCCAAAATTACAAAATCATTACCCAAACCTTGCATTTTGGTAAAATTAACAGTTGACATATTATCTTCTCCTGTGAGATTTTTCTTTATCTTTATATATTACTTTGGGTTGAAAGCTTTCGGAAGTTTTCATTTTAAACTCTTTTGATTCGTATGATTTATTGAACACTCTTGTAGTTAAGGCATCAATATAAACATCATCTAAATGCGCATAATCAAAAAGAATTGTCCCTTTTGTATTAAATTCTCTCGTTTTTTGAATTTGTAATAATAAGTCTTCAAAAGTTCCGCCCATAAATGTAACAAATAAGCCTGCATATATTTTAGAGTTTGGAGTGGTGTTTTTAAGTACATCTTGCAAAAGCATAATTGCTGTATTTTTATCTGCCGTTAAAATTAAAGGAGTAAATCCATCAACGTAGTTATTAACAGACCACGTCCTCCAATTTTGCATTTTGGTCGAAATACATTTTTTAAGGTCCGGAAATATAACCGCAGTAATTTTGATGTTTTTATTTTTTGTTAATTCCCTTACCCCCATAAGAAATTTTGATATTTGATTTTGTCTGTAAACAGACCATAATTGCCATTCACTAGTATTAACTTCTATATCAATCGGGTCAATGCCGTACATATATTGAAACTCATTTCTGGCAGCTTTCGTATATCCCCAGTTTGAATTCTTATAATTAGGGTACGAAGCATCTACTGTTTGCGGATATCTTATATAATCAAAATTTATACCGTCAGGATGGTATTTTGTAATAATTTCATCAATTAATCCGAGAAGATATTCTTGAACCTGTATATTAGCTGGGTCTAAGAAATATCCGTTATGCTCCGACAGCGAAGAAACCGGCGTTTCGGAATCATAATCGGAAAACCTCTTGTTTGACCACATAGGATATACGCTTAATACATGGTTGGGTGTCGTTTGGGGGTTTTCGTTCCCTACATAAAAAGTTTCAAACCAGATATGCACCTTCATATTACGTTTATGAGCTTCTTCTATCCAAACTTCAAGCGGGTCAAACCCGATAAATTCTTCTCTTTGATACCTTACACCGTATTTTCTTAAGTGCTCACTAGGGTATATTGTTTTACCATGGTAATATGTTTCAAGAAATATATCGGTAAACCCTGCATTATAAAGTCGTTCAACTGTTTTTTCAATTAAAGCGGGTGTTTTCTCAATCGGTCTTAACCAAATGCCTTTTAATTCTCCGCTGTAATAGGGTATTGCATTTTTTATGGCATTATCCAAAGATACCATGGCTTCAGTTATATATTGCTGTGTTTTTTCCGGTTTTTTTTCTGCCTTATGCAGTAAATTTAAAGAAGAACTGATATATTCCTCCGTTTTTTTATCGTTATACGGCAAATTTTGGTGTTTATAGTAGTATACAATTTCATTAATTTTTTTCACTTTTTCTTTTGCGGCAAACAATAAACTTTCGGGAGTCAGTATTACTCTGATTGTATTATTATAATAATCAATATAAACTTTAGAACCAATTTGAATATTTTTTGTAATCCAAGTTTTCGCTCTGCCATGCCCCGATACAACAAATCCGTTATATGGAATTATAGAATCTGCGCCGTTTAAACTGACTACCATATTATTAACAACTATTGCTTCGGTTCCAAACTCATTTGTACCCGTTCGGGTTCCGTATTTTGGAGTATATACTATTAACTGGTTAGGGCCTCTTAAGCCGGGGTAATATGACATTGAACTGTTTGTTTTTTGCGGGTCAATTGCACTTATCGAATATTTGTTATCCATATAAATAATGCTTTCTTGCGGTATAACTAAAGCATTATTGGCGGGCAAATCCATATCTAATTGATATTTTGAACTCTCTTGAGAGGGAATATTAACCGGCAGTAAATTATCTTTCAGCTGTAATTGAGGCTGGGGCTGCACTTGTGCCAAGGCGGCAGACTGAAATAACATAAAAATAAAAAATATAATCCCTAAAAATTTCCTCATAACTCTATAATATATAAAAACATTTAATTTGTTAATAGCATATAATTAAAAAAATATTAATAATTTTAATAATAAAAAATTTTTATATTATTATAAAATTAAGGAGATTAAATAATGGAATATAAGGACTATTATAAAATACTTGGGGTAGAACGCGATGCAACTGAGGCTAAAATAAAGTCAGCATACAGAAAATTAGCACGTCAATATCATCCTGACGTAAATAAATCTCCTGATGCGGTTAATAAATTTAAAGATATCAATGAAGCTTACGAAGTATTATCCGATAAGGAAAAGAAAGCCCGATATGACAGTTTGGGAGCAAATTGGCAGCAGGGTGCTAATTTCACACCTCCTCCGGGATTTGAAGGTTTTAACTTTAATCAAGGGGGGTTCAGCCAAAGTTTTTCAAATATGGGAGATTTTTCGGATTTCTTCAGCTCTATTTTCGGAGATTTAATGGGCGGTGCAGGTTCTGCTCAGCGAACTCGCAGAACATCATCAAAAAGAAGTTCGGGATTTTCTTATGAAGATATTTTTTCGGGCTCGCAAGGCCCTCAAATGCGCCAAAGCCACTCTAACCCAGAGTCTCAGGAAGCATTAGATATAACTCAAGATTTGAATATTACCGCAAAAGATATGATGAGCGATAAACCCATAAACGTAAAGATGAGTACCGTAGAAAAATGTACCAAATGCTCAGGCGCCGGAAGTATTTGTTCGGAATGCGGAGGAACGGGAATAGTTAGCAAGTCAAGAACATTATCGGTTAAAATACCAAAAGGAGTTAAAGAAGGTCAAAAAATAAGACTGAAAGGTGAAGGGAAAACCGATAACTACGGCAGAACAGGCGACTTATATTTTATTATTAAATTTAAGGATAACGAATATTCTATAGAAGGCGAAGATTTAACAAAAAATCTTGAAATAACTCCGGCTGAAGCAGTTATGGGCTGTAAAAAAGATTTATCTACTCTGCATGGCATAATTGCTATTAAAATACCGGCTGAAACCAGAAGCGGTAAAACCTTGAGATTAAAAGACCTGGGATTACCTAAAAAATCAGGAGGTTTTGGTAATTTAAACGTTAAAATCGTTATTAATATACCTGCAACCATCTCCCAAAAACAAAAAGACCTTTATAAAAAATTATTGGAAACGGAATAAATTATTTAACTGGTTTTCATTAAAATAATTTCTCTTATTTAATCCAGTGTCGCAACCTTCCGCTTTCTCGTTTTGTAACCTTGTATAAACGCCACTCCAAAATTTCGCTTAGTTACACATACAGGCTCAATCACACTCCGTTTCGCTTCGGATACAGACTCACAATCTTCGCATTGCTCAGATGTTCGCTTTGTAA
>CANQJQ010000050.1 GCA_947624265.1 Candidatus Gastranaerophilales bacterium
TTGAATGGGATGCCTTGAATCAATAAATTGAATAAGACTTACAAGATTTTTACGTTTTAATAAATAAGTTTCAAGGTTTTTCTGCCATAAATTTTGAGTTTTACCCGATACTTTTGCATATCCGTATCCCGGTAAATCGGCAAAAATAAAGTTATCATTAATATTGAACAAATTAATTAATTTTGTTTTTCCCGGTGTATTACTTGTCTTTGCCAAACCTTTTATATTAACTATGGAATTAATAAAGGAAGATTTACCGACATTTGACCTTCCGATAAGAGCAAATTCAGGCAGATTTAGTTCCGGGCATTCCTTAATTGACGGACAGCTTATTAAAAACTTTGCTTTTGTTATTTTCATCTCTTAATTTTCTCTTATAAACAACACTGGAAAGCAAATTATATACTTTTTTATTATTGTAAACAGTTAATTGAATATCATCATCAAAAGAAATATCAACAGGTAATTTCTGCGCAAATATATTTGTTTCCACATGCATGATTTTAATGTTTCGCTTGTGGATTATACTTCTGGGAACAGCAAGAAATATTTCAAATGTTTTTAAGATATCCATTCTTCTATAATATCAAAATTATATTCATTTTTGTACAAATATCAAAGATTGTTAAGTTGGCTGATACGCGATGAGGCATATTCTTTGCGCTCTGTTTCCGAATAATCATCAGGTTTAAGCAAGGTTAAATATTTTTGATAATTTTCAAGTGCGTTTTTTTTCTCTGACAAATTATCAAAAGAAAGCGCAAGATAAAAATATGAAGGAGCATAAGTTTTATCAAGTTCAATTGCCATATATAAAGGCGCAGTTGCAGCCGCATAATTATTTTGAGCTATATATATAAGTGCCTTATAAAAATATAAATTAGCATCTTTTTTATTAATTTTAACGGCTTCATCAATTAATTTATCTGCTTGAACATAATTTTGCGCCTCATAAAGAGCAACTATCTTACTTTTATATGTATCAGCTTCCGCTTTATTTACCATATCTAACAGTTCTTGTGCACTTTTATTTTCCGGATTAAGTTTTAAAGAACCATCCGCATACTTTCTTGCGGTATCAATTTCTTTTTCTTGTAAATACACCCACCCAAAAGCACAATAAACATCTGAATCATCAGGATATAAGGACATAGCTTTATTTAATAATTCCATAGTTTTTTGACGATTGGAAAGCATATAATTTGCTCTGACCTGAGATAAAATTACATATAAATTTTCGGGATTTGCACTATCTAAAACATCTAAAGCCTGTTGATAAAGACCTGTTGCGATTAAGGAATTTGCTTCCCTAACAGGTTCATCCGATAATTTAGCAAGCATAACATTATATTTTGCAACTGCGTCAGAACTGTCAGCCGTATCTCTTAATTTTGAAAGTGCTTCATAAGCTGATTTTAAATCGCCTTCTTTTTGACAAATATCAGCTAATACCATATAGCCAACTTCATTTTTAGGGAATTTTTCCGTAAGCATTAAAGCATAATTTTTAGCCTCAGGCAAATTATTATTTTTCAATAATATTTCTGCCATATCAGCGTATATTTTTTCATAATTCTTAGTATTTTCAGGATACATTTTATTGATTATATCCTTTTGTGAATAGTTTTTATCACATAAAAGTTTGTATAAATTATATTTAACATCTTTATCATTAGGTGATAAAGCAGAAATTACGGAATATTCTTCAATCGCAGCATCCTTATTATTAATTTGAGTTAAATACTGCGCCTTAAGCTTTCTTATTTGCACATCTTCAGGATTACGGGAAATAATATTATTGCATACTTCAAGTGCCTTTTGGGAACTTTCTTGCGGATTAAAAATTAAAGAAAAAGCATCTTTCAACATATCTTCATTTACAAGTCCCTTTGACGCATATCCAATATAATCTTGAGCACCTTCCTTATCATCTGCTATCAAACTCAATATAGCCATATCCATATATATCGGCGATTTATTTTTCTCATATCTTACATTATTTTTTAATCTGTTCAAAAGATTTATCAGTTCTTCTTTTGTATTAAATGATAATTTATCCTCGGTTGAAAGTTTATAAAGAGATACAAGCTCTTTATAAGCTTTTTCATACTGCTTAGTTCTTGTATATAAGTCAACTAAAGATACATACAGAGAATAATTATGGGGAGAAAGTTGAATTTTATTTTGAATTTCCGTTAATGCAGCATTAAGCGTATCTTCCGAATAAAAAGTACTGTAATTTTTATCTTTGAAAACCATATTAGTAGATTGGATTGCCGAAGGTTTAAAAGAAGCTCGATTTTGCACAATTCCCGATTGCGAAAAAACCATATTACCGAAAGTAAAAAAACATAATAATATAACAACTTTATATTTCATCATAATATCCCCTGATTTTATTATATGTTAACCTGACAAAAAATTTTAGTCAAATAAAAAAGGAGCTTTTTTCAAAGCTCCTTTTTTTATAGAAGTTAAAGATTATTCTTCTTCGTCATCTTCGATTTCTATTTGGCTAGCTGCCGCATATACATCTACAAATGTTGTTCTTCCGTTATTAACAACCGTATTATTGTTAAATATTTCAGGTTGACGAGGTAACTTATTTAAGTATTGAGCTTGTGTATCGTCAACAGTTAATGTTGATATTGAAGGCTCATCTGCCGGAGGAGTATCTTGTGAAAAAGGTCTTCTGTTGATTAATAAGAACTTATCACCTGTATTATCTTTACCTTCAATATGATGTTTTACTTTAGTTTTAGGATCAACATTGCTTACTAAATCTGATTTAGTAACCGTAAAGTTTTCCTGACCGTTTGTATCAACAGATTCAAATTTACCGTTTAATACATAGATGAAAGAACGATTACCATCATTTTCTATTTGCCAATCAGGATTTACATAATCTTTACCCATAACAAGTTTGTTTGATTTTAAGTGCATATCACCGTTTTTAGCGGCTATTGCAGCTATTGATAAATCACCTGTTGTTTCAAGGTTAAAGTTATTTTCAGCAACTGCAACAAGTCCTTTATTAGCATTGCCGACACCTTCAAGTTTTAAATCAATATTGTTAGCAGAATCTAAATTAACTTTACTGTCATTCATCTTAGAATTGCCATAGATATCACCGCTTGTTGATTTAGCGCTTATTGTACCTGAAGCTGTTAAATCAGCATCTAAGAAGTGAACTTTTCCGCCTTCAAGTTTAATGTTATCAGCATCAATTTTAGCTTGAGCCGTAGCGATTGAAGTACCTTGAATAGTTACATTTTTAGCTTTTACAGTTGATTTTAGAGGCGGATTTTGAGGTTGTGCTTCAGTTCCGGGGTCTTCTTGAATAGAAGCTAAACCTGCACCTTTTACAGTTAAATCCTTTGCGGCAACGATGTTTGAACCACCGACAATACCATTTCCTTTAACAGATTCAACCGTAACATTTCCGACAGAATTAATATCTGCGCCGACCATAACATCGTATCTTGAGCTTCTGATTAATACATCACCGCCATTTTTGCCTTCTGCACCTTGTGCATTTTCGGTAGTAATATCAGAATCATGTACTTTAATTTTACTTGTACCTGTTAACCAAATGTTACCGTCATTACCCAAAACAGCTTTTGTTGCTTTTAAAGTAGCGCCGTTAACACTTAATAAACTGTCATCAGCAACTGAATAGTTACGTACATCTATATTACCCGATTTAATTTCTCTTGAAGAGAAACTGTCATTTTGTCTGCAGAACCTGCTAAGTTGCCGGCAGGAATTTCATCAACTGCACCGTTATTATAATAAGTAAAGTTTACACCATCTGCGGTAACAATTTTAACTTTACCGTACGCTGCATCACTTCCTGTTTTCTCATCTTTTCCGTTATTATTGATATTTGTAGAAATTAAAGAGCCTTTATACAATAATACTTCGTTATCCGTTGCGAAAGTAACACCTTTATCGCCATGAATTGTAGCTCCTTTTTGAACTTCAATTCCTCTTTGGTTATTCAGGTCGCCCTTTTCAGCTCTTTTTGTAAGTTTTAAAGTATTTGATTCTTTATCATATACCGCATTCATATTTGAAACAGTAAATGAGTTCAAATTAACATTTGCACCGTCACCAAATAAAACACCGTTAGGGTTAATTAAGATAACTTTACCTGTTCCGGCGTAATCATAACCGCATTCAGGGCAGCTTGAGTTTGTAATTTGTCCGTATATTTCGGACATATTTGTACCCATAACATGGTTTAAAGATGTTTGGTTATGTGCCGAAAATTCAAAATTAACTTTCGATTGAGAACCTACATTAAAACTGTCCCAATATGCTTGACCTACTGAACCTTGACCGCCTTGAATTTTAACATTCATATCGTTGCCGCCATGGTTATTTGCTTGTTGTGTAATATCTACGTTACTGTTTGAGAATCCGCCGCCCGTCCATTGTTGAGGCAGTGCACCGGCATCTAGTGCAAATACAGGGGTTAAACACATTGATGCGAATATACCTGCTACTAATGTTGTACTTAAAAGTTTTTTCATGTTCCTCTTTCCTTTATGTTACATGCTAATTATTTTAATTTTGTACCTTTTATAAACAGCCTCAAAAAAAAATTTGCTACCTATTTTTAAAATTTTTTTTAATGTTACGAAATATTTACCCTGTTTTTTAGTCTCAATTATAATTGTAAAAATAATAATATCATATAAAAATATTATCACTAATTTTATAAAATGTAATATACTATAGAAAATGTTAAGATATGTTATAAAATATTTTTTTAAACGGCAAAATAAATCATGTTCGGATTTTAAGTGTTTGAACCTATGTAAATAAAAGAAATTATAATAATTCTAAACATTTGGTAATTTTTATTTTTTCTGTTGTATTATATAGAGGTAGAGTAATATTAATTAATAAGAAATATATAGAGAGTAGGACAATGAAAAACATACTTGCAAAAACAACCTTAATGTGCGCTATGGCCATGATTGGTGCCAGTGCTTTTGCTGTAGACGGAACTTCTTTCATTAACCAAGGAAGTTATGATCCGGGGTTAATAGATAACTCTAACTTCGTTGAAGCAAGAAAAATGAGAGCAGAACAAAAACGCTATATAGAAACAAAAGATCCTGCTTATGTAGAAGAAGAAGTAAGACAAAAAATGGATCTACTTAATTCGGATCAAGTTTCTTTTAAGCTAAAAGATATTAAAATTACAGGAAATACGGTATTCCCAACCTATGTATTAATGAGACTTGTTGATTTTAAACTCGGACAACAGGTTACAATTAATGATTTAATTGTTTCAGCTAACGATATTACTGATTATTACCAACAGAAAGGTTATATTTCAACAGTTGCATATTTGCCTCCTCAAAAGGTTCAAAACGGAACAGTTGAAATTAAAATCTTAGAAGGTAAATACGGTAACATAGAAATTAACCCAGGTAAATGGGAAAGATCTTCATATTTAAATAAACATTACTTAAAAGATAATAATATCGAACCCGGAAAAGTTCTTAACGTTAATGATGTTCGTAACACTTTAACAGATTTAAATACGGAAGAATATATGAAAGGTGCCGTATCTTTTGCAGATAACGAAGAATCAGAAGAATTTTCCGATGTAACATTGGATGTAAAAGACAGATTTCCTCTAAACTTTGATTTAAGATATGATAATCAGGGCAGAGACTTAATCGGTACACAAAGAGGTGTTTTATATGCAGGTTTGCATGATGTAACAGGGCATGGAGATACCTTAATGGGTACTGTTGCTTTATCCGAAAGATCATTCGGTGCAGGCGGTATGTATTCTATCCCGATTGCTAAAAATGATACAAGATTAAATGTCGGTTATTCATATTCTCATGTAAGACTCGGGAAAAGTCTTAAATCTTGGAATATAAAAGGTGATTCACATGACGTATTCTTAGGTGTATCAAGAAGATTAGCAAAAGGTGAAGACTACAGGTTATATGGGGATATCACCTTTGATTGGCGTGATACGGAAACAACCGGATTTGGCGGTTTATATGAAAATAAATACAGATCAAGAGTTTTAAAAGCAAGTTTAACAGATGTTAAAGATGACTTTTACGGAAGATGGTTATTTAACGGCGGTATTTCAACAGGTATTCCGATTGATGCAACAGATTATAATCATCCAAGAAATTTACAAAGCAACAATTTCTTAAAAGGAACTGCCAGTGTTGCAAGATTACAAGTTTTACCAAAAAATCAGTTAGCAATTTTACAAGTTAACGGACAATACGCAAACAGACACTTATTTGCATCAGAAGCAATGCAGTTTGGCGGTATCGCAACAGTTAGAGGTTATGATGAAGGCTTCAGAATCGGCGATTACGGTGTAACGGCAAGTTTTGAATACAGATTCCCAATCCCCGGATTTAGAGCTGTTTTACCTGAAAAATATAAGTTTATCAGCGACAGTATTCAACTCGCAGGCTTCTATGACTTTGGATGGTTTGGCGACAGATTTATTGACGGAAGTGCTGATTACTTAATGAGTGCGGGCCCCGGTATTGTTGTCAAGTTAACAAAGTACATATCTGCTAACCTGTATTGGGGCTTCCCTATCGGTGAACGTAAGTTAAATTATGATAGTCGTCCTTATAATAAAACAGCAAGATTTCACTTCACGGTTACTTCAAACATCTTATAAGGATTACAAAAACAGATATAAAAAAGAGGAATTTAAAATTCCTCTTTTTTTATTGTTATAAAATTGCTTTCCCGTCATACATGTATTTAGTTCGCTCATATTCAGATTCTTTATATGCATCAAGCTCTTTTTCTTTTTCCCGTTGTGTTGATTCTTCTCTCGGCTCAATAAATGGAATAGATTTATCTTTACGTTTCCAGTTAAATTTAAATCCGTCTAAAAGTCCGTATTCCGTTTCAGTTTTGTAAGTCCCGACATTAAGTGCCCATGCCGGCACAGATGTCAATAAAAATACGGCAATATATAAAATCGCTAATTTCTTTTTCATACTTTCTCCTTTATTCATATATTACTATATAATAAAAAATTATTCCTGTTGAGTTATATTACTAAAATTATTAATTTCTTCAGATATTTTTATTTTTATTTGATCGATATATTGCAATACGGAATTATATTGTTCGAAGAATTTATTTCTTTTAATTTCATCATCACTATTCGGTTCAATTTCTATACTCAAAATTAAATCTGCTCGTTCAGACAGTATTGCTTTTATATCTTCAATAAATTCTATTTTTGAGTTTATTTTAAGTGCTATATTATTCAAAGCTTCACTGTTTAATGTACCGGCTAACGGCATATACATTGAAGGAGCAGCTTTTGTCATTGCATCGTTATATTGAATAGAGTCCATATATTCAATATATGACTTTAAAGTTTTATTATCGATATCCGGTGATTTATATTTTCTTTTTATAAATTTCACTAAGTGGTCTATTGTTTCTTTTAAAGATGAACATTTTATATCATTCTGTTCAAAAAAGTCTAACGTATATTCACTAAGTTCATTTAATTCCTGCATCGTTTTAATAACTTCATTATAGGTTTCATCAATAAGTTCCTTAGATTTATTAACATCAAAATTATTTATTAAAGCATTTAATGCCGCAGAATTTAAACCTGTTTGGTTTAAGAATAAATTTAATATAATATTATTATCACCCGTATTTTTAAGCTGTTGAATAAGATACATCATACCTGCTTCACTTGCAACAGATTCTTTTGTACCATCAGTAAGATTAATTTTATACAGAGGAAGCATTTCCTTTAACTTGGAACTTATTCCTGAGTGTTGATTTTGAACAAGTTTATATTGTAATTTTGTTTGTTGTGCAACTCTTAATGCTTCCAGCAAATACCCCTTGAGCACTTTATAAGTATTATCATCCTTTTTGCCGTCCATTAACATATCAACACATTCTTTTAATAATCCTGCGGGATTTTTAACTACATGCTTGTTTTTAAGCAATTCCATAAAGGCAGCAGTTTCCTCTTCAAGTTTATCAGTCTGCTGTTTATCTTTTACCAGCATTATAAATTTATTCAGATGAGATATTGCTTCATCTCTGTATTTCGGTTCAATATTTGCATTAACATAGAACTGAATTTTTGATTTTAATTCCGCTAACATTTCTTTATTCAGTTGAATAAAGTATGCCGCATTTAAATTTGCGGAATTAAAAGTTTTAAATTCTTTAATAACACCTTTTAAACTTGCGCCTGCTTGTTTTCCGTTTATAATACCGTTATTTACACTAAGTGAGACTATTAAGTTTTCAAGAGCATTGTTTAAATCACTCATGGAAGTATCATCTTTAGTTATTGAATATAACTCCTTAACAAGCTCGGTAAATTTATAAACATCATCGGCATTAGCTTCATCAACACTTACATCCTGCAGTTTCAATAAAGCTTTATAAAAGTTTTTAGAAGAATATTCTTTTTTGATAGTATCATATGCTGACATGAAGCTAATATAATATTTATTACTCTCTATTTCCGAGACTTCTTCCGCCAGAGAATGAAACATATTATATGCAGTTTCTTCAATCGCTTTATCGGATAATACTACAGGTTGAGGGAAAGCCTGTCTTACTTTATATTTTTGGAAGGCTTCCGCTTTAAAGGCTTTAACATATTTTTGTGCGTCAAGATATGAAAGTTTTACGTATAAGTCTCTGTAAAGGTCTTCTGCACTTGTACCCGTAAATATTCCGGGCAAATTTGAAGTTATACTTTGAGTTGTAACAATGTCTGAAAAAGCTTTTGCAATTTCCGTATCATCAGATTTATACAATTTTATATAATCATAAGGATCTTTAAATATCATTCCGACATCTTCAAATCCTATTGAAGCAAAGAAATTATCCAGTTTTTCGGCATCAACATTCTGCATTTGCTGTATTAAAAGCAGAAGTTCTTCTTGGGATTCGGGTTTTAAGTATTTATCAATTACATTTATAAATTCCTCTTTAACCGGACTGTTTGCCAATATCGGAGTATCAAAAGATTTAATCCTGATTTTTTCATCAATAGCTTTAACTATAATTTTTTCGGCATTTTGAATAAAATATTCCAAAGCTTGTTGATTTTTTATATGTTTTGCGGCACTATTTTTTAAATTATCAATTAAACTGTCCTGCATAGCATCTAAAGTACTTCTTGCCTCAACATTTTTATAAAATATTCCGTTAAGAATATATTCTAATCTTTTATCAGAAATTTTAATACCAAACTTATTTTCAGTATCTTTTGCGAGATTAGCCAGTTCATCTTTAGCTTCCAGATAAATCATTTCCGCCGTTTCTTCTGATTTTGCCATAATGGAAGCAAATTCTTCCAAAATATCATTAAAAATAACTTCCTTATAATCTTCCAGTTCTTTTTTCGAAGCAATTGCAAGTACTTCATCTTCTCTTGAAGGATTATTTTTGTGCAAATACATATATACTGCCAGTTTTTCAAAAGCAAATTTTAACTCATCATCAGGAGGTAAATTTTCAAAATCCTGCTCTGTTTTTATTTCTTTATCTATTCTTTTGGAAAGTTTTTCAACGGCATTTTCAGCCAAATCATCCAAACCGTTAAGGTATTTAGTGGATATTTTTCTACCCGAAGTTAATTGATATTCTAATACATCATAGTATTGAGCACCATCATTTACGGAAAATATATAATTAAACATTTTATATAATTTTTGATAAGTATTTTTAGGGCGTCCTGGGAGAATAACATCAGAGAACAATCCGAATTTGGAATCATCATCATCTTTTGCATACCCTACCGCACCAAAAATATCATCAACTTTTAATCCTATAGTATGATCGGGTGCAAGAATAAACCCGTCTTTCCAACCGTAGCCGTTATTATAATCCGTATAAAGGTAACCGTTTCTTCCGTTCCAATAATGTTCTTTTTCAGCGTTACCCCAGGAATTATCCGTCCAAACTACATCTTGAGTTATTTTAACTTTATTAAACGGATTAGTAAAAGTTTCCGTAGTAACAGATGGCACATATTGAGCATGAAATCCGTAATCATCATCTTCTACGCTTAAAGAAATTATTCCGCTTCCCTGTCCTTTTTTAATTTCTTCAACGGCTTTTTTTATGTCAGACTCACCATGGTATGGTTTACCTGTCATTTGCTCTATTATTCTGATTTGTTCGGTTGTTGCCAAGCCTGAAGAACCTTCTTCTCTGACCCAGAATTGACCGTTCAACATTCCGATATTTGCATATTGATTTTCCAAATCCTCATACAGAAGATTGTTTAATGCGTTATATGTTAATTTTGCGTATTTACGCATTATATTAACATTTTTATCAATAGAATCAAATATTTCAGTTTCTTCATCGCTGAATTTATATAAAGCATTATTTGCTTCGGCACGTTTTTTTAAATTTTCTATTGATTCATTTTTTGCCATTCCCGCTTCTATTAAATCAAAATGTTTTTTAAGCATATCAAGTTTTTGACGGGATAGTATATCTTTATCCTTTTCAAATCTATCTAAAATTAACATTCTGGAAGACGGAACATTCCATTTTTCAAGAATTGTGTCATAGGAGTTTTTTAGTTCTTCTAATTTTTTACCGGCAGTATTAATTGTGATTTCTACCTTATCCGCACCTTGATACCTTTTTATTAATTCCTGATACTGTTCTTCTGATATACCTTTCTGCATTGAAGCAATAAAAGCTTTATAGTAAGAGTATATAAATTGAAATTTGTCTTCGTATCCTAAAAGCCTTATTGCTTCGCCCAAATCAGACATTGAAGGCTCTTTTCTTAATATATTTTCCCATTTTTTCAAATTCTTTAAAATACTTGCTTTATCAGTTCCTAATGTTTCTTGCAATTTTATATTTTCAATAGTTTGTGCGTTATTTTGTTCAACACCTGAAGCAAGTGAAGCATACATATCAGCAGTTATTTCAGATACCGTTTTATCAAAAACCGTTTTCATTACGGAATCAAGTTCGGACGGGATTACCGATTCAATCTGAAATACATCTTTAGTAAGCTCAAGTTTCTTTTCAACAGGTGTTTTATTATTTAACTTTTTCAAAAAATCTAAGACTTGTATGTCTCTTGGAGGCAGTCCCGCTAATTTTTCGTATCTTGATGCCCCATCAGGAAGATTAACATCTTCTTCTACAGCTATTCTATGAGCCGCAGCTATTTTAAATAATCTTTTATTAAGAAGATATTTACTTTTTGGAGTATTAAACCTTTTTAATTTTTTTAATTGATTATCCGCATCCGTATATAAATCAACCATATCTAAAATCTTTAAAGCGTCTTCCCGTATTTTTTCGAGCTGTTCATCAGTTATATTCGGTGATTTCCCGATAATATAATCGGCAAGAATTTTACTTTGAAGTTCTTTTGAAAGTTTTTTAGGAACATTTACTTCATTTGAATCTGATTTCCCCGAATAAAATTCAATAGTATCTTTTATTAAACGAGATACATCCTGTGATGATTTATCAGCAAATATTTGTGAAAAAATTGAATTTAACCGTCCCATGGCTGATGTTTGAGTTTCAATGGCCTGTTTTTTAACCGTTGTGATATTTTGCTGTGCCTCTTTCATTTCTTTTTGAGATTTTTTATAAGAAGAAATAAATTCCTTCTCTTTTATTACCGCCATAAGCAAAGGTTTTTTCTCTGATGCATCTTCACTTAAACCCAGATACCAGCTGGAATCATCAAAAATTCCGTAATAATCATTTGACGGCGCAAAATAATGCTCGGTTAATAATGTCCCATTCCCGCTTGCGTGTGCATTATGCATCCAATTGTGTGCGGAAGCGTCTATAATTCTGTAACCTTTTTCCATCTCGGAAATATAATCCACATCGGTTTTGGGAATATTGACTTTTTTACCGCTTCCAAGTTCTGTTACATCAAATACTGACATAACATCAGAATCTTTTAATTCCTCCATAATTAAATCAACATAACGTGATTTATCCTCGTATGCTATTGCCTTTCTGCATATTGAAAGCGCGGCACACATGCCTGATTGTCTTTGGTCTACCGATTTAATAGTTAAAACTTCACTCTCTGGTGTTTTTATAATTAAATCGTTCAGCATTTCATCCAGAACTTGAAGTTTTTTATCTTTTAATTGTGGATTAATTTTATAATCATCACTCATAAAAGTAATAAATTTTTCAAGACATTCCTGTTTTTGCTTAGCGGATATTTCGGAAGAAGCAATAAAATAATCTAAATTTTTCCTAATTCTTGCTGTTTGTGCAAGTGTTTGAGCATCATCAATAGAATTTTCACCTATTACGGATGATGAAAGTTCACTCCTTAATTGTAAAAGTTTCTGCTGTAAAGGGGTCAATTCCCTTTCCGTTCCAAAGATTCTTTTATATTCTGCTTTTAAGTCTTCATTCTATCCTTTAGATGAAGATAGAGCTTTTTTTATTGTATCTTGAAGCATAAAAGCCCAATCGGTATTTTCTCTTTCCGGCGGGGTAAACCCGTCTTTATCAAGAGCTTCTTTAAATTTAGAATTTACTCCGCCTTGTCCGTATGCCAAATTGTCCGCAACATCAAGCAAAAATTCTATATTTGCTCTGTCTGTTCTTGTGCTCATGTTATTGAGAGCAGCATAAATATTCTGCTTATTGTTTTCTACAATAGGCATTTCGCCCGTCTTTAGCTGTCCAACAAAATTTTTATCAGTTCTTACACTTTTAAAAGCAACCCTTGATGACCAATCAGGCATCATCATTATTTTATTAATTCTCATTATATATCCTTTAAATATCTCTTTTATATTAATTACGGACATATAATTTTTTGTTAAATCATATTGAAGTTTTTACATTAATTAACTATATTAGATTGTCCGAGAAAATTTCGCGATAAGGAACGTTACAAAGCGAAACACCGCAACGAAGTGAGGATTACAAAGCGAACATCTGAGCAATGCGAAGATTGTGAGTCTGTATCCGAAGCGAAACGGAGTGTGATTGAGCCTGTA
>CANQJQ010000051.1 GCA_947624265.1 Candidatus Gastranaerophilales bacterium
TTCTTCTTGAAATATCACCGATAATTGTACCTGTGTATTCGTCAGGGATTTCAATTTCAACCTTCATCATAGGTTCTAAGATACAAGGTCTTGCTTTTTTACATCCGTCTTTAATAGCCATGGAGCCTGCAATCTTGAATGCCATTTCTGATGAGTCGACTTCGTGGTAGCTTCCGTCATAAAGTTCAACTTTAACGTCAATCATCGGGTATCCTGCTAAGATACCGCCTTCAAGAGCTTCTTCCATACCTTTTCTTGCAGGTTCAATATATTCTTTAGGAATAGCACCGCCGACAATTTTGTTTTCAAATACAAAGCCTTCATTTTCGCCTGCAGGAGCAATTCTGATTTTAACGTGTCCGTATTGACCTTTACCGCCTGACTGACGAATGAATTTAGAATCTTGATCAGCAGTTCCAAGGATTGTTTCACGGTATGCAACCTGCGGTTTACCAACGTTAGCGTCAACTTTAAATTCTCTCAATAAACGGTCAACAATAATATCCAAGTGAAGTTCGCCCATACCTGAAATAATTGTTTGACCTGTTTCGGTATCTGATTTAACTCTGAATGAAGGATCTTCTTCAGCAAGTTTTTGAAGTGCAATACCCATTTTATCCTGATCGGCTTTTGTTTTTGGTTCAATAGCAACCGAAATAACGGGGTCGGGGAATTCCATTTTTTCTAAGATAATCGGAGCGTTTTCATCACAAAGTGTATCACCTGTTGTGGTTTCTTTTAAACCTACAGCAGCACAGATATCACCTGCATAAACTTCGGTTATTTCGTTTCTTTGGTCAGCGTACATTTGTACCAAACGTGAAATACGTTCTTTATTGCCGTTTGTAGCATTTAATACGTAAGAACCTGCGGTTAACTTACCTGAATAAACTCTTAAGAAGGTTAAACGACCTACATAAGGGTCTGTCATAATTTTAAATGCCAATGCTGAGAAGGGTTCAGCTTCCGATGAATGTCTTTCAACCTTTGTTCCGTCTTCAAGTTCACCTTCAATAGCCTTTACATCTATTGGTGAAGGCATATAATCCATAACGGCATCAAGTAATAATTGAACACCTTTATTCTTGAATGCTGTACCGCAAGTAACCGGAACTATTTTGTTCTCGCAAACAGCTTTTCTTAAAACTTTTTTGAGTTCTTCTACAGTAGGTTCTTCGCCTTCCATAAATTTCATCATTAAGTCATCGTCAAATTCAGAAATAGCTTCAACTAAAGCTGCGTGATATTCTTTTGCTTTATCCATCATATCTGCGGGAATATCTTCTTCTTTAATATCCGTACCTAAGTCGTTAGTGTAGATTTCAGCTTTCATACGCATAAGGTCGATTAAACCCGTAAATTTATCTTCAGCGCCGATAGGTAATTGAATAGGAACAGCATTTGCGCCTAATCTGTTTTTGATTTGATCAACAACTCGGTAGAAGTTAGCACCTGTTCTGTCCATTTTATTAACGAATACCATTCTCGGTACTTCATATCTGTTAGCCTGTCTCCAAACTGTTTCTGATTGAGATTGAACACCGCCAACCGCACAAAATACTGCTACAACACCGTCTAATACACGAAGTGAACGTTCAACTTCAATAGTAAAGTCAACGTGCCCGGGGGTATCGATGATGTTAAATTGGTGATTTTTCCACATAGCAGTAACTGCTGCTGATTGGATGGTTATACCTCTTTCTCTTTCTTGATCCATAAAGTCGGTTACTGCAGCACCGTCATGTACTTCACCGATTTTATGTGTTTTACCTGTATAGAAAAGAATACGTTCTGTGGTAGTAGTTTTACCTGCGTCGATGTGAGCAGCAATACCAAAGTTTCTTACTCTCTCTAAGGGAACCTGTCTTGCCATTTTCTTTTTCCTTTATTATCTCTACTAATAAAAATTTATTTTTAGCTTTCGCTATTATTAATCTTTACATAAAAATAATTTTTTTTAAACATTTATTTATGAAGAAAAGTTAATTAATTTCCCAAAAGCCTAAAGTATATTAAATCTGTGCCGATTACTAATAAGTCGGATTTTATAAAAGGAGAATTACATGCCTGAATTTAAAGCAGCTTTATCTAATTACAGAAATATTTTAGGTGATGCAAAAGAAACTATTAATGCAATCCAAAGATTTATTGAAAAAGATGAAAAAGCACATTTAAATAATGAGGTTGAGGAAACTCCGGCTGCTTCAATTAATAAAATTTTAAATTCTACAATTGATAAAGAAACTTGTGAAGCTATTCAATTAATTATTAGCAAAATGTAATTTTAGGTTTAAATTACATTGAAATTATGATATTATTAACCCGCAAGGATAAAAAAGGGGTTAATAATGAAAAAAATTTGGATACGTGATATTAAAGATTATGAAGGTAAGGAAGTTACGCTTCAAGGCTGGTTGTATAATAAGCGTTCAAGCGGGAAACTTCATTTCCTTCAATTACGCGACGGAACAGCTGAAATTCAAGCCGTAGTATTTAAAGGTAATGTGTCTGATGAAGTTTTTGACTTGGCAGACAAAATTCCGCAAGAAAGTTCTGTTGAAATAACAGGGACAGTCAAAAAGCATGAGCGTTCTAAAATCGGGGTTGAGCTTGATGCAACGGATGTTAAAGTTATTTCCGTAGCAAATGACTATCCTATAACCCCGAAAGAACACGGAACCCATTTTTTAATGGAGCACCGTCATTTGTGGCTTCGTTCTTTAAAACAAAAAGCAATTTTAAATGTACGCCACAGAATTATAAAATCTATACGTGATTTCTTTGATTCACACGGGTTTACTTTGGTAGATGCACCAATATTTACTCCTAATGCATGCGAGGGTACAACAAACCTTTTTGAAACAGATTATTTTGATACAAAAGCATACCTGACTCAATCAGGGCAGTTATATATGGAAGCAGCTGCAATGGCTGTAGGTAAAGCATACTGTTTTGGGCCTACCTTTAGAGCTGAAAAATCTAAAACCCGCAGACACTTAACGGAATTTTGGATGGTAGAACCCGAAATTGCTTTCGCTGATATTTATGATGATATGGATTTAGCCGAAGAATTTGTTGAATATATTGTTCAACAGGTTTTAGAACACAATAGAGCCGATTTGGAAACTCTTGAAAGAGATATTTCTAAGCTTGAAAATATTAAACGTCCTTTCCCGAGGATTTCTTATGATGAAGCTATTGAAATTCTTCATAAAAAAGGTAATGATACTCCTTGGGGTGAGGATTTTGGCGGAGATGAAGAAACATTAATTTCTGAAGAATTCGATAGACCCGTTATGATTCACCACTATCCTATGGCGGTTAAAGCGTTTTATATGAAACAAGACGGCAATAAAGCAGCCTGTGTTGATGTTATAGCACCTGAAGGTTACGGCGAGATGATTGGCGGAGGTCAAAGAGAAGAAGACCTTGATAAATTATTAGCTAAAATTAAAGAACAAGGCTTGCCCGAAGAAGTATTTGATTGGTACTTGGATTTGAGAAAATATGGCTCTGTTCCGCATGCAGGCTTCGGGCTTGGCATAGAAAGAACTGTTGCTTGGATTTGCGGTCTGCCGCATGTTCGCGAGACTATTCCGTTCCCGAGATTAATGGACAGAATAAGACCTTAGCTTTCTTTTAAAGCATTAGCTACCATTTCATAATAAAGAGGGAAAATATCAATATTTAAAGATTTATCGGTTTTCAGGTATTTTTTTGAAATAATACTTTCGCTTGTATATGCTTCTTTTTCTTTTATAGCGCTTATTTGACAGTATGCTTTTACTCGGTTTCTAAGCTTGTTATAATTCTTTTCGGGTATCATTCTTGACATTATCGGGTCGGATGCTGCTATATTATAAATTTGGTCAAATGCATTATTGAAATGTTTAATTATCAGTTCTTTGAATTCTTTTTCGTTCTTTAATCCCAAACTGTCAAGAATATCCCGTTTTGATACTTCTTGTTCTCTTGGGTAGAAAAATCCGTATTTATGATTTGACATTATATCATTCGGATTATTAAAAACTTTTAATACTCCATAGGCTTGAATTTCATTGTCAATAGGTTTAAATGCCAAATCTCCCAAACCTTGGATTGCTTTTGCATATTCATAGTTATTATTTGCTGCGGATTTTAAAAATTCTATTGATTTACCTTCTCTCATTTGCATGGCATGTGTGTATTCGTGTGCCATATCTTTAATAACGGATAGTCTATGTATATCGCTTAAATCAGCTCTTGATGTGTTGAGATATATAACTTCATTTGCAATATTAAAATTTTCCGTTAAATTCCCTGTATAAAATGCTCCGTAATTTCCGGCATCTTGAATTACGTTTGAAAGTTCATTTATCGGTTGGATTTTAATTTCCGGAGTATTTTGAGCAATTATTTTTGACATTAAATCAATACTTAAAGGAGTTTCAAGCGGAATTTGACTTAATTTGTCAGCAAGTTCTATTGCTTTTGAAACATTTTGACTTATATTTTTATTTTTTTCGGGATTCCTCTTTTTCCCGCTAAAAACAACAACATCACCTGCGGGAGCTGTGTATTTTATTGTTCTTCCCGTAGTGATTTTTTTATTTCTTATTTCGTAAATTGTTTGGGGTAGTTTGTTTATTATCATTATTTATGCCTTATAATTTCTTTAAACTCATAAAACTTTAAAAATGACTGATTTAATTCATAATTTAACAAATCTTAAAAAATAGTTTTTAAATTGATTTAATTTATAATTAAAGAATGAGAATATTAGGTATAGACCCGGGGCTTGCAATTGTAGGCTATTCAATTTTAGATACGGTTAAAGATGATTTTATATTAACGGCATCAGGTTCAATTCAAACCGACAAAAATAAAACGGATGCAAAACGTCTTTATGAGATTGAACTTGATTTGCAGACTATTATTGATAAGTATAACCCCGAATATGCCGCGATAGAAAAACTGTTTTATTTTAAAAATCAAAAAACGGTTATTCCCGTTGCCGAGGCAAGAGGAGTAATATTAAGTGTTTTGGAAAAAAATAATATAAAAACAGCTGAATTTACACCGATTGAAGTTAAACAAATGATAACGGGATACGGCAGAGCGTCTAAAGATGAGGTCGCTAAAATTGTTGCAATGAGTATAAAATGCAATAAACTGCCTAAACTTGATGATACGGTTGATTCTATAGCTATTGCTCTTTGTTATTCAAGAAGCTTAAATTTGGGAGAAAATAATGCTTGATAAATCTATTTTAAAAATTATATGTGTTTTTTCGTTTATTTTGGGTGCTATATTGGGTATAATTCCTTTAATCCCCGCTTTTATATGGTTAGCCTTCTTTTGTGTAATGTTTTTGGTTGCGCCGTTTATTTTAATTTATTTGAAAAAATTAAACTTAATTGAAGATATTGAAGCGGAAAAAAGTTTGTTAATAGGAGCAATTTCTGGAGTAACAGCTTTTTTAGGATTTGCCTGTTTATACTTCCCTATTGCTTTAATACTTCAATTAATATTTAAAATCCAATCATTTTTATGGATAAAAGTTTTATTCTTTAACTTTGGATTTTTAATTCCTATGGTAATATTAATATCATTGTTAAGCGGATTGTTAAATACTTTTTCGGGATTTTTAACCGCATACTTTTATCAGTATTTTAAACCTAAAAAATAGAGGACATTATGGCATTTGAATCAAAAATAAAAACAATTGAGTGGGTAGATAACGTATCAAGAATGATAGACCAAACTATACTGCCGAAAGAATTTAAACTTGTTGATATAAATACAACAGAAGGTATGTATAGAGCAATAAAAGATATGATAGTAAGAGGCGCTCCCGCGATAGGAATAGCAGGTGCTCACGGTGTTGCACTAGGTGCAATAGAGCTATCTAAAACAGAAAAAAATAAAGAAGAATTTTTAAAAAAACTGTCTCAAAAAGCGGAATATTTGAAATCTTCAAGACCGACAGCGGTAAATTTAATGTGGGCAATTGATAAACAGATAAAGCTTGCAAACCAAACTCAAGGCGGCATTGAAGAAATAACAAAATCTTTAATACAAAACGGAATAAGGCTTGAAAATGAAGATATAGAAATAAATAAAAAAATGGGTGATTACGGAGCCGAAGTAGTTCCTAAAGGTGCAACAATATTAACTCATTGCAACGCAGGTGCTTTAGCTACTGTTGGCTACGGTACTGCCCTTGGAGTAATCAGAAGCGCATACGCTAAAGACCCGACTATAAAAGTATTTGCTGATGAAACGCGTCCTCGTCAGCAGGGTGCCAGACTTACTACATGGGAACTCACTCAGGACGGCATTCCTACGACTCTTATTACAGACGGGATGTGTTCTTATTTTATGTCTAAAGGCATGATTGATATGGTTGTAGTCGGAGCGGACAGGATTGCCGCTAACGGTGATACCGCTAATAAAATCGGTACTTATACCGTAGCTATTGCAGCAAAATACCATAACATACCTTTTTATATAGCTGCACCCTTATCTACTATTGATATTTCCATAAAATCAGGTAAAGAAATTCCTATTGAAGAAAGAAATCATGAGGAAGTTACTCATATTAACGGTGATTGGATATGTGCAAAAGATGTTAATATCATTAACCCCGGTTTTGATGTTACACCTCATGAACTTATTACGGGTATCATTACCGAAAAAGGTATTTTAAAACCCGACTTTACCGTTTCTGTTAAAAAGGCTTTTGAGTTAAATTAATAACCATAAGGGCAGTTTGAAAAAAAAATTAAATAATGTTATAATCAACCCATTAAAAGGAGAGAATTATGAAAACAAATGTAAAAATTTTATCGATAGCTCTTATGGCTTTCACTATAGGTTTAACGGCAGGCAACTATGCAATTTCTGATGTACCTTCCAATTTTAAAGTAGCTGTTGTAGATGTTCAAAAAGTTGTTTCATCTTCATCACAAGTTAAAGCGTTAAAAAGCGAACAAGCAAAAAAAGGTCAGGAACTCGCCAAATTTATTCAAACAGCTAAAACCGCAATAGATAAAGAAAAAGATGCCGCTAAGAAAAAAGCTTTGGAAGAAAAATATAATAAAGAATTCCAATCTAAAAGAAATGTAATAGCTAAAGATTATGAAACAAAATTACTTGCTATTGATAAAAATATTACATCAATTATTGATGCAAAAGCAAAAGCTAACGGTTATAATTTAGTTCTTGCAAAAGGGGTTGTTTTATCAGGCGGTACTGATATAACTAACGAAATAAGTTCACAAATTAAATAAATATTTTTTATACTAAGATAAATCATCATTTTTATGATGATTTATCTTTTTTAATATGGAAGTTGAAATGAAAAATAATTCATTAATAAAAGATAAATTATTTATTTTCATATTTTTATTATTTTCTTTAATTATAATGTTCTTTATAATATATTTTTCAAAAAACTCTACTTTTTGGAATGATGACTGGGGATATAGCGTTTATGGTTATAAAGAAGGTCTGTTTGATATACTAAATTTTAATAAAGAGCATGGGGCAGGCTATATGGGTTTTTTTATGTGCAAATTTTTATGTTGGAAACTGCCCCTTTTGCTTGGAATAAATCCTTATGATTTTATAGGAATTCCGCAAGGGATTTTTAAAAGTTTATTTGCTGTATTAGCATTATATTTAATTTCTAAATCAATAACTTTTCATTATAAGAGTAAGATTTTATTCTTATTTATATATTTTCTTTTTGGAGTTTTATTTTTTTATAATAATTTTGATAGTAGTATTTTATATGTGAATTACAATTTTTACAGATATTTTTTATCATTTATATTTTTCTGTGTTTTTATTTATTATATTTATGAGCATTCAATAATTAAGTATGGAAAAACAAATTACTTTAAACTTTTTATAGCTTCCTTATGCGGTTATGTAACCGGTACTTCAATTGAAATTACTTTTTACTTGTCAGCTTTTTTATGTGCTTATATGGTAATTTATAATTTTATTATTGTTTTAATTAATAAAATATTTATTAAAAAAGATAATTATATTAAATCATTCAAATTTAATTTGGATAAAAATTTTTATATTCCTGCAATTTTTCTTTATTTAGCAATTTATTTCTTTACAAATACCGATGTATTTAAAGCAATAGCTTCCGAAAGAGGAATTGGAAGTACAAAGATTACTTTATCTTTATTAAAGGATTTTTTAATAAATTACAATCAAATTTATATACAAGATCATATATATTACTGGATAGTATTTATGGTTGTATTAGCTTTATGTTTATATTTTTCATATAAAAGATGTGAAGTAAAAAAAGTTTTATTCCCGGTTTTACTTCAAATTTCGATCTTAACTGCAATATTTTCCTTAATCTTTTGCGGTAAAACATTAGATACTATGCAAGAAACATTTTTCCTTTCTCATCGTAATATTATTTTTTTGTATAAAATGCATTTATTAATACCGATAAGTTTATTATTGAGCTATTTAATTAAAAATATAATGATTATTTCCAAAAATAAAAACCTTAAAAAATTAATATTAATAGGAATAATAAGTTTAACAATATTAATAAATTATGTATTTTGTATTAAAACATATGATGTGTATAAAAATATAAATTATGAAACAGGGGACTTATATAATTTAAAATTATTATCATATAAATTATGGAAAATAATAAGATTTTATTATTTGCGTAATGAAATACCAATTTTACCTTCATATACAAAACAAATACCTAATTTCCCGTTTTCATACGGAAGTTTTGATAATTATCTGCCTGATTGCAGAACAGACAGTACAATTACAAAAAATTATTATCCGCAAATATATAAAGATGAAATATCTATTAATAAAGGGTATTGTTATAGTGATAAAGCTATGGAGCTTTTTTATAAAAAAGGCGGAAATTTTAGTAAGTATGAACTTAAGCACATAAACTTTTCAAGACTTTTTGATGAAGATTTTGTATTAAATAAATCTTTGTCAAAAGATGATTTAGAAAAAGATAACCCGTTTAACTAAATGATTTATGGACAACTTGTGCAAGAGCTTTAAGCTCTGTAAAAAGTTCCTTAAATTGTTCGGGATAAAGTGATTGTGCGCCGTCGCAAAGAGCAGCTTCAGGGTTATGGTGGACTTCAATAATAAGTCCGTCTGCACCTGCCGCTACTGCTGCTTTTGACATTGGCGCAACTTTATCTCTTAAACCAGTAGCATGGCTTGGGTCAACCATAATAGGCAAATGGCTTATTTTTTGTACAACGGGAATAGCGGAAATATCAAGAGTATTTCTTGTAATATGTTCAAAAGTTCTTATTCCTCTTTCACATAAAATTACTTCACGGTTACCGCCGGCCATTATGTATTCGGCAGACATTAGCCATTCTTCTATAGTTGCGCTTAAGCCTCGTTTTAATAATACAGGTTTCCTTATTTCACCCAAACTGGTTAAAAGGTTAAAATTCTGCATATTCCTTGCACCTACCTGCAGAATATCAACATACTTTAAAAATAACGGTATTTGATTGATTTCCATAACTTCTGAAGTTACAAGCATGTTGTATTTATCTGCAACTTTACGAAGGATTTTTAAACCTTCTTCCCCTAAACCCTGAAAAGCGTAAGGTGATGTTCTTGGTTTAAAAGCACCTCCTCTTAATATTTTTACTCCGTATGAAGCAAGTTTTTCCGCAGTAGCATCCGTTTGCTCGTATGATTCAACAGAGCAAGGACCTGCTATCATCCCGATATTTCCGCCCCCGATTTTTACTCCTTTTACGTCAATTACGGTATCTTCAGGTTTAAATACCCTGCTTACAAGTTTATAAGGCGAAGTTATTCTTATAACTTCTTTTACGCCGTCTAAAAGCTCTATATCTCTTTTATCTATTATTTTTCTTCCGACTGCACCAATAACTGTATGGTCTTCACCTGTTGATACATGTGCATCAAACCCTTTTTGTTTAATAAACTCTATTACTTTTTCTATCTTATCTTCACTTACGTGAGGATTCATTACTATTAACATACTTCTTCCCTCTTAACAAAAATTATATTACAGATAAAAAATTTTGAAATATTTTTGAATTTATTTTATCTTGTAATTATGCGTATCATTTGTTAAAATTAACTTCATAGGAGGATGTAATGAAAAAGATTAAATTTATTTTAACAACAATGTTAATAATGCTTGCGGTCAACTTGAGCGCAAATGCTGCAACCATAGGTTATGCTGATTTCGGGAAAGTTTTAAACGATTATTCTTTTGCCCGAAATGCATATAAAGATATTGATAACAAGCTTACAGAGCTTCAACAATATGCTATTGATAAAGAAAAACAATTCAAGACAATTGAATCACCTATTCAAAAGAAAACTTTTGAAGATCAGGTTCAAAAAGAATTCAGAGCAAAAGAAGACAGAATTTATGATTTGAAAAATCAAAAAGAAAAAGTAATCAGAGATAATGTAATGGCTGCTTGTAAATCTGTTGCTGCCGCTAAAAAACTTGATGTTATTCTTGATTACGGTGTTGTTTATGCAGGCGGTGTTGACGTTACTAACGACATTATCCAATACTTAAATGCTCAAAAGAAATAATAGCAGTATATTATACGTAAGAGAAGCCCGAGAATTAATAATTTAAAGGCTTCTTTTATATTTTAAAAGGGGTTTATATGAAAATCATCGATATTATTGAAAAGAAGAAAAAAGGCGAAGCACTAACAGATACAGAGATAAAGTTTTTTATAGACGGAGTTATGAAAGGTTCAATAGAGGACTATCAAACCTCTGCTCTTTTAATGGCAATATATTTTAGAGGTATGAACCTTGAGGAAACTACTCTTTTAACAAAATATATGGTAGAGTCAGGTGAAATACTTGATTTATCTGATATCTCCGACAATATTATTGATAAGCACTCCACGGGCGGTGTAGGTGATAAAATTACTCTTATGTTTCTTCCTATAATGGCGGCAGCTGGCATGTATACAGCCAAATTATCAGGCAGAGGTTTAGGTCATACGGGCGGAACTATCGATAAACTTGAAGCTATTCCAAACTTCAGAACAGACCTTTCAATTGAAGAATTTAAAGAAAAAGTAAAGACTCATAAAACGGCAATAGCCGCTCAAACCTTATCTTTAGCCCCTGCTGACGGCAAGTTGTATGCTTTAAGAGATGTTACTTCAACGGTAGATATTATTCCCTTGATTGCCTCGTCAGTTGTTTCAAAAAAAATAGCATCGGGAGCTAATCATATTGTGTTGGATGTTAAATACGGTTCGGGTGCTTTTTTAAAGACACCCGAAGATGCTCAAAAGTTGTCCGAAATTATGGTGGAAGTAGGGAAACGCTTAAACAGAAACATTTGTGCGGTTATAAGCTCTATGAATCAGCCTCTTGGCAGAGCTGTCGGGAATTCCGTTGAAATCCAAGAAGTTATTGAATTTTTAAAGGGCAATATGGAGCCTGACCTTAAGGAAATTACTTTTACTCTTGCAAAAAAAGCGCTTGAAAAAGCAAACAGGCATGAAGATTTTGATTACTTTGAAAAATTGATTAAATCAGGCAGCGCACTTGAGAAATTTAAGGAAATTGTTGCTTCACAAAATGGTGATGTCAGAATTTTTGATGATTATTCAATTTTGCCTCAAGCAGGCATTAAATATGAAGTGAAAACTGATGTTTCAGGCTTTGTAAAAAATATTGACGCTTTAAAAATAGCAAAAGCGTGCAAGAATTTAGGTGCGGGCAGGGAGAAAAAATCCGACCCCATTGACTACAGTGCGGGAATTTACCTGAATAAAAAGTATGCGGAATATGTAAACAAGGGCGATACTATTGCAACTGTTTATACTAATAAAGAAGGTGCACTTGAAGAAGCCAAAGCTCTTATTGAAAGTGCCTTTGAGTATACGGATAAAAAACCCGAAGAACAATCTTTAATTTATAAAATTATCAATTAAATTATCTGCGGGAACTCTGCCCGAATTAATGTATTCATAGGCATATTCCAAATATTTTTCTTCTTCAAGCCCGTTTTGCTTGAGGCTGAATGAAGATATATCAAAAAACTCTCTTATTAAAGAATTTATGGGCATATTTTTAAGTTTTGCTTTTGTTGCCTGTATTGGTGCATCTGTTCTTAACTGCATAAAATCTTCATAGGTATATTTTGAAAGAATGTTTTCAATTTCTTCAATAGCATCAGGGTTATACATAATGCCTTTCCAAAATGCGGGAACGGTAAAAGTCATTTTTTCATTTTGAGCGTCGTGATTTCTTATTTCAACATAACTTTTAAGCCTTACATCAGGGAAATACAAGCTTATATGGTTTTCCCAATCCGACATAATAGGGTTTAATCCCATAAATCCTTTCTGCATAAACTCTCTAAAGGTAAGACTGCATTCAAAATAACTGCTGCCTCTTGATATAAATATCATCGGTACGTCCAAAAGAGTTTCTACATAGTCTGAAAACGAAAAATCACAATAGTTTTCAAACAACTTCTTATTAACAAAACCGCACCTGTCCTCGTCGACGTTAAGCCAAGAGTTTGCCCTAAAAGACTTGTATCCCGTTAATTTAGAATTTCTTACGGGAGAATTTGAATATAAAGCGCTTATTATAGGGCTTAATTTAAGTGCCAGCGCGAGTTTTCTAACGGCATTTTCTTCGTTGTCATAATCAAAATTAACCTGAATACCTGCCGTTTCTCTCATCATTACAAAAGGTGTTAAACCTTTTGAAGGCAGATACTTTGTCATATATTCATAACGTCTTTTGGGAATAATATTAATATTATCATAG
>CANQJQ010000052.1 GCA_947624265.1 Candidatus Gastranaerophilales bacterium
GCCTTCGCCTTTGCCAAGTCCGATACCCATTAGTGCTGAACCTGAAGATTCCATTACGCTTCTTACATCGGCAAAGTCTACATTTATCATACCGGGAACGGTAATTATATCTGATATACCTTGTACACCTCTTAAAAGAACCTCATCAACAACTTGGAAAGCTTCTCTCAAGGTTGCTCTTCTGTCAACTACTTCAAGCAGTTTATCGTTAGGGATAACAATTAAAGCATCAACTGTTTCTCTTAATTTTTCAATGCCTTGAAGTGCCTGATTCATTCTCTTTTTACCTTCAAAGCTGAAAGGTTTTGTAACTACGCCGATTGTTAAAGCGCCAAGTTCTTTAGCAATTCTTGCAACAACAGGAGCTGCTCCCGTACCTGTTCCACCGCCCATTCCGGCTGTAACAAATACCATATCTGCTTTACCTATTGCGTTTACAATTTCGTCTCTGGTTTCTTCCGCAGACTTTTCACCTTTTTCAGGGTTTCCGCCGGCACCTAAACCGTTGGTTAATTTACTTCCTATTCTGACTTTATTTTCTGCTAACGACATTTCAAGTACTTGAACATCGGTATTCATTGCCCAAAATTCAACACCTGCAAGTCCAGCTTTTATCATTCTGTTTACGGCATTTCCGCCGCCGCCGCCGACACCTATTACTTTTATATCGGCAGGTGTGCCGCCTGAATAATTTGGTGTATTGTTATTATTGTTTTCTTTCTTGCCAAAAATGTCCGGAACAAAATTTTCCACTTATGCGCCCTCTTTTTTTTCTATCACTTATTAATCTTTCGCCTTTTTCCCACCTGTTTGCATGGGGTTTGGTTATTATTAACTATTTACATAGTATTGTAAATAATTTAAATAGTAAAGCAAAAAACCTCAAAATATTATAGAATTTTAATATATGTTTATTTTTGTTAACTTTTGTGTTTAAAATTCTTTATTAGCTTTACCGATAATATTGGCTGCCTGAGTTAAATTTTGTGCCAAATCCTGATAAATTTCATTCGTTTCTCCGTATGGTATTGCCGTATTTAAGATATCATCAACATTTTGATTGATATTGGTTAAATCTGCAACGGTTGTTTTTATTTTTTGCGTCTTTCTTTTTAAAAAGAAATAATTTATTAAAGGGGTTTTCTTTAAAATATTATGTAATTTTATTTTTAGTTTTGATGGTTTTGATGATATGAAGAAGTTTGTGTCAGTTTTTTGAACTTGCGGGTAGTCTGTTTCCTCTGTTAAATATTCGCTGTCGGTTGTGTTTAGGCGTTTACTCTTTCTTTTTTTCTTTGGTGTCTGTATGGGATTTGTTTTTGCCTGTGTAAATTCAGGGGCAAATACATTTTGCCCAAACAAATGATTTTCACCTTCTATCGCGGTATTTATATTATTACCCGTATTTTTAGGATAAAAATTTACGGGGTTATTGTATTCGTTCGCTGATATTTCCATACAATTTTCCCTATATTATAATTATAAATTGTATGTGTATATTTTTATCGTACGAATAAACGAATTATAAAATTAAAATATAAATTAAATAATTT
Organism: Candidatus Gastranaerophilales bacterium; assembly: GCA_947624265.1. Lineage (GTDB taxonomy): Bacteria > Cyanobacteriota > Vampirovibrionia > Gastranaerophilales > Gastranaerophilaceae > Avigastranaerophilus. The sequence goes on from CANQJQ010000052.1 coordinate 1,554, forward strand.
CTTAAGAAATTTATTTCTGCATGATCTATAATAATATAATATGCTGTTAACAAATTTAAATTTCCATATACCGTATTTTGCAATATAGAGAAAATTCCATTGACAATAAATAGGCTGATATGAAAATTTTTTCATTATTTTAATATCAGTTTCTATTTTCTTTTTCGTTTTTATAAATTCTTCCGAAGTATCAGTAAGATTTTTATAATAACTTTTATTGTTATTCATAATAGAACCTTCTATATACAATACTTCAGAACCTATATCTACATAATCAATGTATGAAGAATTATCTTTAATAAAGTTAAAAGTTTCGTTAAGATCATCTATTGTTTCTGTAGGATATCCTAATATAATATAAATATAATTAAATATTCCTGCTTTGTGTGAATTTTTTATAATATCTTTTGTAATACATAAGTCTATCCCTTTATTTATGTATTTTAGCATTTTGTTTGAAGCTGTATCTAATCCCCAGAATATTTCAACGCATCCTGATTTTTTCAATTTTTTAAGTAAATTATATGAAAATTCCTTTTCTAATCTTGCATACATAGTATATTTAATTTTTAAATTTTTTTTAATTAATATATCTGCAACTTTTTCTATATATTTAGGATGAAAAGCATTATCCCAAAATGCAAAATATTTTGTATTGTATTTTTTTGATAAATATTCAATTTCATCAGTAAACCTTTTTACACTCATAAGCCTGTAAGGATCTTTAGAATCGGAACAAGTACAATATATACATTTTCTCCAATAACATCCTGATGGTAAACTTGCTCTTACCGGCAGTATAAGTTCGGGAAGTAAATAATCTTCTTTTTTATAACCCGTAAAGGACTGAAAAGGAAGTTGGTTTAAATTATTATATTTTTTACATCCGTTATATTTAACTTCACCGTCTTTTATATATAGAAAATTTGTTATTTCTTCTATGGATTTTTTATGGTTTATGTAATCGACCGTATCAAGAACAGTTTGAGTTGCTTCGCCTATTGTAATTGAGTCAAAAAAGTTATTGAAAAGGTCTTTTAAATTGGTTATTTTTTTATAAGTTAATTCAAAAAAACTCCCGCCTATGTTAATGTGTATATTTGGTTTTTTTTGTTTTAATATATATGCCAAAAATAAAGCAGAAGCTAATTCGACAGGTGTTAATATTTGTATTCCTACTATATTAGGGTTTTTATTAATTATTTCATCTGCTTTTTTATTGTAAAAGTCTTTAAAATTATTTATTGAAATATTAAAAATTGAAGTTATAAAATTTGTATTTATTTCATAATCATTTTTATTTTCATAAAGGGCTCCTAGCAAAAACAGGGGATTTTCTTCTTTAATTTTAGTTATAAAATTTGAAAAATAATTAAAAAGTATATAATTATACATTTTGCTTGAAGATATGGGCTTTATTTTTTTGTAATACTTATTAAATTTTTTTATTTTAATTAATATCTTAGATTTTCTTTTTGCAAAAATTGACTTATCAATAAAGTCTAATTTGTTATATTCTTCTTGTTCATAAAAAGATTGTAATTTATTAAAATAATCTTTTAAATTGGAATGAAGTAAAGTTTTATTAAATTCTGCATTGAGGTTAATATGTTCACATTCAACTCCGGAATTTTCTAATATGCTAATTAAAGACGGAATTCCAATGAGGGGTATAAGATTGTAATGTTCATTAATAGGGGTAATAAAAAGATATTTCATTGAATATTACTTCCTAAATCTGTACGGTAGTATAAATTTTTATCCTTCAAAGTATTTACATATTTATATATATCCGGAAATGGGTTAATTAAATCATTTTTTGCTATTGTAAAAAGATAGTAGTTAGTTAAATAAGTTTTATTATCAGTTATAAAACTTCCTACTGTGATATTTGATTTATGGTTAATAAACTTAGGGGGCAGTTTGATTTTTTTCATAATATTTTTATTGGGATTTTTCTCAAAATCCTTATGTACTATATTTACAGCTCCCGTTACTCCTTTTTTATAAGTAATATCAACTTTTTTTAAATCAGAAAAAGCAGTTTTATATAAAATATTCAATAAATCACAATTTAAATGTTCAATTAAAACTTCGAACTCCGGCTCACAAAGCCTCATATTAAATTCCAGATTATAAACATTATCTTCTGTAAAAATAAGGTCGGATGCAAATATTCCTTTAAAATCAGGCTTAATTTCCCGAAAAACTCTTTCAAGATTTTTAACGTATTCTTCCAGTAATTGTTGTTGTTTTGGCGTAATTTTTGTCGGAGTATAACTTCCCATAGAGCCGGTATTTATGCCTTCATCATTATTTCTTAAACGTTTGTAGTCTTTAACTCCTTTTAATGGTATTAAATTTTTTCCGTCCCATATTGTGTGCAAAGTTAATTCTTCACCTTTTATATATTTTTCAGCAATGAAAAAGGAATTTTTTTTAAAAATTTCCTTAGCTGTTTTGATACATTCTTTTTCACTATATAATATATATGTGCCAAAACCTCTGTACGGTTCGTTGCGTTTAATTACAAAAGGGAACCCGAACTCTTTTATAAATTTTTTTAAAGTTGATATATCCCTTATAACTTTATATTCGCTTGTAGGAATATTATGCTTATTCATAAACTCTTTTCCGAAAAGTTTTGAATTTTCAAGAGGCATAAATTTAGAAGTTATTCCTATAGTTGGTATATTTGTTTTAATTAAAAAATTAGTTAACCCTTTTCTACATAAATCAGGGTTAAATATTATTACTAAATTTATATCCTTTTCATGCAGGAAATTTTCAAAAGAATTGTTTTTATCAAATTCAACTAGATTTATTTTCACCGGCAATTTATTATTAAAGTCAAAATTAATTTTCTTTTTTGCCCATATATTATAAAGAAATATATTATCTTTTATCCTGTATGTATTAAAATTTTTACATAAAAAATCAAAAAGGATTTTCCCTGAAAATATTAAAATATTCATTTTACAATTAAGCTCTGGTTTTTAAATTCTGTTTTTTAAGTTATAAGTAGCAGCAATTTTAATTTCTTCATCAAATATATCATCAATGTTTAATGAATCTGTAGTTTCATCAAACAACTCATCTTTATTGTTTTGTGAATTACCTTTAGATAAAAAATTAAAAAAGCTCATTATATATTCTCCTTATGTTATATTTTTATTAAATTTCCAAGTTCTAAATCAAAAATTTTATTGCTGAAAGGCATCATTGCACTAAACGGTGTAAAACTCATTTCGAAAATAACAGGTCTATCCTTAAGTCCGGCAAAATCAATCCTTACATAACTAAATCTTTCTGCAAGTTTTTTTGAATATTCAAGCATCTTCTCAAAAAATACGGGCTTCTTCGTATTATCAACAGGTTTTGATTGTTTATATATTGTATAAGGAAGTATTGTCCAATCGTTGTCATAAAATGAAGATGTCCTGTCTTCGTGTACTACCTCGGTCATATACGGTTCTCCATTGAAACAATGTATTTGAAAATCCTGTTTAAAATGAGCCTCGGGCAGATACTTTTCCGCGAACAATCTGGGTTTTATATGTTTATATTGAGGCTCCAATGAATACTCTTCATAATGCATTTTTAACCACGAAGTTGTTATTTTTTTTATATATTTTCGGTTATTCTTTATCTGTTCTTTATTACTGATTATCAGGTTTGTATTCCAAGCATGATTTGCTTTTAAAACAAACCTCGCAGGAAGATATGAAAACTCTATATCGTCAAAATTATTCCAAATGCCATATATAGGGGTGCAAATACCTTCTCCAAGCATCTCATTTATATATGTTTTTACCTTTATTTTATCCGTTAAATAACTTTTTATATTAAGCTTTTCATTATATATAAGCCATCTTATTTTCTCGTTAAACGTTTTCGGCTCAAGATAATTATATTCATATCCTAATGTTTTACTTGCCCTTTTGTTTATATAATATGTTTGAAATTTTTTAGGACAGTATTTAAAAAACGGATAAAATCCTTGCGTTTGTTCAAAATATTTATCTAATATTTTTCTCATTCTTACACTCTTTTAAGAAAAATTATAAATCCAAACATAGAATTTGTAAATATGGTTTTAATTAATTTTGATTTGGTTTTTTGCGGAATAATAACATGTAAATATGAATAAATATAATAATGTAATACCATTAATAATGAAAAGGATATAAAATGGTTTTACAAAATAAGTTTTCTAAAGATAGTCCTATACTTACAACAGGCATAGTCGCTTCCATGCTCGGAATAACTCCGGACAGATTAAGGACTTATGATAGTGAAAAATTAATTTATTCTCATAGAATTAAAACCGGTCAGGTGCAAAAAAGGTTATACAGCCAATATGATGTTGAATGGCTTCAAATGCTTAGAATTCTTGTTAAAAAATATAAAATGAGTATCTCTTCTATTAAAATATTACTTCAAATTATTCAAAAAAATCCCGATATTCTTCTTCCCGAGAACGAAATAGGTGAAATTTTTACACAAATGTATCAAAATCCAAATTTTAACAAGGTAGTGAAAAATTTTAAAATTTAATTTCTTTTAAATCGGGATATTTTTCGCTCAATTTATTTATTTCGTCCTCGGTTAAGTTGGTTTCTTTTATGGATTTAACCATATTTTCAAAGTATTCTGCTTTATATTCGTCTTTTATCATACTGTAGTAATATAGAAGGTTATGGATTTTATACGTTAAAAAATCAAATCTTAAAATATTATATGTATTGGTGTCTTTCATTAGTTGTTCAACGATATTAAATATTTCAATATGGTCAATCAATCTTCTGTTATTGTCTGTTAAAACGCTTCCTTCTCTGTTAAATCTGTAAACATAGAGTTTTTCTTTTATGAAAAACATTCTTTCAGCCGTTAAAAGTGTACCGAAAATAACTTTATGATCTTCAAAATCAAGACCTTCCGCAAAATCAATATTATTTTTGTCAAAAAGTTCTTTTGTATAAAGCTTGTTCCAAACGCACATAGGGTAGCGGAACGGAGATAAATCACGCCAGTTAAATATTCTGTCGTCGGGAATATTTTCAAAATTTGCATCAACAAAATAAGGGAACGGTTTATTTACTGCATTTTTTTCGTCATAACCGTCAGGCATGCACATAGCAATATCAAGATTTTTTTCTTTGATTAGATTATATAATCTTTCAAACATATTTGGTTTAACCCAGTCATCAGGGTCAACAAAACCTATGCACTCTCCTGAAGCTATTCTTAAACCGTCATTGCGGGCAGCGCCCGTACCTTTATTTTCTTTGTGGATGACTTTTATTCTTGAATCTTTTTGTTTATATTCTTCCAGTATATCGTAACTGTCATCTGTTGAACCGTCATTTACGCATATAATTTCAATTTCTTCAAGAGTTTGATTTATAAGACTGTCAAGAGACTGTCTTAGATATTTCCCGACATTATAAACTGGTAAAATTACCGAAACTTTCGGTTTTTCTTCCGATGCTGTTTCAACTCTTATTTCTGCTTTTTCTGTTTGAACGGGTTTTATTTGTTTATTTAACTGCAGTTTCTTTTCCAGTTTTTTATGCAGATTAATTAATTTTTTATAGGGTTTTAATTCGTTTTCAAAATATTTTTTTTGTTCTGAAATATAAAGACTCATAGCTTCTTCTTGGACTTTAAATTTATCCTCTTGAGCTTTTAGCATTTCCTCATAGCTTTTTTTAAGCTCTGTAATTTTGTTCTCCAAATTTTTAAGATGCCATTGTTCTGTTTCTTTTATGCGTCTTTCAAGTTCCGCTTCATACCAATTTTTTTGAGAGTCAAGTTGTTCTTCATAATATTTTTTTATACTTTCTGCATCTTGCGTATTTTTCACATTATAGTATGATTCAGTTTCATATTTTGCAGCTTGAACTTTATTTTCGTTTTCTACTCTTATTTTTTCTTTTTCAAATTCGTATTTCGATTTTAAAAGCTCTATTTGACTTTCATAGTATCTTTTTTGAGCTTCAAGCGATTGAGAATATTCTTTTTCCAGTTTAATTAGTTGTTCTTCGTTATTATCCATTTTAGTTTTTCTTTATTAATTTTTTTAGTTTATTCTTTAGCTGTTCTGATTTCTTGTAGAATTTTAATAATATTTTAACCAAGAAATAATGATTTTCATAATAATTTTTTTGATCAATTAAAGCTTGCATATAGTGTTGTTTTTGTTCCTCCAGCTTCCAGTTATAGTCTGCGGTGAGTTTTTCTTTAACCTGCCTTACGGATTCTGCCTGCCAGGATTTTAATTCATATTCCTGTTTTGTTAATTTAGCTTGAAATTCATCATAAAGAGCCTTTAATTCTTCAGTCTTTTTTGATTCCAAAAATATAAATTGTTCATCGGCACGTCTTTTTGCTTCTTTTTCGGTGTGTTCTTCGCAGTAATTTTTCCACCAGTCAACTATTTTATCTTTTTCTTCCTGTGATTCTTGTTTAAACTGTTCAAGGTATTCTTTGATTTTAAGTATATCAAGATTACACTTATGCTCTGCTGCTTTTATTCTTTTATTTGAAGTTTTATATTTTTCTATAAGAAAATTCCAAAATCCAAAGTATGAGCGTTCGATTATATTATTAAACTCATCCCAGCAGTAACTTTTTGCTAGGATTGCCTTGTCTTCTTCCGTCAGGGTATTATTTATATTGCGGAAAAACTCCTGCATATTTTTATAATATTCTTCATAATATTTATCTTCTAAAAGAGTATATCTGTGGAAGATATCATCTATAATCCAGCTTACTATTTGAGCTTTTTTTTCGGGGAAAAATTCCGCCCCATGAAGCACTTTATAGGTTAATTCCACCATGGGTATTCTGTCATAGACTTTTTTATCAGAGTTTTGCATGGTGGAGTAGCTTCTGTTCTGCCTGTAATAATAAGGAGCTTCCCACAATATATTAACTCTTTGTGCTTTTAAATATGTTTCAAAGAAGAAGGGCAAGTCCTCATATATATATCCTGCCTGCAATTTTGCCTGTATATTTTTTAAAAATTCACGTTTATATATTTTATTCCAAAGTACTACATTGATATTTAATATTTCATCTTTTGTATCATTCGGGTGAAAAACTTTATCTTTAAATTGTTCAAGAGGTTTTAAACCGTAGTAGTCATCAGTATAAAATCTTTGCTCTTTATCGTCATATAACTGAGCCTGACACATAGTTATATCCGTATCAGCTGATTTTGCAAGATTATACATTTTCTCAAACATATCAAGCTCAACCCAGTCATCGGAATCTACAAACCCTATATATTCGCCTGAGGCAATTTCAAGCCCTAAGTTTCTTGCATAAGATTGTCCTGACGGCTTTTCGGTATTTAAAATAATAATTCTTTTATCGTTTTGAGCGTAATTTTGTACTATTTCTTTTGAAGAGTCGGTAGATGCATCATTAATGCAAATTATCTCTATGTCCTTTAATGATTGATATATTAAAGAGGACAGACATTTTGATATATAATTTTCTACGTTTTGGAACGGTATTATTATTGATACTTTAGTCATCTTCGTTGAATTTCTCCAAGTCTGAAAATTTGAAAATAAAATCAAATTTTATTTTCTTTAATATCCGTACATAAATTTTATCATTATCATAATAAATATCAAAAAATTTAGGGTTCTTTTTTATTTTTATTACATGTGTTTTATATTTTAAATAATAAACACCGTCTTCTTTATATAAAATTTCCATTAGTTTATACATGGATTTAAGTTTAAATTTTTGAAGTTCATAAAACAAGGTATTACCTGTTTTAAGGTTATTAAAAAGAAAATAATTGTATCTGAACTTACCTTTTACCATCGAAGGAGGAAATAATTTTTCATTAATTAAAGAACTTTCATGTTTTAGTTTTTTTACAAATGAGGCTTTATATTTGGGGTTGAGGTGCTCAAATCTGTATATAAAATCTTCTACTTTTTTTCTGAAAAAAGTATATTTAATATCTTCAAAATCCTCTAAGTCTTTGATTTTGCTCAGCATAATTTCAGCTACATCTATAACGTTAAGGAATTTTTTTCCTGCTTTTTGGATAATGGAGTTTTTCCTGTTAATTCTGTAATAGTAGAGAAAATCTCTTACGATTGAAACTCTTTGAGTCTTAAAGAAAATGGTGAAGAAAAAGGGGCCGTCTTCAAAAATAAGTCCGTCGGGGAAAACCGCTTTATATTCATCAATAAGGCTTCTTCTGTAAAGTTTATTCCAAGCCATAACACATACATCCATCAAAAACGGTTTTGTGTCTTTATAAGAAAAGGCTCTGTTATCGAAAGTTGAGTTGAAATAACCTAACGTATAATAAGGATTTGAATCATCTATTTGCTGTTTTGTTTCGTCATACTGATGAACTGCGCATATAGATATATCGGAATTATAGGCGGTAATGTTGTTATACAATTTTTCAAGCATTGTATAATCAATCCAGTCATCAGAGTCTATAAAACTGTAAAACTCACCTTTTGCAACTTTCATGCCGGCATTTCTGGCAGAGGATAATCCTCCGTTCTTTTTATCAACTATTTTTATTCTTGAGTCTTTTTGTTTATAATCTTCCAGTATTTTTCTTGACCCATCCGTAGAACCATCATTTACGCATATTATTTCTATATTAGAAAAAGTTTGGTTTAAAATTGAGTCCAAACATTGCGGAAGATACTCTTCCACATTATAAACAGGTACTATTACTGATATTTTAGGTTCTTTCATGTTTTACTTTTTTTCCAACTTTGAATATTCAAATTTAAAACTAAACTTAATTTTCATAAATAATACTACATAAATTCTGTCATTTTCATACCAAACATCATACAAATTAGCACGTTTTTTTAATCTGAATTTTAAATCCCAAAATTTAAAATAGTATATGTTCTCTTCTGTATACAAGACTTGCATTACTTTGTACATAAATCTGATAACAAATTTACGCCAGTAAAAATGTATTATATTTGTTTTATGTTTAATAGCGCTGATGTTTTTATAGGTAATAGGATATTTTTCATTAACAACCGCGAAATTAAAAATATTTTCGTCCAATAAAAGCGATTCTCGTTTAAATTTTTTGGAAAATTTATTTTTTAATTTCAAATTAATAAGTTCATATCTGTATATTATGTCATCAGCTTTTCTTCGATAAAATTCGTATTTAATATCGTCAAAGACAGGAGTTTGCGATAAACTTTTGAGCATAAGGTTAACGACATCAATAATATCAAGGAATTTAATTCCTCCGTTTTGAATAATGGAACCTTGTCTGTTTATTCTGTAATAATAAAGCAAATCTCTTACAAGTGAAACCCTTTGCGTTTTAAAAAATATAGAGAAGAAAAACGGGCCGTCCTCCCATATTAAACCTTCGGGGAAAATAGTGCCCGTTTTATCAAGCAGACTTTTTCTGTACAGCTTATTCCAAGCCATAACGCATACATCCATTATGAAAGGTTTTGTATCAAGATAAGAAAATGCTCTGTTATCGAAGGTTTTATCAAAAAAACCAAGGTTAAAATATTTGTCTTTACTGTTAATTTCTTGTTTTTCTTCATCATACAAATTAACTGCGCATATTGAAATATCAGTATTTAATTCCGTTATATTTTTATACAGTTTTTCAAACATTGTAATATCAACCCAGTCATCAGAGTCGATAAAACTTATGAAATTGCCTTTTGCTTTTTTTATACCTGCATTTCTGGCAGACGATAATCCCCCGTTTTCTTTATCTATAATTTTTATTCTTGAATCTTTTTTTGCATATTCTTCAAGTATTGTTCGTGAACTATCCGTTGAACCGTCATTAACGCAGATTATTTCTATATCTTTAAAGGTTTGATTGACTATAGAGTCTAAGCACTGTTTTAAATATTTTTCAACATTATATACAGGAACTATAACGGAGATTTCTGCCATTTTATTTCTCCGCTTTTTTCTGATATTTTTCTATTAATTTTTTTATCGGAGACTTCATTTCTTCTCTAAGCTCCGTCTGTATTTTTGTTATGTAATTTTGAAGGTTTTCTATTTCTTTTTGATGTTTATTTTCCTGCTCTTCTATTTTGATTTTATATTTTTCTTCAATTTCTTTTAGTTTACTTTCTGTACTTATTTTGTCTTCCTGTAATTGAAGTTTCAATTTTTCTATTTGTTCTTCGTAATTAATGTCTATATTATTAATTAATAAGTTAAGTTCTTGAGCTTTTGAGTTTATTTGCTCTTTTATTTCCTGTTTTAATTTTGGAATATCCTCTTCATTTTTGGCAATTAAATTATTAAGGTCTGATGTTAAATTCTCAACAGTATTTTTAATAATGTATTGTGCTTTGTTAAGTTCAATAAAATTATCTTTTTGAACAAAGGATAAGTCTTTTATATCGTCATATAGCCTTTTTGAAACTTCCTGAATATTATTTTCAAAACTTGAAGATATGTTAGTTGTTATTTCTTGAGTATTGAGTAATGTTTTATTGATTTCTTCATATATTTTTGAAGTTTCGGTATTTATTTTGCCGTCAAGAGTATTTGTTTCTTCTTTTAAATCTGTTTTTAATTTTTCAATATTTTCTTTATTAAAAAAATTTTGTTCTTTTATATTTTTTAAATCTTCTGAAGCACTAATAAGCTGATGTTGAAAATCTTCATTTCTTTTTGTTATATCTTGTTTTATTTCGCAGCTTAACTGAAGGCTGTTGTTAATTTCTTCTTTTATTCCCATTATTTGTTCAACAGCATAATTGTGTTTTTTAGTTATATCATCATAAATTTGACTTGATTTTTCCTGAAATAGATTTTTTGTATTTAGGTTAATTTCATCCAGGCTTTTATTTAAGCTATCGTTAACATCTTGGACAATTTTTTCCGTATATTTGTAGTTTTTGCTTATTTCTTCATATATTTTTGATGTTTGAGTATTTATTTTATCGTCAAGATTATCTGTTTCGGCTTTTAAATTTTGTTTAATCTCTCCGCTTAATTGCAAGTTATTATTTTGAATTTCTTCTTTTACTTCTTCTATTTTTTCAACTGTATAATCGTGATTTTTATTTATATCATCATAAATTTGGTTTGTTTTTTCCTGAAGCAGATTTTGGGTATTGAGGTTATTTTCATTAAT
>CANQJQ010000053.1 GCA_947624265.1 Candidatus Gastranaerophilales bacterium
AGAAAGAAGAAGAAGTGAAAACTGCAACCTTCTTAAACAAGCACAAGCAGTTAGATAAAGGAGAGTATTGTGAGTAATGCGAAAATACCGATTTGCCCTTTAATGAGTGCGGGAAATGAAATTAATGTTGTATGCGCACAGGAAAATTGTGCATGGTATATGAAAAATTATAAAACCTGTTCGGTATATTTGATTGCACATAATGCTGTATTGGATATAAAATCAAAACAAGCACAAAAAACACCTCAATAAGAGGTGTTTTTTTAATACAAAGTTTCTTTTTCAAGCCATAAAAGTTGTTGTTTTATATCTAAACCGCCTGCATAACCTATTAAATTGCCGTTTGAACCTATTACTCTGTGGCAGGGAATTATAATCGCAATCGGATTTTTGTTATTGGCATTCCCTACAGCTCTTGCAGCATTAGGGTTCCCGATTGCAATTGCAATATCTTTATATGTTTTCACTTTTCCATAAGATATATTTAATAATTCGTTCCAAACTTTTTTTTGAAATTGAGTTCCTATTGGATTTAAAGGTAAGTCAAAGGTTTTTCGCACTTCTGAAAAATACTCATCAAGTTGTTTTATTGTTTCTTGTATAATAGGATTTATTTTTGTTACTGTGATAGGGAAAAAAGAAACTCTATACAACCAAGTTTCATCTGCCTGAATGTAAATTTTCCCAATTTTTGAAGTATATGTAAAACAGTCCATTAATTATAAAATATCATATTTTGTAGTATTATAAAAGTTATGAACTATTTGGAACGCGCAAAAAAATACAGAGCAAAAAAAAGACTCGGACAGAATTTTTTGGTTGATGAGATTGTTATTGAAACTATCCTTGATACATCAAATATCTCAAAAGATGATACCGTAGTTGAAATTGGCTCGGGACTCGGTTTTGTAACAGAACACCTTGTAAAACTTGCCAAAAAAGTCTATGCGGTTGAGCTCGACGAAGATATGGTTAAAGAACTGTCTAAAATTGATGCTGATAACTTAGAGATAGTTCATCAGGACATTTTAAAAACCGATTTATCTCAGTTCGGGAATAATATAAAGGTTGTAGCAAATATTCCATATTATATAACTTCTCCTATACTGGCGCATTTGCTTGGCGAAGTTGATGACTTAAATAACAAAAACAGAAACAGCATCTCTCAAGTGGTTTTAATGGTTCAGTATGAAGTGGCAAAAAGATTGACGGCAAATGAAAAATCCGCTTCAAAAGAGTTCGGACTTTTGTCTGTTTTGGCTCAGTTTTGGGCAGAAGTAAATTTTATTAAAAAAGTACCTTCTAAATCTTTTTTCCCTGCGCCAAAGGTTGATTCCGCCATCGTAAAACTAACGGTAAAGAATAAACCCTTACTTGAACTTTCTAATTATACTTTCTTTAAAAAGGTTACGAAAAGCTGTTTTGCAACGAGAAGAAAAAACATTAAAAACTCTCTTATAAATATGGGGTTTGCTAAAAATGCCGTAGAAAAAACACTCTCGGATATAGGAATAAATGAAAATCTAAGAGGCGAAACCCTTTCCATAGAACAAATGGGAAAATTATCCGAGAAGCTAAAGGAAAATTTATGAAAACAATAAAAGTTAAAACGCCTGCAAAAATCAACTTGACGCTTGAAGTTTTAAATAAACGTCCTGACGGATTTCATAATATCCAATCAATAATGCAGGCAATAAGCTTATACGATTATCTGACCTTTGAGCTTAATGAGGCTGATAAATTAAAGATAGAATTAAACGGAAATACCGATGAAATTCCTTATAATCAATCAAATTTAGTATATAAAGCGGCAAAAAAATTTTTTGAAAAAATAAAAAAAGAAAATGCGCATTTAAAAATATATATAGAAAAAAATATACCGGTATCAGGCGGTTTAGCAGGCGGAAGTACAAACGCAGCAGGAACTTTTTATGCTTTAAACAAGCTGTATAATAATATTCTGTCTGACTTTGAACTGGAAGAATTATGTGCTTCCATAGGTTCAGACCTTAATTTCTGTTTGTACGGAGGATGCCGATTATGTACATCGAGAGGCGAAATACTTGAGAAACTCCCTGTATATAAACAAGAGGTTTCTTTGATTAAACCTAAAAATCTTGGAATAAGTGCTAAAGAAGCCTATACAAAATTTTCCCTGTTAAAAGATAAATCAAACCCTAATAATACCCAAAAGTTAAAAGAACTATTATTAAATAGAAAATTTGATAAAAGTTTAATATACAATAGTCTTGAAAATGCGCTTTTCCCTGATTATGATGAATTAAAGAAAATAAAAGACGGAGTAAAAAATTCACTTATGTCAGGTTCCGGTTCGACATTTTTTGTACTTGACTCTAAAATACAAACAATATTAAATAAAAATGATTATGAAATATTTGAAAATCTTGAAACTATAACAAGCGGGGCAGAAGAAGTAAATGAGTGATATTATAGCAACAGAAAAAGCAAATCCGAATACTACGGATATAGACATATCTTCAACGCTTGAAATAGCAAAAATGATAAATAATGAAGATTTAAAAGTAGCGAAGGAAATCTCAAAAAATCTTGATACGATAGCACAAGCCATAGATATAATAAGCACTAATTTTGAAAAAGGCGGGCGGTTGTTATATTTTGGTGCAGGTACAAGCGGAAGATTAGGAGTTTTAGATGCATCCGAGTGTCCGCCTACATTTAATACACCTTCGGAAATGGTTCAAGGAACAATTGCAGGCGGAGATAGAGCTTTAAGATACGCTATTGAAGGCGCAGAAGATTCTATAGAACTTGCAAAAGAAGATTTCACAAGACTCAATATAAATGAAAACGATACGGTTGTTTCAATTTCCGCAAGCGGAAATGCTAATTACGTAACGGAAATTTTAAAACTTGCAAACCAAGCCCGCGCTAAAGCAATAGCCATAACCTGCAATAAAAATGCAAAAATGCAGGAATATGCGGATTTAACCGTTTGCATAGAAACAGGCGCGGAAGCTATAACAGGCTCCACCAGAATGAAAGCGGGAACTGCACAAAAATTGGTATTAAATATGCTTACAACAGGAGCTATGGTTAAAACAGGCAAGACATATAAAAACTTTATGGTTGATGTTAAACCGACTAACATTAAACTTAAGGATAGAGCTATCCGCATAGTTTCCGAAATTGCACAAACCAATTACAATACAGCAAAAATAACTCTTGAAAATAATAACTTTAAAGTAAAAGAAGCTATTTTGCAAATAAAGCTTAACATAAATTCTGATAAAGCGGCTGCTCTTTTAAAAGAAAATAACGGGGTATTAAGAAAAGTTTTAGAAAACTATTCTTCTTCAATATAAGAAACTATTTTATTGATATTTGAATCGAAATTTTCCAGTTTTTGAGCAACTTCATTAACCGTATTATTTGTATTTTGAAGATTTACAACATTTGTATTAATTTGATTAGCTAAGAAGTTTAAAATATCTTTTATTTCATAGTTATGAGAATCATCAGACATAACTTCAATAAGTTTATCAAATTTTTGGCTCATACCATCAATTTTTTCTTCCAGCGAACTTATTTTTCTTTCCTGTTCTTCAACTTTTTGCTGTAAAAGTTCCTCTAAAGAAGTTAATTTATTACCGTTATCTTCACAGAGTTTATCAATTCTTTCATTTAAAGAATCAATATCCGGTGTAAGCGCAGTATTTAATTGAACCATAATACCCGTTAGAAGGCTTTTGATTTCGGATATTTCTTCTGTTTTTACGGAATCAATATTTTCCTGCAGCAATGTTAACCGTTCTGAAAGTTTTGAAAAATCCTGCGTAAATTCATTATTATTTATTACTTTATTTTGTTGTTTTTCAGGAATAACTTTTTTAGAAGTTTTAATTTCAGCCAAATCATCCTGAATATTAGTTAAAACTCCTCCGGTAGCATCAATCCATTCGGCAAGATAAATAAAGGCCGTATTTAAATTATTATTTGCATTAACACTATTATTTAACAGTTTTAGCATTTCGGTAATTTTAGTGCAAAGCAAATTAAATTTATCACTATTATCTAAAGAAGAACTTTTCAGTTCAAAAGAATTTATGAGATTTTTAAACGACTCTAAATAAGTTCTGAATTCTTTATTTGCGTCATCTGCCGATAATATAAGTTTGTTTGTTCTAATACTGATACTTGAGATATCTTCATTAAGCTGATTAAAATTTTCTTTTATTGAATTTATATCTTTAGATGTCATTTGTCTATTAACATCGAGGGATTTATGCAATTTTAAAAAGTCAGACTCAATATCCATAAGGTTATAAATATATGAATCTTTTTCATCATCACTATTAGGACTGATAATTGCCTGTAAGTCATTAGACAAATTTTCTAAGACTGTTTTAATATCGGGTATATCACTAACAATTTTATCCGTATTAGCCAAATTACTGTCAACGGATTGAGTTATTTCTTCCAATTTAGAGTCAATAGAATTTTTTGTATCAAGCAAATTAAAATTAATTTTATCGTCAACTTCTTGTAATTTGTTATTAAGATTATCTTTAAACTCATTTATATTAAGGTTAATATTTGCGTCAACTTCTTGTAATTTGTTATTAAGATTGTCTTTAACGTCTTTTAATTTAAGACTGAGATTGTCATTAATTTCATTTATATCAAGGTTGAGATTATCCTTAACTTCTTGTAAATTAAAAGTAAGATTATCATTAATTTCTTTTAAATCTAAACTTAAAGAATCGCCAGTTTTCTGGAATTTTAAATCAAGTTCCTTACTTCTTTGAACTATATCATCAATCTTACCGACCCAATCATTAAGCATTCCGATGTTTTCGTAAATCAAATCAATTTTATTGGCGAAATCATCAAAATCAACACCCTCTAAAGACATAGTACTTAATTTAGTCTTAACTTCGACTAAAGCATCTGTTATATCCTTAGTTGTATTTTGGAAATCGTTTAAAGAGGAAATTTGAGACTTAATTAAAGAAGTATTTTCATCAATATTATCTATTTTCATAGACCAATTATTAAGAGCGGTAATATTTTCATAAATAATATCAACCTTTTCGCTTACTTCATCAAAGTCAATACTTTCACCGAGCCTGTTGTAAACATTATCAATAGCTTGATTAATATAACCGACTTTTTCAACCCAAACACTGATAATATTAAGGCTGTCATATATTTCATTAATTTTTAATAATTGAGCTTCAATTTCTTTATTTTCGAGTTTATCTTCAAGGTTATCAAATTTAGAAATTAAATCTTTAACAAGTTGATTTGTTTGTTTAATATTTTTTTGATGAACACTGTTCAAATCGGACATTATAGCACCGATTTCATCAAGCGATGGAATATCGGGAACTTTTTTAACAAGATTCTCGATATAATCAGAAAGGTTTTGATGAATACTTGATAATTGTTCTTCTAAATTTTTAACACTTTCACCAGTTGGAGTTGAAGGAATATTCTGTTTAATGGCGTTTAATTCATTAAAAATATTTTCATTTGTTTTTAAAGCCAAATCCAGTTGTTGTTTTTGGAATTCTTCAAATTCGGCGCTGGTAAGTGCAAAGTTTTGAGTATTTTGAATATTTTCCAGATATTTACCGACATTTCCCGTTGTTTCTTTGAGGGAATTAATATCGTTAAATAAATCTTTTAAAATTCCGTCATTACAATTTACTACTTGATTTGATAAACTTTCAAGTTTATCCTTTATATCCTGAAAATTAAGTTTAGCTTGAGTATCAGACATCAGGCTTTCTATTGTTTCAATTGAGTTTTTAATATTTAAAACATCTGTTTGATTAACGGACTCAATATTATTAAGTTTTTCACATACTTCTTGAAGAATTACTTTATAGTTATCAGCTGCCATTTTGCACTCTCTATTTATAAATTACCAATCTTTATTTTAACAAATATAAATCAATAGGGCACATAATATAATTTTTTATTACAAATGTTTAAGCATATTTAGTTAAAATAACAATCCAAATAAGATATAAGCTTATTTAAACAAAAGTATAACTACTAAATATAGTCATTAAGTGCAATGAATATAAAAGAAAAAACCGCTATTATATAAGAGTAAATCCTCAACTCTTCTGATTGCTTATTCTTAGTGCTCATCCCCTTCTTTTATAAGAAGGGTTTTTTTTGCGAAATTCCGTACGGACAAAGTCTGGTTAGCGAGAACAGAAACGACGACAGGCGAAGCCGAAGGAGTGCCAAGTTCGAGCGAAAGGAATTTCAAGGGAGGATTTTACGTAGGGCGGAGTCGAAGCGAGCCCGAAGCATAAAACAAACATTAACTTTCAGGTCTTGTAAGCGTAAGGGCAGAATCTTTAGGATAAATATCCTCTGTTACTCCGCTGCATCCCGTTATTATAAAGAAGTCAAAACTTTCTCCCGGTTGAATTTTTAAATCATCAAACGGAATACTTACTTCATATATTTCATCCTGAACAAACTTTATATGATGATTCCAATTCAATTCCCATAAGCCGTCTTTAACCGATTCAGAGAACTGCATCGGATATTTTCTGCTGCTTGTCAGCGCAAATTTTATTTCCTTATTATATCCGTCCAATAAAATAGGTAAAATCATATCAGCTTTATTTGTAGTTCTGACTGAAGAACTCTGTTCCACATTATGATCAAAAGATTTTACATAAACGTATATTGAATAATATTCTTTAAAGCTATCTTTATTATCAATAAAATATTTATTTGTATCGAACCTTAAATACAAATTATCCTTATCATTACCGAAATAAATTCTGTTAAAAATCTTATTTTCATTAAGTATAGGGCCGTCAGGTATATCTATACAGCCCGCATTAAGCCATTCATCATTATCTTTAACAATACCGTTAATATTAGGTGTAATTTCTCTGACGGGATTTTTAAGCGGTTTTCCCATATAAGCCATTAAAGGCATATCTAAGTATTCGGGAAACTGTTTATCCAAGAGGATATAGACATTTTTAAGATGTTCTCTAAACATAAAATCAAAGATATGATCTTGACCCGAGTTATTAGGTTCACCGTACCACCAGAACCAGTCTGAACCTTCGGCTATATATATTTCGGATTTAGCAGCTTGAATTTGTTCTTTTGTATATTCTCCTGATTTTTCAGCTGCTTTTAATACATTTCTTGTTTCAACAAGATATTTCCAAGCAAGATTTTTTGTGGGTTCAGCTATCCACAATTGAAATTCCTGATTGAGCCAAGAACCTGTAGTAACCTTCTTTAAAGGCTTTTGTGTTTTTTTATTCTTTTTAATATAGTCGCTTATTAAAACTGTTTTTAAAGACTCATCATTATTAATTAAAGAATAGAGTTTATCAAGAAAAACAGCACCGTCTTTAGCATAATATTCCCAGCAGTTTTCACCATCCATTGCTATAGTAAGCAGATGAGATTTATCAGGAGCATTTTCCAGCTTATCATAAATATTTTTAATTCTGCCATATAAATCCTCAGCACACAGAACACTGTCATGCTTAGGGTATTCAAAAGTAATAAGGTTAGGGAAAACAGAATTTCTGAAAATAATATTTATTTCTTTTTCGCGTTTGGTTTTATACAGATATAAAGAGCATAAATCGTAAGGATCTTCATAACAACCGCGGAAATCCCTTATAAATTCTTTTTTAATAGAGTTAGACAGAACGCTTTCATCGGTTATAACCCATTCCGTATCCATATTAGCCAAAACATCAAGTGTTTTTTGGCTGATACAATGTTCACTCGGCCAGATTCCTTTTGGTTTAACGCCAAAAGTTGCTTCCATTTTTTCCAATGCCATTTTTAATTGATCTTTAACATCAACCATTAAAGCAATTTTACAGTCAGGCATAGGGTTTTTTAACCCGGGAATTTTTAAATCATTCGGGTTGATTAATATAGGCAAAATCGGATGATTATAAGGACTTGTCATTATTTCAATTCTGCCTGCATCCTGATATTTTTTAAAACTCGGGATAATTTGTCTTATGATTTTTCTGTTTAATTCAATAAGCTGCTGCCTGTCTTTAAGTGTATAATTTCTGCCTTTTTTTTCAAAAGTTTTGAGTTCCGGGTAAACATTTTTCCATATATCATCAAACCAAACCAAATTAAACAGCATCATAATATCAGCATAATCTTGGTCTGAAAAATCATTAATATTAACCTCAGAGTTATTATAACGTTTTAAATACAGCTCATTATATCTGGGATTTTTAGATATTTTATTTTCATAATTTACATCAAAAAAATAGTTTAAAATATAAATTTTATCATCATCAGTGAGCTCTTTAAGCGGAGTAACGGTAAGTTTTGAATGAATATCATGCCCGTCCTTTGAATAGTCTTCGATAGCATCTATTAGAGCTGGAACCAAACTGAAATTAAGCTTAATATTAGGGAATTTATCGATAATAATAAGCATATCAAGATATTCTTTAATGGCATGCAGTCTTGCCCAAGGCATAAGTCTTATACCGTTAGGCTGAGTTTGGTAGTTAGGCTGGTGGAAATGCCATACAAATGCTAATGATAGTTCTTTTTTCATATTTAAAATCCTGACAGTACATGATTATAGCAATTTATTATGAATTATACAATGGTGTTGTTATACGGAGGGTTTTGAAAATGTTAAGATATTTAACAAATAAATATATTCAACAAATGCATTAATATTATTGAATGTTGAGTGTATTTTATACATTCATTTATAAAAAAGTTTAAAAAAACTACTAGGCAAGATTAAAAATTAATGATTTAATATAAAAGTTGCAAATAAAAAGTGTTAACCCGCCTTGTAAAAAAAAGTTTAGTCAAACGACTATTAGGGAGAGGAGATTTGGATAAATCCAAACAGAGCCGCAAGAAAGCTTGACGGCTTTTATTTTATCTGTATAATTCATCCAAACAGTTCACAATATGAGTAATTTTTTGTTTTAATTTCTTATATTTATTATTTTTTAAATCTTTTATTTCTTTTTTGTAAAAAATATCAGCGGAAAGGCAAAACTCAAGTATACTGTGTCCCTTTGCCCTATGATATTTTAAATTATTTTCATATAATTCAATATCTTTTTTTGCTTGTTCAAAAAATAAACTCATAAGTGCTACCTTTATCACCAATAGCACAATAGAAGTTATAAGTCAATATTTTTATAATTATAAGTATGAATAAACAAGAACTGCTTAAAAAATTTGGCAAGAATGTTAAAATCGAAAGAATTAAAAAAGATTTAACTCAAGAACAGTTGGCTGAAAAAATGAATGTCGGCTCAAATTATCTTGCCCGTATTGAAAACGGCAGGCAAAATATGTCCTTAGGTAAAATATTAGAATTATCACAATACTTGCAAACTGATATTAATAATCTTTTGGATTTTCATTAATGGCATTATAAATACAACGTTGTATTTTTTTAACCCTGTCAATCATTTTATTCAGTTCAAGCTGCTCTTTTTTGCTGACTCTTATTTTTAAACTCTTATCAAAAGGAATTGATAAAAAATCAATAAGTTCATCACCGTTGTTGTACAAATCATTCAGAGCATCCTTGTGAAATTCTATTCTTTGTTTAAGTATTTTATTAAATTTATCCATTTTCCCATATCGATTGTAAATTGACTATTTGCAAATAATGGCATAATTTTAGTTAGCTGTCAAATAAAGCTTTACATTCTTGAAAACACTTCTACATCCAGCGAATCCATAGTTCCTGCCAAAAAATATGCACTTGAAGCTATCATAGAAGCATTATCGGTGCAATATTTCATTTCGGGCGCGTAAATTTTGTATCCGTTATCGCGAAGCGCAAAAAACTTCTTTCTTATTTCGGAATTTGCCGCTACTCCTCCAGCTAACACTATGGTTTTTGCATCTATACTGTCCGCAGCTTTTTTTACTTTTTTCAGCAAAGTGGAAGAAACATTTTCCTGAAAACTTGCGGCTATATCAGCTTTGGGAAGCTCTGATTTTTCTTTTTTCAACTTATTTATTAATTGCAAAGAAGCTGTCTTTAACCCCGAAAAACTGAAATCGTATTCATTTTGAAGTTTAGCCTCGGGTAGTTTAAAAGCAAAAGGGTTCCCCGTTTGAGCAAGTTTATCAAGATTAACTCCCCCTGGATACGGAAGCCCTATAAGTCTTGCAACCTTATCATAAGCTTCACCTATAGCATCGTCAATGGTTTCACCAATTATTTTTTGTTCCAAATAACTTTTTACTTCAATAATTTGAGTATGACCTCCGCTTATTAACAAAGCAACAAAAGGAGGTTCAAGGTCTGTATTTAAAAAGTTAGCACAAACATGGGCGTTTAAGTGGTTTACTCCGATAAACGGTTTATCATGAGCCAAAGCAAGAGCTTTACCTGCATTCATACCGACTAAAAGCGAGCCTACAAGACCCGGTCCCACCGTTGCGGCAAAAGCTGTTATATCCTCCGCTTTTAAACCCGACTGCTCAAATGCTTGAGCTATTACAAGATTAATGGCTTCCAAGTGTTCCCTTGCAGCAACCTCAGGAACTACACCACCAAATTCTATATGAGTTTTTATCTGTGAAGCAACCACATTTGAAAGTACCTCCCGCCCGTTTTTAACTATAGCTGCGGCTGTTTCATCACAACTTGACTCTATTGCAAAGATTATATTATCATCTTTACTGTCAGGGCCTATTAAAACAGGTTTTTCAGTTACAACGGTTCTAAATTCTTTTACGGGCATTTTTTCTCCGATACTTTTCATTAGATTTTATATGTTTTATAATAACATTTAAAAAGTTTTTGTGTGAGGAATTTTTATGAACATAACCGAAAAAATATTAGCAGACCACGCAGGATTAAAAGAAGTTCAAGCAGGACAGCTTATAAGCGCAAAAGTTGATATAACACTTGCAAATGATATTACGGGGCCTGTAGCTATTAATGAATTTAATAAAATCGGTGTAGAAAAAGTTTTTGATAAAGATAGAGTAGTTTTTGTACCTGACCATTTTGTACCGAACCGCGACATAAAATCAGCCCAGCAGGTGAAACAAGTTCGCGAATTTGCTCACAATCAAAATTTAACGCATTTTTTTGAAGTGGGAAGAATGGGTATAGAACACGCACTGTTACCCGATAGCGGTATAGTTACTTCGGGTGATTTAGTTATAGGCGCAGACTCCCATACATGTACCTATGGCGCTTTAGGTGCTTTTTCTACGGGAATGGGTTCAACCGATATTGCCTGCGCTATGGCTTCTGGTGAAACATGGCTTAAAGTCCCCTCCGCAATAAAAGTTGAGTTCAACGGAAATCTAAATAAATACGTAACGGCTAAAGACCTTATTTTATACTTAATAGGTGATATCGGAGTTGACGGAGCTTTGTATAAAACTTTAGAAATAGGCGGTTCTGCAATCCGAGAGATGCCTATGGACGGAAGATTTACCATCTGTAATATGGCAATCGAAGCAGGTGCAAAAAACGGTATTATCGAGCCTGATGATATTACAAAAGAATATTTAAACAACAGAAGCTTGCGCGCACCTAAATTTTATTATAGCGACGAAGATGCACAATATGAAAGGGTTATAATATATAATACCGAGGAAATAGAACCCGTTGTTGCCTTCCCGCATCTGCCTGAAAATATAAAACCTGTCTCACAGGCAGGAAATATAAAAATTGATCAGGCAGTAATAGGAAGCTGTACTAACGGACGTTTATCCGATATTCAAGCGGCGGCAGAGATATTAAAAGGGAAAAAAGTTCATAAAGACGTAAGGTTAATAGTATTCCCTGCAACCCAAGAAATTTATCTTTCGGCGTTAAGAGCAGGTTATATAGAGACCATCATAGAAGCGGGAGGAGCCGTTTCTACCCCGACCTGCGGACCTTGTTTGGGCGGACATGCAGGAATACTTGCAGCAGGAGAACGTGCGATATCAACTACAAACAGAAACTTTGTAGGCAGAATGGGGCATACAGAGAGCGAAGTATATTTAGCCTCTCCTTATGTAGCGGCAGCCAGTGCTATTGCAGGAAGAATTATCTCGCCAAAAGATTTATAATACATAAGAAATATTATAAATATATAATTCTAAAATTATTAAAATAAACAAAAAAAATAAAGTTTGAAAACCATATACGGAGTTTCGTAGTTTCACTTACTGAAACAACGTCAAGGCTTCGTCTGTTTGAGACGGCAATGCCGTCGAGTTACGAAGCCTAAAGTTGATGTTAGTGAAACAGAAACGCAGTATCAGGTTAGAAAACTTTATTTTTTTGTTTAATTACAAAGCTCAAATAATATAAAAATTGCGTCCTGCTGCTTCGTATAGATAACTTCTAAGCTCAGTTTAAGCCCCGTAACT
>CANQJQ010000054.1 GCA_947624265.1 Candidatus Gastranaerophilales bacterium
TCAAACTCATTAAGCATAGCCTGTCTTTGGGTCGTATTTAAAGAGCCGTGGAAAAACAAAGGGGTTACGTTTAATTCGTTTTGAATTATTGTAGAAAGTATATTCCCCATTTCTTTATATTGAGTAAAGGCAATAACTTTTTCATCGTTTTCAAGTATTTGAGATAACAGAGAAATAAATTTTTCCGTTTTACCCGATACATCTTTTGTCATTTCACCGTATTTAAGATATTGGAACGGATGGTTGCATATTTGTTTTAAAGCGGTTATGAGTTTAAAAATAATTCCTCGTCTGTTAATCCCTTTTTGATTTGAAATTTCACCCATTAAGGAATTCAAAGTTTTTTCATACAAGGCTGCCTGAGATTTAGTCAAATAACAATATTCATCCAAAACCATTTTTTCAGGCAAATCATCGATAATTGTTTTGTCAGTTTTCAAACGTCTTAAAACAAAAGGAGAAATAGACAATTTAAGTTTATCAGCCTGCTCATACTGTTTAAATCTTTCAATAGGAATCGCATAGCATTTTTGAAAGTCTCTGATTGAACCTAAATATCCTTTGTTAATAAAGTCAAATATACTCCAAAGCTCCGTTAATTTATTTTCAACGGGAGTACCCGTCATAGCTATTTTTATATCCGACTTTAAAGACTTAACTGCAAGCGTTTGCGACGTATCCGGATTTTTAATATTTTGAGCTTCATCTACAACAACCATACCCCAAGTGTGTTTTTTAACTTCTTCAACATCAATACGCAGGATTGCAAAAGTTGTAATTAAGATGTCAGCTTTTAAGTCTAACTCGCGCTCAGGACCATGATAAAAAGCGGCTTTTAAAGAGGGGGCAAACATATTTAGCTCTTTCATCCAGTTGCCCATAAGCGTTGTGGGACATATAACCAAAACAGGAGCAGTCAATTTATTTTCTTCTTTAAGTTTTAAGATTAAACTTATAACCTGAATGGTTTTCCCTAAGCCCATATCATCAGCGATACAAGAGCCAAAGCCTTTAGTGGTATTTGTATACAGCCATTTTAGACCGCCTACCTGATATGGTCTTAACTTGCCGTTTAATCCTTCAGGAGGTGTTACTTCCACAGTTTTGCCGATATCTTTAATAATATTAGCAAAGGCTTGGTCATAATCAAATTCATATTCATTCATATGACCGGAGAATGCGGCATGGAGCATTTCCATTCTTGTAATTTTATCAATTTTCGGATTTTTGAGTTTATTTATAATATTTTGCGCTTCATTTTGGTCTATCAATATATATTTGTTTTTAAACTCAATAATACCGTTAGCATCTTGAATAAGCTTTTCAAATTCTTCTACGGAAATCTTTTCATCTCCGATAGACACTTGGAAAGAAAAATCAAATATACTGGATAGACTTATACTCCCGCCTTTTCCGTTAAGAATATCCGCAACATCCTGTTCTCTTGAAGCTTTAATTTTAGCGTTTATCGAGGCTCTTGGGACAACAATATTCCCAAAGTTTGGAGGGAAGTTTATGTTTATACCCGCTTTATTCAGATAATATGCGGTATGTATCATTAACTTATAAACATCATTTAAAGAAAGATATAGTTTTAAATTATCTTCATCTTCAAAAAGTGTTTCCAGCTCTTTATAATATCTCAGCGCATAATTTAATTGTTTTTCAACAATATTAACGAGATAAGTATTTTGATAACCCCAGTACGTACCGTCTTTATATATATCCAAGAGTTGTTTTGGCGGTTCTTTTTCGTTTAATTTAGGGTCATTTGCCTTGACTGAAATAGTAAGAAGAAACTTATCTTCTTCTATTTTTTCAATATCCAATTGAGGACTTACGGGGTATTTACCTATATATATTTCGTCAAGCCACTCGGATATAGCCTCAGCCAAATCCAAAGAGCGGATATATCTTTTTGAGTTAATACATTTGATAAAATAAATTGAAGATTCAAGCTCTTTAAAGCGGTATGCTTTAAATTTCAAGAACATAAAAATAACATAGTTTATATAGCTTTCAATTAAGATATCCGCAATATTTTTTACATCCGATATTTTGGAAAAATCCATAGAATAAACTTCATCAATAGAAGTTTGAAGATTATTATCAAGTGCAAACATTTCATAAGTTATATAAAATAAATTGTCTGTTTTATTAACTTTAGGCAGAAAATACAACTTTTCTACAAGCTTTTTAACAAATTGCGTAAGTACATTCAGTATAACAAATGACTCTGAAACGGCCTGATTATCAACAATAGAATCAAATCCCGAAAAATATTCCCAAATAAGATCTAAAGGAACTTTATAACCTATTTTATCAACCTCTTGCCCGTTTTCTTTGATTGTGCATGCGCAGGAAGAAAATCTGTACATTGAGCCTTTTGACTTAAGATAAAAATTAAAATTATTTGTAGGAGTAACAAATACTTCAATATTTTTACCGTTTTTTAATATATGAAAATCAGTATTTTTAATAACGTGGCTTGAGTTTTGAAAGGTTGATGCAAATTCATCTTCAACCAGCTGATAGATAGTACTAAGCATCAGCCTGAAATCTTTTTTTTCACAGCCTGCAGGGTTCTCCGTAAGGTTATGAAACATCTCATCTATATTATTTTTTTTGAATGAAAAAGCAAATTTATTATCAATTACCGCTTCGGCAGACATATATACCTCAAATACTCGTATATAATATTATACACGAAAAAAAATTTTGTATTATCTGTTATAAACTTAATAACTCCAATCTTTAATATCTTTTTTTGATATTTCAAAAGGAAGTTTATCAACTTGTTTTGGAATATTGCAATATTTACAGAAAGGAATGGAATTATTAAAAAATTCTTTTATTTGTTTATTATTTTTTATTTTATATATATCTAAATAATCTTTTTCAGAAAGAGTCAGATTTGTGTTAAAGTAGTTATTAAAGTTTGAAATATTTCCTGCTGTAGTACATTTGTAAAGTTTTCCATCCTGAAAATATGTACAAAAACCTTTTTGCCAACACATTTTATACATCTCCTCAGGATTTTGACTCCCTTGTAAATCAAGTGCCATTCTATACATTGTTTTATATTCACCATCTTTTGCCCCATAATACTGAACAAGCACTTTATATTTTTTGGCTTTATTAAAAGCAGGCATAAAATCAATATTAAGAGGAAATTTTGATATCCTTATAACAATCATATTTTTATGGCAACATTCCCAAAATTCATCACTCATTGTATTTAGTAATATACCGTTGGTATAAATTGCTAAAAATGTTTTTGGATATGGGAATATACTTCTGAACATTTTAAGAACATTAACAATATCAGGATGCAAAAGAGGTTCACCGCCCATTATGCCTATTGCTTGAACATTTATTTTAGAAGATAATTTTTTAAAATGTTTTCTTAATTCCTCAACAGAAAAAATCCTCTCTTTTGCAAGAGGTACAAAATGGTCACAATATCTGCAATTTAAATTACAATGAGATACAATTGATGTACAAAAATAATTTAAAAGGTATTTCTCTCTTTTAAATAAATTCAAAAACATAAAATAATTATTTTTTTGCATAAAGTGCCTTTTTATAAGCTTTGGCATCTTCGCATAAAGTATGTGATTTTTTCAAAAATCCTCTATCGGAAATAGTATATGAGGGACAATACATGCAATATTCACAATAATCATGTTTAAAGCACTCTTTCAAATTAGATCTTACAAACTTTTTTTGAAATTCAGGTATTATTTTTTCCTTTATTTCTTTTAACGAATTTTTTTTAAAATTACCTAACTTGTAATAGAAATAAAGACAAGGCAATATATCAAGGTTAGGATCGACAGATAATCTGTCAATTCCGGCATTACAAATCAGTCTATCATTTTTTATGAATTTTTTCCTTGGTTTTTCATTGTTTAATTTTCCGATATAAACTTTTTCTGCATTTTTATCATCAATTCTTGCGTTTAAATTTTTATTTTTATTATTATAAATAAACTTATGGTCGCAAAGAAAACCAATTCCTAATTTTTTCGCATATTGTTCAATTAAGTCTGTTTCATTTTTATTGTAAGATAACATAATACTTGCAATAGAAACATTCATTTTATACATTTTTAATTTTTCTACGACTTGTAAACTTTTTCTAAGTGAACCATTAACACCTGTAATGTAATCATGTATTTGCGGGTTCAAACTGTATATGCTTATATCAATATAAGCAGGATATAAATTTACAATTTTTTTAAATAAATTTTCATCATCAAACAATGTCTGACCGTTAGTTTTAATATGCAATTCCAAATGTTTTTGTTTAACATACTTTGCAATCTTAAGAAAATCCTTATTTAAAGTACATTCCCCGCCCGTTATTAATACCGAAAACACCCCAAGCTCATAAGCTTCATCAATTATTTTCTTTGCATTTTTAAAGTTGATTTCAAACTGATTTTTGTCTTTAGGATTACAACAATGTTTACAGTTTAAATTACATTTATAAGTTAAGTCTAAATATAAAATTTCTAAAAAATTATTTTCAATTAGCATTCTTGTTTTTATATTTTCAAAAATTTCATAATTTTTATCTTTTTTACTTATAAATTCGGTTAAATATTTATTTTTAATATCTATTTTAGTATTGTCAGACTTTAAAATATTTTTAGATTTTAATTCTTTTACAAAGTTTTCTGACTCAGGCATTAAACTAAGATCTTTAGAATTATCACAGGAGACAATAATATTCCAAATTTCTGACATTTCTTTCTTTAACAGATAAACAATACCTGATTTATCATCTTCAATAAAACTTATCGAAATTCCCGAATGTAAGTTATAAGTCCTTGTATTTATCCATTTATTTAATTTAAACATGATTACATCAGAGTAGGACTGCTAGCGGTACACATATGAACAGCTTTTCCGCAAGTAGTACAAGCTGCAATTTTATCATCGGGAAATTCCAAAATATCACTAAACATTTCGTTTATCTGCTTAATAGAAATATTAGATAAATCAACAGAATTATTTTCTTCTTCAGCCATTTTTTACTCCTTTCAAATTTAACATATCACCTAATTTTTTATTCCATTTTTCATAATTTTGAGGAAACATAATAAACCCTGAATAAGGGGTAAAGGTCATTTCTTCAAAATATAATTTATCTTTGTATATCATCCAGTCAACACGAACAAATTTAAAGTTTTTTGCCAAGATCCGGCTCAACTCAACTGTTTTTTTTATATATTCATTAATCGGCTTTTCGCTAATAACATCTTCATTCAAAAATTTCAAATCTAAAGAATTAAAATTTTTATTAAAGGTAACAGCTTTTCTGTTTCTTGCCTCTATATCATAATAATGCCAATTAATTATTTCAGGCTCTGAATTAAAACAATAAACATCTATTTCTTCACAATCTTCATTAATATTTTCCCTTAAAAGAGGTTCTATTATAATCTTAGGTACAATGTTTTTATATTGAGTTTCAAAAATACTCCAACCGAAAAATGATTGACTTATCCAACCGTCAATTTGTATTTTGGTAAGACTAATAAATAGTTTATTTTTCAAATATTGCTGTTTATTTTTTACAATAAAATGCCACTTGCAGCCGTGGTTGCATTTTACAATAAAGCTTTCCGGCAATTCATCAAAGGGTATATCATCAAACTTATCGCCAATCCAAAGTACGGGTTTAAGGTATTCCTCTCCAATTTTATCTTTTATCCAATCCCTTACAAGAACTTTATCTGTTAATTTGGTTTTAACAGGCAGGTTATCATATATTTTCAGCCATTGGATTTTTTCGTTAAATGTTTTAGGATGCTTTAAATTTAACTTATATCCTGTTTTAATATAATATGCTTCTTTTAAATATTTAAGATAGTCTTTTTCATCAAGACTCATCATAAAAGAATATTCAAAAACGGAAGAACCATCGTATTGGGCACGTAAAACACTACTCCCGCTTGGTTTTAAAGAACTAAAATCCCCCCCCCCGTGGCGATTTTTGAAGTTATTAGACTAATTAAACTGCTGAATATTCTTTTCATATCTTACTTATAACACATTAAAAATTTTTTTGCAACTTTAAATTTTTATTGTTGAAATCGTATAATTATGCTATAATCAGCTTGTTTTTCAGGTTGATTACAGGAGTTAAAGTATGAAAAAATTTTTAACGGGATTATTTGGTATAATCCTAACAATGTGTTTTGCAGGTATTGCAAATGCCTGTGATTTAGAAGGTCTTTATGACAATTATCAGGCTGTTTATATGCCCTCCACAAAAACTTGGGCAACAGCAGGTATGACTGATGGCAGAATTGTTTTAACCAAAAAGACAACACAAGGCTCGGGAAATTATTCCGAGTATTATTACGGAAACGGGAAACTTGCCGCTGCACTCAAATCTAATTTTGAATTTATTAAAAACGGAAAACTTATCGAAGTTGATAATGCAGGTTTAAAATATTATGAACTCAAATACAACACTAAAACCAAAAAATTTGTTGAAACTCCGTTATGTGAAAAAGAATTACAAAAATTATTCCCTAACACAAAAATAGTAAAAATTTCAGAATTTACGAACAATGAATATACCGTAAGAAAACCGTTTTTCAAAGATAAAAAAATTCTTCTCGTAAACGATACGGCTAAATATTTCCACAAATATACTTACAGTCCTTCAAAAGTTCAACAAACCGATATCAAAGGATTAATAAAGCTTTACCGCATGGGAAATGTTAAATTTTCTTTATACGGTGATAAAGAAAATATGCTGACAATCAAAGTAAGACATGGGAATACCTGCACTTGCGGAATTCAATGTACTTGCGGTGATAACTGCAAATGCGGTAAAGACTGCAAATGTGCAGCACCAAAATGCAACTGTTCAAAAGAGTGCAATTGCGGAACTGACTACAAATGCGGTAAAGATTGTAAATGTGCAGCACCTAAGTGCAATTGTGCAAAAGAGTGCAATTGCGGAGCTGACTGCAAATGCGGTAAAGATTGTAAATGTAAAAAATAGACAGTAAGGTGAAATATGAAAAAGATTTTTTTAACTGCAATATTAATGCTCGGTTTAGCTTTAGGAGCTTATGCTTCCTCTCTAAGTGAGTATGAAGCGGGAAGAGAAGCTTTTGAAGCTAAGAATTATACAACAGCTATTGAACATTATAATAAAGCAATAAAACAAAATGCAAAATATGCAGAAGCATATTACGGAAAAGGCGAAGCAGAAATGGAGCTTCAACAGACTGATGCGGCCATCAAATCTTTCACAAAAGTTATAACTCTTAAACCGAAGGACGCTGACGGTTACTACGGCAGAGGCGCAGCTTATGCAGCAAAACAAGAATGGGCAACTGCAAAAAAAGATTTAGATATAGCAGTTAAATATGACCCTAATAATTTTGAAAAATATGAAGCACGTTCTATGGTGCTTTATGAATTAAAAGAAAAAGAAGCAGCATATGCGGATGTTGAAAAAGCTATCTCTCTTGCACCTGATGACCCTATGCCATACAGATTAAGAGCTTTATTTAAACTGGGTGATTTAAAATTCAGAGAAGCAAAAAAAGATTTCAGCTATGCTAAAAAGATAGAAAAAGCTCAAAAGAAAGCTGAAAAACAAAAAGAAAAAGAAGCAAAGAAAAAAGCAAAAGAAGAAGCTAAAAAAAATAAATAACAAAAAACCTCCCTTAAAAAGGGAGGCTTTTTATAGTATAATTTTAACCAAAGGAGCAAAAATGAAATATAAAAGCTGCCATTTAATAGAACACGGAATATCAATTAATGTTGATTCCATTCAGGCATGCTGTTTATCCAGAGAATTTGATAAAGGAATGCTTCCGATTACAGATAAATATGAAAACAGCTCTATAAACTGGGATGAGCTTTTTGAAATAAAAAAAAGACACAGAAAACATCAAAAAATTCAGGATTTAAAATTTTGTGAAGGCTGCTATAACTTAAGAGAAGAAGATTGGGATGAAGAAGATTATATATCTTTCATAAATTTTGACCATTGGAGTCATTGCAATTCCAACTGCATATATTGCGGAGTACAAAAGAACAAACCCCGTCAAAAAAATAATGTTTTAAATTCAATAAAAGAATTAATACAACAAGGTAAGTTTAAAAACACCGGAGAAATAACCTTCCAAGGCGGTGAACCTACAATATTAAAAGAATTTGAGGATTTATTAAAATTATTTATTAAAGCAGGTTCAAAAGTAAGGATACATTCATCGGGAATAAAGTTCTCAAGAGCAATAAGAGAAGGAATAAAAAAAGGAGCGGTAACTGTTGTTATATCACCTGATGCGGCAGATTGCAAAACCTATAAAGCCATAAAAAGAGTTGATAAATTTAATAATGTCTGGGCGAACATAAAACATTACAGAAGATGGCTTCCAAAAGAAACCGCACCTTTAGTTAAGGTTAAATATATAATAATCCCGGGGATTAACGACTCTTTTGAAGACATAACGAATTTTTTAAATAAAATCAAAAAGCTTGATATAAAAAGCATTGTTACAGATGTTGAATATACTTACGCGAATCAAAATATAAATAATATTTCACCTCATATATATATGCTTATGGATTATATGGAAAACTTTGCAAAAGAAAATCAAATATCATATGAACTATATGATTCGGCTAAATATGCCGAGCAAAACAGACATATTGAAAAAACTTTAAAAGATCATTTAAACTCAGAATATATAGAAAAAATAAGAAAACTAAATCAAGACAAAAATATTAATTATTCCAATTTTTAACCTTACCTGATTTTTCAAACTCTTCAGCGACTTTAGTTAAATTCCTGTATTTTGTAACAGGCGGAAAAATCCTGTTGGTACTGATATCATATTCAAAAAGTAACAGGCATGAAAAACAATAAATATTATGATAAAATTTAAAATAGTGAATGGAGGGTTCTATGATAAATACAGACGATGTAAAACATGTAGCAAAGCTTGCAAGGTTAGAATTAACTGAAGCGGAAACCGAGAAATTTTCAAAACAGCTTGGTGATATATTAAAGTACGTAGAACAAATGAATGAAGTCAATACAGACGGAATAGAGCCTATGCCGCATCCGATACCCGTATATAATGTTATGAGAGAAGATGAAGTAAAATACGAACATACAAAAGAAGAAATGATGGCAAATGCGCCGTATGAAGAAAACGGGTTTTTCAGAGTACCCAAGATAAACTAAAGAATAGAGGAATTAATGAGTACCAAATATATATTTGTAACAGGCGGTGTTGTATCATCATTAGGAAAAGGGATAGTTGCAGCATCATTGGGCAGATTATTAAAAGCAAGAGGCTTTAGTGTAGTAATACAAAAATTTGACCCTTATATAAACGTAGACCCAGGGACAATGAGTCCTTTCCAGCACGGAGAAGTATTTGTAACCGATGACGGAGCAGAAACTGACCTTGATTTAGGGCATTATGAAAGATTTACGGATACAAACCTCGGTAAAATTAATAATGTTACGTCGGGCAGCATATATCAAACCGTTATAAATAAAGAACGCCACGGGGACTACCTTGGTGCAACCGTACAAACAATTCCTCATATTACAAATGAAATAAAATCCAGAATTAAAAAAGCAACTCAACAGTTTAAACCTGATTTCATAATAGCAGAAATCGGCGGTACAATAGGTGATATAGAAAGTTTGCCTTTTATAGAAGCCATAAGGCAATTCCGTTCGGAAACAGGTTTTGGCAATAGCTTATCAATCCACGTAACTTTATTGCCTTACCTTCCAACTTCGGGAGAATTAAAAACAAAACCCTCTCAGCACAGTGTTACAAATTTAAGAAGCTACGGCATTCAGCCCGAGATTTTGGTTTGCAGAACGGCAAAACCTATTCCCAAAAAAGAAAAAGAAAAATTAGCACTGTTTTGTTCAGTTCCAAAAGATGCAGTTATTGAATGCAGAGATATGAAAAGCATATATGAAGTTCCTTTGGCGCTTGAAGAACAAAATATGGCAACAGTAGTACTTCAAAGATTATTTATGCAGGATGTAAAACCCAATTTAGAGTCTTGGAAAAATCTTGTTTATAAAATAAAAAATCCTGAAAAAACAATAAGAATTGCTATCGCAGGTAAATATACAAAGCTGTCGGATGCATATATTTCCGTTGTAGAATCCTTAAAACACGCAGGATATAGTCATAATGCTCAAATTGACATAAAATGGATAAACTCGGAAGATTGCATTGATTATGAAAAGGCAAAAGAAGCTCTTGCTGATGTTGATGGGCTTGTAGTCCCGGGCGGTTTCGGCATACGAGGCATTGAAGGAAAACTAATTGTAATTAGGTATGCCAGAGAAAACAATCTTCCGTTTTTAGGCTTATGCCTCGGAATGCAATGTGCCGTTATAGAATATGCAAGGAACGTAGTAGGTTTAAAAGATGCAAATTCTATGGAATTTAACGAAAATACCCCATATCCCGTTATAGATTTAATGACTGAACAAAAGAACGTAGAAGGTTATGGCGGAACAATGAGACTTGGCAAATTTGAATGCCACATACAAAAAGGTACAAAAGCGGAACAAGTTTATGGCACGGACGTAATATATGAACGCCACCGCCACAGATACGAAGTAAATAATGAATACCGCAAACAAATACAAGATGCGGGCATGGTATTCTCAGGTTTATCACCTGACGGCATGTTATGTGAAATGGTAGAACTGCCTCAAAACGACTGGTTTGTAGCATGCCAGTTCCACCCCGAGTTCAAATCACGCCCCGAACATCCTCATCCTTTATTTGCAGGGTTAATAAATGCAGCAAATAAAAGAGTTGAAACAAGAAATAAAGAACTTTCAAAAGTTTAATTTAATAAATTAAAAAATAAAATTTAAAAACCCTATACGGAGTTTCATAAATTTTCCTGTAAGACAACATCAAAGCGAGGACTGTTTGACGACCGTTAGGTCGAAGTTCCGCAGCTCGGGTCGTAGCTAGAAAATTAGAAACGAAGTATGAGGTTGTAAATTTTATTTTTTTTAATTTTTCTTAAATAAAAGAACTATCTTAAATTAATACATTTTATCTAAGTCTTTGGATTTTTTGCGCCAATCTTTAACTACCTTTACCTGCAAATCCAAAAATATTTTTTTGCCTGCGGTATCCTCAAGCTCCTTACGTGCTTCCGTGCCTATTTTTTTAAGCATGGAAGCATTCTTTCCGATAATAATACCCTTTTGTGTTTCCTGCTCAACAATAATTTGAGCACAAATTCGGTCAAGATTTTCTTTTTCTTCGTAGCTGTCTATAATAACCGCCACGCTATGCGGAACTTCATTATGCGTATAAAGAAGGATTTTTTCCCTGATAAGTTCACGAGCAATATTGCGCATGGTTTCATCGGTTATCTCATCATCTTCATATACTTTTTCACCGACAGGAAGCTTTCGCGTAATATTTTTCAAAAGGGTATCAAAGTTTCTGCCTGTTTTAGCTGAAATTTTTATACAAGGATAATTTTTCTCAAACAGGGTTTTATAAGTTAAAAGGTTTTCTTCTCTTTTATTTATATCTTTTTCTAAGTCATATTTATTAGCAACAATAAGCATTTCGCCGTTATAAGATTTTAAAACATTTTCAACAATCCACTTGTCGCCTCTGCCTGCCGAGGTTGAACCATCCACAACAAACAAAACCAAATCGACATCAGGTATGGCGCTTTTTGCTTCATCAACAAGACATTCACCAAGTTTATCAACCGGTTTATGAATCCCCGGCGTATCAACAAAAACTATTTGAGCCTCATCTGTAGTTAAGATACCGTTAATTCTGCGC
>CANQJQ010000055.1 GCA_947624265.1 Candidatus Gastranaerophilales bacterium
CGACAGTAGTACCTTTTTCGCCTCTTATTTTATCTGCAGCCTTATCAATAGTCATATCTTTTGTAGACACACCGTCTATAGAGAGAATCTCATCTTCCGCGAGCAGTCCTGCTTTTTCTCCGGGGGTATCTTCTATCGGAGCAATAATTAAAATTTTACCGTCCCTAAGTCCTATTTGTATACCTATACCGCATAAAGACCCTTTTATTGCATTTTTTTCTTCTTCAAATTCTTTAGGGGGAACAAATCTTGTATATTTATCATTCAAACTTGCAACCATAGTATCAATTGCAACATAAGCATCCTCAGGAGTCTTAATTTTATCATCGTACTTATGTCTCCATTTTTGCCAATTCTGCCCGTTATTTGTCTGGTCTAGAAATTTAGTATTAACAACTTTCCAAACCATATCATATAAAACGGCATCAGAACCAGCCATTGCCGTTGTACTTTTACAACATGTAATACTAATAAGCACTAGTGTAAATATTATTAAAGCAGTTTTCTTTAAAATTTTTCTCACAACTCTCTCCTTATCCAAACTAATTATAATATAAATTTCTATATTTTGTTATTACTCTTTTGAGAATAAGACTGTGTTTTTTTAATAAAGTTTCATTGAAATTAACTAAAATTAATAATTAAACAGTTAATTATCTAAAAAGTTAATGAAATAAATATTAATAGAAGATATCTTAAACTTAAGGAGAAAATAATATGCATTACTTAGATATAGAATTAAAAGGAACAGACGAAAACGGAGAAGAAAAAAACTATAAACTTTCAGATTTTAAAGGGGAAAATATAATATTATATTTTTATCCTATGGATGATACTCCCGTATGTACAAAAGAAGCACACGAATTTAAAGAGGCACTTAAAAAATTGAATGAATTTGCAAAAGTTATAGGTGTAAGCTCCGATGAAATAGCATCACATAAAGAATTTCAAGATAAAAATCAATTAAATTTTCCTCTGTTATCGGATATTGAAGGCAAGCTAAAACAAGCAATATTAGAGCATCAAAATAAACTGCAAAATATTCAACGTACAACATTTATTTTAGATAAGGATGGAAATATTATTAAATATTGGGAAAAAGTAGATGTAGACGGACATATTAACGAAATATTAGAATATTTTCAACGATAAAAAAACACCGCTTATGCGGTGTTTTTACTTATTTCCATTCAGATTAACAATTATTTTGTACTGTTTGCAAAAATGTTTTCTTTATCAGTTTCTTCTCTGTCTTTCATAGTTCCTGTATATGAAAGATTAACATGTAAATTAATGTTTACTCTACTTTCAGCCTCTAAAACAGATACTCCTGTTTGTCTTAAATATTCCTCAACTTTTCTATTATAATCAGTTTGAGAAACTTTTTTCTCTGCTTCTTCTTCCTTATTAGATAATGAATTATTTTCAGTCGAGCTAACATCGTTCATGTGTTTGTTTTCAAATTCCTTTATAAGATCAACATCAAGAGCAATATCAGATAAAATTTGGTTCATAAATACTTCTTCAATTTCAATGGCAGCATTTCCGTTAGCATCAGCAATAACAATTTCTCCGCCTTTTCCATCGGAAATAGTATATACGTTTATAGCACCATTTCTAACCGAGCCTGAAGTATTTCCTGCTTTGTAGTCAGAAATATATCTTGTATTCACATAATGGGAACTGACTGATAATCCCATACTTTTTAAAGTATTTACAAAACTGCCGTGCTGCATAACATTTCTTGAATTACCAAACATTGAAGCTATTTTTGCTTGTAACTCATAATCAGCATCACAATCAAAACTACTGGTAATCATATTTTTAATGTTATTATCAAGAGCTAATCCATACTCTTCAAAAGATGTTTCATTATTTCCTAAGGAAGTTGTTTTAAATCCAGCTTGTGTTAGTTTGTTTTTAATTGCACTATCTGTCATAATTTTACTCTTTCTTAATTATCTCTTATGTATATATAAAATATATAAATTGTTCAAAATTGCCTATTTTGTATATACCAAATTAATATTTCTTAACAATTGACAATGAACCGTAATAATATGTATACTTTTGAGTATGAGTAGAGAAGAAATGTTATTAATTTTCCCTCCGCAATGGACTCCTGTTAGTCCTCACTATGCCTTACCCTCTCTTTTAGGACAATTAAAAGCTAACGGTTATAATGCTAAAGCAATAGACTTAAATATTGATTTTTACGATAATATTCTTTCAAAAAAGCAATTGGAAAACGCAATAGAAACTGCCAAAATTCAATTTGAAGAGCTTAAATCACAAATAGTAAAAATATATTCACCTAATAAAAAAGAAAATGATTATACATTTAAAGAAAAAATCATTTTTTATAAATATAATTATTTAAAAAATTACTTTAATAAAAATGGAGCAAGAATTAACTCAATACCGTTATTGATTGATTCCGCGAAACAAACATTTAAAACGGAAGATTTTTATAATCCTATTACTTTAATAAAATCATTAAATGTTATAGATAAAGGACTTGAAATAGTATCCTTACCATATAGTCCTGTCAGAATTCAGTTTGATTGGCTTCAAAATCCGTTTTTTAAATTTAATTATGAAAATATAAAATATTTTGTTTTTGATAAAGATACAAATATTTTCCTGAAATATTATGAGAGTATATTAGATGAGATTTTAAAAGATAACCCCGGTTTTATAGCGATATCAATAAATTCTTCAAGCCAAATCGTTCCTGGACTCACCTTAACAAATTTATTAAAAAATAAAACAAATGCACATATAAATATTGGCGGTAATTTTTTTGGAAGAATAGCTGATGAAATAAAAAATCATAAAGAATTTTTTGAAGATTTTGCAGACAGTATTTCAATTGAAGAAGGAGAAGGTCCTATTTTAGAAGTTGCAAAATTTCATGCAGGGCAAATCCCAATTGAGCAGGTTGCAAATTTAATGTATTTAAAAGAGGGTTTAGTCATTCAAAATCCTAAGATGAAACCAATAAAACTTGATGAAGCAAATATAGTAAATTTAGATGATTATGAATTTAATAAATATTTTGCCCCTGAAGTAGTACTTCCTTTTCAAACTTCAAGAGGATGCTATTGGGGCAAATGCAGTTTTTGCGACCAAGATTTCGGCCAAAATTTTAATATAAAAAATATAAACAAAGCCATTTGTGAATTTAAACAACTTAAAGAAAAATATAATATTGATAAGTTTGAATTTATTGATGAATCTGTATCTCCTGCATATTTAAAGGAATTTTCGGAAAAATTAATACAAGAGAATGCCCAAATTAGCTATTTTTGTGATGCCAGACTTGAAACAGGCTTTACCTATGATATATTAAAAATTGGCAGGCAGGCAGGACTAAAAATGGTTATGTGGGGTTTAGAATCAGGTTCTGACAGCGTTATGGAGTTGATAAATAAAGGCATAGATCTTAATAAAAGATTTGAAATTTTAAAAGCTTCGAAAGATGCCGATATTTGGAATTTCGCTTTTATATTCTTCGGTTTCCCTACTGAAACAGTTGAAGATGCAAAGAAAACAGTTAAAATGCTTATAGATAATAAAGATATAATACACTCATACGGAAGAAGCGTATTTACTATGGGCAGGCACGCCAAGTTAGCCGAAGAACCTTCTAAATACGGTATAACCAAAATATATCCTGCAGAAGAGGAATTTTCCCCGAATATAAATTTTGACAGCATCGGAATGAACAAGGAGGAACTTAAAAATATACTTCAATACTGTATACAAGAATGTTCTAATGCTTATAAAAACCCGTTATGGATGTTTTTAAGATACCGCGAATGGCTGTTTTTATATATTGATAAATACGGAAAAGACTATGTAAGCGATTATACCGTTGATTTAACTAAGGAGAAATAATGGATTTTTTTAAAAAACTCGGAGAAAAATTAGGTTTAATAGAAGAAGATAAGACTGCTAAAATTAATGCGGAACGTTCTATGTTAAAATTAAATTTGGCAAGCAAGTTAAAAAATATTAATTTTACGGAACAAGAAATTAACGAAGTCTTAGATATCCTTACAAAAATGGAAGCTGAAGTTCAAATTCAAAAAGATTTACTTATAGGAACTAATATTAATAACCCTGACCCGACTATTATTATGAAAGAAGTTTTAGATGAAATAAGAAGGCTTGAAGTAAAAGCCGGAGAAGATATAAAAGCCAAAATTGCAGAAATAAGAGAAAGAAAAAAATCTAATTCATAATATATCTTTATTGCTCACACTGCTCACAAAGAGCTATAGCAACGAGGCTCTTTTCTGAGTTCTCGCCTCTGCCGGCAATAAAAAAAAGAGGTTATACAACCTCTTTTAAATGGCGGGACATCGGCTCTCACAGCTTCACTGCGTTTCGCATACAAGCTCACTCGCTTCGCTTTTTGCTCAGCGGTTCGTTTTGTATCGCTTTCGCTCGTTCTCGTCTCTGTCGGCAATAAAAAAGAGGTTTTACAACCTCTTTTAAATGGCGGGACCGACGAGGCTCGAACTCGCGACCTTCTGCGTGACAGGCAGACACTCTAACCAGACTGAGCTACGATCCCAACGCAATTAATTATATTCTAACCAAAAAAAAATTGCAACACATTACTCTAATAATATTTTACTATTAATTTTTTTACAATATAATTTTTATATATATTATTTTTACGAGGCAATTATGAACAAATATTTATTAGAAATAGGAACAGAAGAACTTGCATATAAATTTATCCCTTCCGCTATGGAACAACTAAAAAATGAGTTTTCAAAATATTTGGAAGAATACAAAATTCAATATAAAGAAATAAAAACATATGCAACTCCAAGGCGTCTTGCGGTAATTATTGAAGATATAAGCGAAAAACAATCTGATTCCGAAAAGATATTAAAAGGACCTATTGCCTCAATAGCTTATGATGAAAAAGGGAATCTTACAAAAGCTGCCCTTGGATTTGCTAATAAAAACGGTATTTTGCCCGATAAACTATATAAAGAAGATAACTATATTTGGGCAAAAATTGAACAAAAAGGACTGGATACAAAAGAAATTTTAAAAACCATTTGTCCCGAAATAATTTTAAAATTAAAGGGTACACACTTTATGCGCTGGGCTGATTTAGATATAAAATTTCAACGCCCTATAAGATGGCTGGTTTCTATTTTTAATAACGAAAAAGTGGAAATTGAAACTGCAAATATTAAATCGTCAAATGTTACAAGGGGGCATAGATTTTCTAAAACAGAGGTTATTATTAATACTCCTGATGAATACCTGACAAAACTTGAAGAAGCAAAGGTTATAGCTGACCCTGTAAAACGTAAAGAAACTATTGTTAAACTGGCTACTGAAAAAGCAAAAGAGATAGGGGCTGATATTGTTATAGATGATGCTTTGTTAGATGAAGTAACATATATAACCGAATGGCCGATACCTGTTATATGTTCATTTGAAGAAAAATATTTGCAGATACCCGAAAAAGTTGCAGTTACGGTTATGGCTGTTCATCAAAGATATTTCCCATTATATAAAGACGGAAAACTTTTAAATAAGTTTATAACTATGAGCAATTATGTCGGAGATTATTTTGATAACATAAAAGCCGGTAATGAAAGAGTTGTAAAAGCAAGACTGGAAGATGCCGTATTCTTTGTACAAGAAGACATTCAAAAACCTTTAATAGCATATCTTGACGATTTAAAAGGAGTAACTTTCCAAAAAGGGTTTGGTTCTGTTTATGATAAAACTCAAAGAATTTGTAAATTATCTAAGAATATTGCAAAATCATTAAATGCTCCAATTGATTCCGTAGAAAGAACCGCACTTCTTTGCAAAACAGATTTGGTAACCAAATTAGTATTTGAATTTACAGAGCTTCAAGGCTATATTGGCGCTGATTATGCACTCAGAAGCGGAGAATCTCAAGAAGTTTCAAAAGGCATAATGGAACATTATTTCCCGTTAAACGCTGATTCAGAAACAGCAAAGAGCATTGAAGGGCAAGTTGTAGGTATTGCGGATAAAATCGATACAATTGTTACGGTTTTCGCTGACGGCAAAAAAATATCCGGTTCCCAAGATCCTTTAGGTGTAAGAAGAGCTACTTTGGGTATTCTTAAAACCGTTATTCAAAATAATCTTGATATAAATATTACACAACTTATACAACAAACAATAGAACTTATTCCAATCCAAATTAACGATAAACAACAACTTTTTAATAATATTAATGAATTTTTTAAACAAAGACTTATTGTATTTTTATCTGACAAGTATAAGTACGATGTTCTTGAAGCATGCATCAGTAAAAAAGATGTATTATCTGATCTAAAAGATTTTATAAAAAGATTAAATATAGTTTCCGATATTGTAAAAAAACAGGATTACGCAATATTCCACGAAGGAATCAACAGAATTATAAGAATTATAAAAGATAATGAATCTTTTAACGATGTTAAACCTGAATTATTTAATACTGCTCAAGAAAAAGGACTATGGACTGTTGTCAAAAATATTGATGAAAATGTTCTTTCATACAGCCAGCTGGAAGATAAACTTTTTAATTTAACCCCATATATTTCTGAATTTTTTGATAAAGTTCTTGTTATGGATAAAGACGAAAAAATTAAACAAAACAGATTTAACCTGTTGAACATTGTTAAAGCAAAATTTGAAAAAATCGCTGACTTCAGTAAAATAGTTTATTAATTATAAATTTTCAATTATAGCTTTAATATTAGGATTTTTACATTTTTCAGAATATACTGAAGTATCAATATCATCTAAAGCATTTAACGTTTTTAAAGTATTTAAAACCTCACATAGAATTATTTCATTATTTGAATCTAATAAACTTTTTAGAGGTTCAATTGCCATACTTAACTTGTAATCAGCAATAACAGGTAAAATTGACAATATTTTATTTTCATTTGAATCTTTTAAGCCGTTAATTAACAACTGTTTTTGTTTATGCCAAAACTCTTCCGATTGGTTTTTTAACAGTTTATAAACAGAATTAATTTCATATTTTGTATCTTTATTTTCATCAAAAATATATTCTTGATTTTCACAAAATAATTTAAATTTTGAATAAGCATTTAATAAAATTTTAGCGATTTGAATGGAATTTTCATTTTGGCAGGAAATCAATTTATTCAGAACTTCAAAAATTTCAAACTGAAAAATTTCCGAAAGCGGAAGAATTTCACCTAACCCTAAGATAATATTTTCAATAACTAATAACGCATCTTCTTTATATTCGGAATTTAATAAATTGATTAGACTTTCCATATACGGAACTTGTCCTGCAATGTTTTCAGGCATTTTAGATTCTTTCATCGCATTAAAAATTTCTTTTAAAGGAAAATTAGTTCCGTATGCAGCAAAAAATCTTACTGCTTTTAATTTTTCAAAATCATCTTTTGAGGTTAACAAATTAAGAGCAATATCAAAAGAAACATCATCCTGCATTTGTCCTAAAGCCTGAGCGGAATTAAAAGCAAGATTTTCATCCTCGGCAAAAGAATATTTGCTTAAAAGCTCTATGGCAACAGTATCCGGTATATATGCAAAATATTTTGCAGCATATG
This sequence comes from Candidatus Gastranaerophilales bacterium, assembly GCA_947624265.1. GTDB lineage: Bacteria > Cyanobacteriota > Vampirovibrionia > Gastranaerophilales > Gastranaerophilaceae > Avigastranaerophilus. The sequence continues at coordinate 7,608 of CANQJQ010000055.1, forward strand.
TTTTTTGGGCAATACTTCCCTTTTCTAATAATTCAAATATATCATCCGTTAAGTCTTGATTTGCGTGCTTAGATAAAATTGATGCAAATAAATCATCATAAAAGGATGAATAATAATCAAAAAATTTAAGAAGATTTAAAACATTATCATGATTTACCGCGTTTTTAATACGTTTTTCAATATTTCTTATTACAAAATCAAAGAGAAACTCAGACTTATTTATTAACATTTGAAATAATTCAACGTCAGCATTATTAACGAGATAATCCGCTGCCATTTGAGCCTGATTTTCATCTTTTCCTATTAAATTTTTTAAACATAAATCTAAATTCTGCATACAGATATTATAAAGGTAAATTTCCCGTTTTACAATAAAACCCCCGAAAATTATTCGGGGGTTTTATTAATATTTTAATAAATTATTATTGTTGTACCTTCTGCGGTTGTTCTTCAATAATATGTCTTGTAGTTGAAGTAAATTGTTGAGTGTAATCGTTATATAAACTGCAATCAACTTTAAGTTCAACTAAAACATCTTCATCAGCACGAGCTTTAAAGTTAACACCCGGAGTTAAGAAGCCGGCCAATAAACCAACACCTGCACCAGTTGGGAAACCGATAGCCATACCGTCGCCTGAACGGTGGTTAGCTTCACCAACAGGAAGACCGATTGCCGCACCGCCGATTGCAGCACCTGCAACTGTGTATTCTAACGGTTTTAACCATTTATTTTCACTTAATACACCTTCTTGGTTATTAAGTACTCTTGCAATAAACGGATATTCATGCCCGTTCGGGAATACCATCTTATCAAAGTGTAAATAAACTTCGGTATTTTTGTTAATCCATTTTTTATCTCTTAATTCTTCAATAGTTGCATATAATTTAGTATTTGCAGGTATTAATAAAGTACCTTCTTTTGTAACTACATCTTTCTTGAAGTAGAAAGGAATTACATCACCTATTTGATGTTGTGTAGAATTAAACGGTTCTAAGAAAGAAACTCTAAATATATTTTTAGCCAATATTATTCTTCTTAAGTTAGTTATTTGAACTCTGTCAACAACAGCTCTGCCGTTGAAATCATCCAAATGTTCCGTAGCTAATATATATTCTTTTGGTTCTTCAGGAACTTGAGGTTCTTCCGCTTTTTTATCAGGAACAACTAATTCCATAGCTCTCATTAATCTTGCAAGAAGTACTGCAGCTTCTGCTCTGTTTAATTCTCTATTCGGATTTAATTCTGTTTCTAAAGGCCAGTTAATATACAAACCATATTTAACGGCTTTTGCATATGGGAAAACACCCCAATCAGGGATTTGATTAGCATCTGCGAACTGATTTAATATAGTTGTATCAACATCAGTATCTTTTGTAATATGGCTCATAATTGAAGCTGTTTCTGTCTTTGTTATAAATCTTTGAGGTTTAAATTCACCGTCTGTATAACCATATATCAAACCGAATTGATCTGATCTTGCAATTGATTCATAACCGTATGTTGTATTAAACACGTCGGAATAATTCGGTTCGGAAGTAATAGGAGCTTGTGATAATCCCAAAGCTCTTAACAACCATTCTGTCCAATCAACTCTGGTAACTCTTTCTAAAGGTTTATATGTATTATCACCATAAATTGGGACAATATTTTTTGTAACTACATCTTCAATTTCTTCTGCTGCCCAATAATCATCCGGAATATCAGTATAGCTTTTTGCTAATGCAGAAGAAACACATGTTAACAACAAAGTCATACTTAAGAAAACCGTTGCCAATTTCTTTTTAATGTTCATCTTTACCTCACTTAAACTATATTAATTATTAATACTATTCTTCAATCTACAAAAAATTATATGTTAAAAATATATTTTAGGCAACAAAACTACTTTTAATAATGTAGAAAAATTAAATCCGTATATAATTTTATATATATTTAATTGACGTTATATACAAAAAATTTTATTATTATATATATACAATCAGATAAAAACAAGAAAGAATAGGGAAAAATGAACAGAGATAAATTAATTAAAGCAAGTATTATTAGTGTCTGTATATTGTGTGCTTTTACATTTAGCAATATTGTGTTAGCAAAAACCACTGATAATTTGTCAGATAAACAAATTCTTAACTTAAAACAAAAAGAATTATCAAAACTTAATATAAATGATAAAAATAATATTGTTAAATATTATGAATTAAAAAATGGAATAATAGATTTACAGGAATCCTTAAACCTAAAAAAAGAGGCTTATAAATCCACAGAGGAAATTATTGCAACAACTATATCACTTTATGGAGAAAATTCTAAAGAAGCAGGGTATGCTTATGCCAGAATGCTTAGTCTCTGTTGTAATTTAGCTTCTATAAGAGATTATAAAAAATATTTAGATAAATTATATAAAGTTATTATAAATAATACGGATTGTAACGAATTAAAATACTTTTATTACCGATATAAAATGGGTTTTTATGGAACTATAGATGAACATTATGAAGCTATCGGATTAATTAATTTATTAAAAAAATATACAAATCCGAAAAATCAAAATGACAAACTTTTTGATATGCGTTCTGTAATTTATTCAAATTTTGCGGAAAGAAATTTTAAAAATTTACTTAAAGATATATATAATTACTATTATTTTATTTCTAAAAATAAAAATTCTGATATAAGTCTTTATATTGATTACTATAATATTTTAATGGAGTATTATATTGAGTCTTCCCAATATAATAAAATACCAAATATATATAATAAAGCCGTAAAATTATTAAAAGGGAATGATGAAAAAACCCGAAAACAAAAGTTTTCTCTAAATCAAAGATATCAAAAGTATTTTATTGATTTGGGAGAATACGATAAAGCCTTAATTTTAATTAAAGAGAATGATGCTTTAATAAACGGTTTGAATGATACAAATCTTCAAAATCAATTATACGCTCTTTATAAAGAATATTATGAAAAGCAAGATGACTTTAAAAAAGTAAAAGAATATATAGACAAAATTGATACCCTATTAAAAAAAGATAATAATGAAATTGCAATTATTAACAATTATAACACCTATATTAATTATTATAAGAGCATTGATAAATACAAAACGGCATTAAAATATGCTAACAAAATAAAAGAAACATATAGTGATATAAAAGATATTGCACCCGTAGTATACGCTAATGCATTAAAAGAAATTGCGGATATTAATACAAATAATATTAAAGAACGAATAAATACAGCATTAGAAGCAAAAATAATATACGAAAAATATTTGCCGAGATGTTCATTTAAATTATTTGAAATAAATAAATCATTAATAAATTTATATAATAATTCCGGAGAATTTGATAAAGCTTTAGAAAGTTATAAAACAGCAAAAAATATTATATTAACAATAAATGAAAAAGCTCAAAAAAACTATATTGAGTTAACCGAAAGTATTATAGAAGTATATTTAAATAAAGATGATTTAACAACAGCAAAATCATTATTGGATGAAATAACTGAGCTTTCAAAACAAGTATACGGAAAAGATAATATATACGTATATAAATTATATTTGAGAAAAGCAGAGATGTATGAACGTTTTCAAAAACACACAGAGGCGGATAAATTATTTGAACAAATAACAAAAGCAATAAATAATAATAAAATATCAGGTACAGATAATGATTTTTATTATTCATGTTACTATAAAACAGCTTGGAAAAATTTACAGAAAAATAATTTAGAAGAAGCAAAAAAATATATAAAAAAAGCAGAACAATATGCAAAAAAAGAATGGAATAAAAAAGAAATAAGAAATCTGAATTCAGAGCTAAAACAAGCATTATCCGGCAAATAAAATAAAAAAGGATAGGTATTTAACCTATCCTTTTTTATGGTGGGCATGAAGAGACTGTCTTGCTCCTTCGCGTTTAACAGGACTTCGGTTTTCCTTTTCAAAAACTTTCGTTTTTTCAAAGAAAATACCTCCGCCTTCAGCTCACTCGCGCTCGAACTTATACAGGCTTTCAGACTGTGGAGTTCTCGTCTTTACTTAAAATAAACTAAAAAGGATAGGTTTAAATACCTATCCTTTTTATGGTGGGCATGAAGAGACTCGAACTCCCACGCTTACGCACTAGTTCCTAA
>CANQJQ010000056.1 GCA_947624265.1 Candidatus Gastranaerophilales bacterium
ATTAAACTATGAGGGTACCGAAGTAAAAAGATTAAGAGATAAGCTTGAAAACGGGTTATTATCAAAAATATATAATGCAAGACTTAACTCTTGCGCGCATAATAGAGTTCCGAATACTACAAATATAGGTTTTGAATATGTTGAAGGCGAGCTTATACTTCTTAATATGAACGATTACGGTATATGTGCAAGTTCAGGCAGCGCATGTACATCAGGAAGTCTTGACCCGAGCCATGTATTAAAAGCTATGGGCGTACCCTTTACTGCCTTACATGGTTCAATCAGATTCAGCCTCAGCAGATATACGACGGAAGATGAAATAGATTTTACACTTGAAAAAATGCCTTTGATAATGGATAAACTAACTAAAATTTCGCCGTTTCAAAAGGAATTGAATGATTTAAAAGCAAGAAAAGGTATTATTTAAAATAAATATATCCGACTAAATTCAAATCAATACTGCCATACATAAGTCTTATTCTGCCGTTATCAATAATTTCCGCATTACAGAAAGATATTGTATCTTGTTCTAAGTCTTGTTGTGTTTGTTTCGCGGGAACTGACAAAATTCTTTTATTGCCTTGAGATAAATCTAAAACATATTCATCTTTAGAAATTTTACGGCAGGAAAGCTTATAATACCCCGGAGCTATCCAAACCCCTTCATCACTATATGCCTGCATCGGTATCATAACAGTATGGGTTTGACTTAATTCATCTTCAGCGGATTGCGAACGAGCAAACTCTTTTAGATGCTCATTATCCGCCGATGGAGATAACGGCTTTACCTCTTCTCTTATTTTTTTCTGTTTCTTCGTTAAAGAACGCTCCTTTAACATCTTTATTGTCTGGTTTAACTTTGAATCCGAAATCGGTTTTTGATTTTCAAACCCCTTATTAAATACATCGGAATTTTCACCCCAGTTTGATTTTGCATCAAGCTTATCATCTGCACACACAACCGAACCAAATATTATAATAAATAATAAAATTATCTTTTTCATAGTTATATAATACTGTTTTTTTTTATTATGTAAAGTAAATTATAAAAGTCTATGTTATTTTTTCTAAAATATGATATTATAATTAAGAAATTGATTATAAAGAAAGGTATCTACAATGAAAGAACATAAAAATGCCATACTGATTATAATATCAGTAATTTTATTAATTTATGCAGGATTTATAAGCATTTTCCCCGCTTTATTAACTAAATCATTTAATTTAGAACAATTTGAACAAAAAATATATGACGCAACAAGTTTGGTAACAAAGGTTGGTTCAATAGAATATAAAATTAAACCGAATCTTGATATGGTAATTACTTTAAGGAACTGGTCTTCCAAGTATGTTGACGACCAAGATTGTTTTGATGCAAGATATATAGAATTAACAACCACTCCTTTTGCGATATTCAACGGTCAATACAATATAAAAGACTTGTATTTAAAAAATGTTAAATATTCAGGACAAACATTGCCTGACGGTAACGACAAACTTGCTTTCTTACCCGGCGCATTCAATTCGGAATTGTTCGGACATAATAATATAGTAATAGTCCCGGGTCCTGTCAGAATTAAAAATTATACAAATATTCATATATGGCCAAATACTTCTAAAGAAGATACTCAGGAAAATGTAAGCTACTCAAAAGAAGAAGTTAAAAGCTTCCTGTCTCAATTTACATTCTCTCACGTAATTATCAAATAAGGCAGCTTATGAATATTAAAATAATTTCTTTAGCAATTTTATTTAGCTTTTTATTTCTAAATATGTGCGCAAATGCTGAAATAATTATTGATAAAGAAGGTAACTATGTTAATGCAGATAAATTTGTACCCTCAAGAGGTGTTAAAGTAAAACATTCTCAATTAGCCGAAATGATGGAAAACTCTACAAGAAATGCTATGAATAAAAATAATAATCAAGAAGTTGAAACACCAAATATTTACGGGAAAAAAGAAAGTGAATATCAAAAATATAAAAGATATACTAAAAATAAACACTACACTACAATAAACGGTTATAGAATATTTTAAGACTAAAAGGAGGCAAAAATATGAAAAAAACAATTTTTACAATGGTTTTAGTTGGAATTATAAGTTTTTCTTATGTTTTAGCAGCAAATGCAGCTACTGTTACATTTACAAAACCAACCGTACAAGTTAACACAACATCAGAAGAAACAGCATTAACCAAAAAAGTTAAAGAATTAGAACAAGCTAAAAAAGATGCTTTGGAAAAGCAAGCTCAAAAACAACAAGAAGCTAAAGCAAAACAAGAAGCTCAAAAAAAGGAAATAAAAGCAAAACATGATGCTTTGAAAAAAGATATCGATAATCAAAAAAATGTACTTAAGAACAAACAAGATTCCATAAAAAACGATATTAATAAAAAAACAAATGAGATAAAATCTCAAAATGAAGCGAATAAAAAAGCTGCTCAAGCAAAACAAAAGCAAAGAAAAGATGCTATTAATTCTTTAAAAGATTCATTTAAAAATTAGCATAACTAAAAGAGGTGCATATTAAAAGCACCTCTTTTTTTAAAGAAGGAGAGAAAAAAGGATATGAAAAAATTTTTATTATCATTAGTAACAATGGCTGTATTTTTTAACCTTTCAATTACCCCGATTATGGCTGCAGAAGTTTTGGATAAAATCTCAACCACTTCCAAAAAAGCAGTAAATGCAACAAAAAAAACTACGAAGAAAACAGTTAAAGTTACAAAAGATGCTACAAAAAAGACAGTTAAAGCAACAAAAAATACGGCAGAAAAAACCGTAGATATAACTAAAACCGCAACGGATAAAACAGTTAAATCAACAAAAGAAGTTACTAAAAAAACTATTCAAGCAACAAAAGACTTTACCGATAAAACAGTTGACGAAACAAAGAATATTATCGATAATCTAAACCCTAATAAACCTGTTACACTTGAAGGTTTAGAAAAAAGTGCAAAAATCAAAACTCTGAAAAATGAGCGTAATGAACTAAATGCCGCATACAATTCACGTATCAAAGACCTTAAAGCTAAAGTTAAAGCAGCTCAAAATTCTACGGTAATTTCGGATGTTGAAAGACAAGACAGAATTTATACATTAAATAAAGAAATTGAAGAAATTAAACTTGAACGTGATAAAGCAATAAAAAATTACAATGCACAAATTAAATCAATAAAATCAGAAAAAAAAGAGGTTTAAAAACCTCTTTTTTTATAAATCATTTTCATTGTATAGTTTGTAGCCTTCTTCATAGGCAGAAACTACCGACTTAGAAAACTTTTTAGCGGTATCCCAATAAGAAGTATGTGCACCCATAAACGTTCTTCTGCTTTTTACATTAGATTTACTGAATAAGAACCCCTTATTAGGCAGAATTTCCATATTTACTTTTTCTTTTAAATCTTTATACGAAATATTTCGCGTCGTAGGATACCCCAAAGGATCATCCGCATAATTGACCGTAAGCCAAAACATATCATTTTCAAGCAAATATTTATACAATAATTTATTAAAATAAGTTAACGGATATTCGGGGTTTGAAATATCTGAATAAAACAACACCAAAGGACTTGCAAAATTAACTATACCTTTTAAAGCACCTTTTGGTACACAATATTTACAGGTATATTCATCCAGTTTCAAATAATTTTCTTTTGCATTTTCTAAACTCATATTCGGGACAAGTTTACCATCCGCACTATATACTGCAAGTCCTGATTCAACAAGCGCATCAATACAAGTATTTTGCTGTTTATTATCTTTTACAAAGTTTTTAAATTCATCTGATAATTTAGTAAGCGAAATAAATTCAATAATATCAATATCGGGTAATTTATTAAACATATATTCATAAGTAACAAAAGCACCTGCACTATATCCAAAAAGCACAACCGATTTATTATTTTTATAATTTAACATAACCTGTTTATGCAAATCGTCGATTACAGGGTGCATATTACGATAATGAGAAACCCAAATGGCATCATGCAGATAATGAGCTAAAAGGCTTCTTACTGTTTGTGCAATTTTAGGGCTAAACATTTTAGTCATCTTTAAATCGGAATTTAAGGACTTTATTTCTTCATTACTCCTATCTCCCCAGAAAAATGCCTGCGGAAGCTGTGATATTTTATATTTTCCGTTTTTCAAAAATTTTTCTTTTATAAACGTTGAATTATTAAAAGCCTCAAACATACAAGGATGCATTTTTTGAACACCTTCAAAAAACCAATTTGTCATTTTTTTATCATTATTATTTGAACCGTTTATGTATATAAATTGAATTTCCTGCGCATCGTTACAATAAGCCGGTCCCGACATTAAAAATAACAGTATAAAAATAATAAAAAATTTTTTCATAATTTTATTCTACAATACTAATTTACATTTTTACTTAAAGGAATTCTTTTTGTTACAATTATATTGTATTATTAAATCAAAAGGATTTAGGATTAGTTTATGAATATATTATTTGGGATTATCGGAATAATATCAATGCTTTTAATAGCATTTTTTATGTCTAATAATAAAAAAGCGATAAATTATAAAACCGTAGTCGTAGGACTGCTGCTGCAATTTTTATTAGCGGTATTTATATTAAAATTTGAACCGGGCAAATTATTATTTGAATATATAGGCAGATTTGTAGAAAAAATATTAGATTTTGCCAAAGTGGGAGCAGATTTTGTATTCGGGCCTTTATCTAACAGTCCTGATGTATTAAAAGAGCTGTTTGGTGATAAAGCATTTATGTTTGCCCTAAATTTAATTCCTGCACTTATATTTATGATGATACTCGTAAATATATTGTATTATTACGGAATAATGCAGAGAGTTGTTGCGTTTTTCGGAAGAATAGTAAATAAATTAATGGATGTATCAGGTGCGGAGGCTCTTTCTAATGTAGCAAGTTCCTTTGTAGGACAGGTTGTAGCTCAAATAATGATTAAACCATACCTTCCAAACCTTACACGTTCCGAGGTATTAGCATCAATGACAGGCAGTATGGCATGCCTGTCGGGAGGCTTAATTGCCGTATATGCAGGACTCGGTATTCCTCCTCAATATATGCTTGCAGCTTGCATAATGGCTGCCCCCGGGGCATTGGTTGTTTCTAAAATTATCTACCCTGAAACTTTAGAACCTCAAACAAAAAACGACTTTAAAATTAAACGAAGAAGAACCGACGTAAATGTCTTAGATGCTATATCAAAAGGTGCATCAGAGGGTATGAAGGTCGGCTTAAATGTTATTGCAATGTTAATAGCACTTATTGCACTAATTGCATTAATTGATTTCTTTTTAGGGAAAATGGGATTTTTTGCGCATAATACATTGCATTTAAGCCCAAATTGGCTTGGTATGGATATTGAACATCTCTCAATTAAAATGATTTTCGGTAAAATATTTTCCGTATTTGCTCTGCTTATCGGGATTCCTTTTGAAGAAGTTACAAAAGTCGGCGCTTTACTTGGTACAAAATTTGTACTTAATGAAGCTATAGCCTTTACGGATTTATCTGCAATGAAAGAAATACTTTCCGAAAAAAGCTTTATTATAGCAACATTTGCTCTGTCAGGATTTGCCAACTTTACATCGGTTGCCATTCAAATATCAGGTATAGGTGAAATAGCACCAAATCAAAGAAAGAATCTTGCAAGAATGGGAATTCGAGCACTGATTGCGGGAACCCTTACTTCATATATCTCTGCTTGTATGGCAGCTATATTATTATAATTTAACCTTTTACGTTTAAAATCTTTTGACTGACAACATCATTTATTGCAGGTGTTTGGTTTGGCCCGTATTCATTAGTAACATACTTATCTTTTACACAATAATGAGCACGTTTAATCATAGAAGTCAACCTGTTATCAGGGGTCATTTCCGAATAGTTTTTATAATTTACCTTTTTTAAAGGCAGAGTCATACATATTTTACATGACTTTATCTTATACTTTGGTATTCCGTTTTCTTCATCAATATCTGCGCTTGTATTAGATTTGATTACGCTTTGTATTTCGGCCTGTGTTTCATCGGAAAACGGATAATAATAATATGTATCTTCTATTTTTGGAACGCCTAAAGATTGATCAAAATCCGTTCTTCTGGAGGTCTTACCCCACAAACCGCTGAAATTTTGAGCTTTATTATATGTATTATAATTTATCGGCGTTATTTTCATAAATAGACCTTAGTTTTTTTCTTGATTATATAAAAGTTAATAAATAAAATTTTTGCTACTATATTAAAAAATGTATCAATGATTAATGGAAAAATAAATATCTTTTAAACGTTTTTTACTTATATGAGTATATAATTGGGTTGTAGATACATCACTATGACCTAAAAGTTCTTGTACAATCCTTAAATCTGCCCCATTTTCCAATAAATGTGTTGCAAAAGAATGCCTTATTGTATGCGGAGAAATGTCTTTATTAATATTTTTTCCGATAGAATTTATGAAATTATAAACATCCTGCCTCGTCAGTTTTTTCCCGTTATCCTTAATAAAAAAGTATTTTGTTGAAAGGTTATATTTTTGTAATATATAATCCCTCTCTTTTATGTATTTTTTTAAGGCAGAACATGCCTTTAATCCAATAGGGACAATCCTTTCCTTTGAGCCTTTTCCTATGCATCTTATATATTTGGCATTTAAATCAATGTTATTCAATTGAATGTCGCATAATTCCGATACTCTTAAACCTGCGGCGTAAAGCAACTCCAAAACAGCTTTATCAAGAACCGTCATATTCTCGGAAAGAAGTTCGTTTATTTCTTTTATAGATAGTACCTTTGGCAGTCTTTTGGGGAGTTTCGGCTGTTCAACAGCAAGAGCAGGATTGTGTTTTATAATCCCATTAAGACTAAGCCACTTAAAAAATCCTTTAATTGAAGCGATTTCTCTTGTTATACTTCTTGGAGTATATTTTTTATCATACAAATTTTTTATATACAAATTTAAATGAAGTCTTTGAACTTCAGTATAATCTGCAATATTAAGTTCCTTTAAAAAATCAGCAAGTGAATATAAATCACTTCTGTATGCCATAAGCGTATTTACAGCCAGCCCTCGTTCTATTTCCAAATATTCCATATAATTAGAAATATAATGAATTAACATAATTTAATTTTAACATTTTAAAGTTGAAAAGTTAATTCAAATATTTTTTCGCTTGCTTGATTAATTTATCATTTTCTTTAACAATAGCATTAACCTTTGCGTTGAGTTCTTTGTCATCATTTTGAACAACAACAGGTTCTATAGACGGTATATAACGCTTTGATTCCGAATCTTTTTTAAATAAATTTAATGCAGCAGGAGTTTGCTCTGTTTGTGATACTTGTTCCGTTTGAGAGACAAGAGAAGAAACACTTTCTGAGTTATCCTGCGGTTTTGACCATCTGTCCAATAAATTAGTAGTAGAACCGTTTTGTTGAGGCACATTCGGGATTTGTACAGCCTGAGGAGTAACTACATTTTGTGTTTCATTATTATTTTGTATATTTTGATTATTATCAGGTGCATTTTCCTTTTTTTGTTTTTCAAGATAAGTTTTTGGTTCGCCAAATATCTTATGGCATAATTTGGTAAGCGGTTTTTGAATTAACGGCTGAATTACCATCATAATTAAAAGGAAACGTCCCAAACCACCTGCAAACCCTTTTAATGTAGGTTTAGGCAGTTTTATTTTTTTAGCCCCATCTTTCAATTTAATAAAAGTTGGTCTCTGTAATTTATCTAAACCCGTACTTATGAGTTTACCCATTGCTTTTAATGGTTTTTCCCACCATTTAAGTTTTGCACCTTCTTTTTTAAGAGATTTAGCAAGATTTTTAGCTTCTTTTAAACTCTTACCGACAACTTCTGCTGCTTTATCTTTATCGACACCTCTTATTAATAAATCTCTTTGAATTTTAGCTACTTTAAGCCCTTCTTTAGTAAGGTTTTCATCTATATTTGTTTTTTCTATTAATTGCTTTAAGGCTTCTCGACCTGCTTCAGTCATACCTCTATATTTATTTCCGCCCAATTTATATACCAATTGAATACTCGGACCAAATAAAATAAAACCGAGATATTGTTCGGAAAGAACATGCATAAAGGTACTTTTCTTTTCACCCTTTGGTGCTTCTTTTGTAGCTTTAATTGCTTGTGCTAAAGCACTTGCCATAAAGAATAAACTTATTATACCTCCGCCGTAGGTTACAACATCTTTAGCTTTTAATGTACCTTTTGCCAAATTTTTACCTAAAACGCTTTTTCCCATTTCGGAGTTTGCAGCTTTTATTTTATTTCTTAGTTGGGATATAACATCAATATTTATCTTATTTTTGCCATTCGCAGCCAAATCATCAAATACATCAAGCATTTGCTCGGTTGAATAATTTTCAACAGTTTCTTTTGATAAATCTTTTAATATTTGAATTGTACTATCTTTTAAAGAACCCGGAGAAGTTAATATTTCATCTTTACAATTTAAAAGATTAGCAAATAATTTTTTAGTTTGTTCCGTCAGTTTTCCTTTATATGTTTCTGCCAAAGAGCTTCTTTTAGCAAAGGATGTCCTTGGTACTGCTTGGAATTTTTCCGTAGAATATTTAAAGAGTCTGCTATTTTTTATTTTATTTATACCATTGGATAATTTTTCTGATTTAAATATTCTGTCCAAAAGTAATTTATCAGAGATTTTATCCCCTATATTTGCCATTCTTTTAAGCAGACTTTTTTCTTCAGATCCACCCATCATTTTATCAACACAACTGTCGATAAAACTTAAAATAGGCACCATTAATAAAGTCTCAAATCTGGAATTATCCTCACCCGTGTTACCCGCAATGATTTTAGTCATTGTATTGCTTTCAATATTATTATTGACAGCTTGTTTTGAATCAGCAAGTGTTGTTTTAAACTTTTCCTGACTAATTCCGGCATTTGATACATTATATGCTTGAGGATATGTATTTATCGTATTCATGACATAATCAACCTACTTATTATATATAAGTCTGTCAATTTTAATTATTGCTTGAAAATTATTCATTCTCAAAAATTTTTCACAAAAGTTAATAAAAAGGCGGATACAGTATCCGCCCTATAAATGTAAAAGTATAGTTTAACCATTCGAGAATAACTTAAATGTCCTGTCTACATTGCTGCCTATAACGTCCTTAACAGAATCAATTTCTTTCATAACAACTTCATGTTGTGTTTCTAATTGTTTTAATTCCGTATCCAACTGATTTTGTTGTCTTGAAATTCGTGCCAGCTCTGTATCATATTTACTTTGCGCCATAGCATCATCAGAAGTATCTAAGACATATTCCATTTCAGTTTCCGACTTAAGTGTATCAAGAGAAATTCCAGATACTAAACTGTCAGTATTATAAATATAAAGTACTCCTTCTATAATTGCATTTTGGAGTGTTTTTGGATCAGTTAAATATTCAGTACCATCTACAATAGAATATGTTTCTTCACCAATGTATGCTTTAGTCTTAGTATCATCAAATTTAACTTTGGGATTACCATCTTCATCTTTAGGGACTTCCCATTCCCCTTCTTTATTCTTTGTTAAATAAACCTGCTTATTTGCATCAGTTATTAAATAACCAAGCTGCAGCATTTTTGAATAATCCAAATCCTGCTTTTTATACCCGATGGATTCACTATCATCAGGCATTTTAATCTGAAGTTTATAGTTACTCATTTTATCATTATATTCACTGGCAGCTTTTTCTGAATCCAGTGCAAGCTGAGATTGCCTTTGTGCGTTAAGTGTCATCTGCATCTGCACATCACTTAACCTTGAAGTCAACATTAACAATCTTCCCTGTGATGATGATAAACCCATTTTTTTCTCCGTTGGTATTTATACATTAATATATATCGGCAAATTGTCATTTAAACTTAAATTTAAAGAAAGAATTTGTTAATATTTTTTAACATTATCTGTTTTTAATATAATTCGAAATATCAATAACTTTGTTTACTTCCAAAGGAATATAATATTGGCAGGTAGACCAAAGAAGAGTCTGGGGGAACTCGGAACAATTTTGATCTTCTACCGCCATTTGATTGCAATAACCCTTTACCATATTGTTAGTACCGTCTATTTTGGGTGAAAAATACGCACAAGATTGACATATTTTCATTCTAAACCCATGTTGTTCAAGCATATCAGAAATATTTTTTATTGCATCACACATTCTAACATAGCTTTCCGATGTCTCCAGCTTCTTATTTTTATACCTGAATACAGCTTTTTTAAAACCGCCTTCCGATATTAAATCCATTTTACATGGGAATATATTTCTTCCGTTAGTAACATTAACTGCAACTGACAATTTTTCAATTTTCCCTTGGGGTTTCTTTTTAAATATTTTGAATACTTTTTTACCTATAGCAGATTTTGATATCAAATCCCCCAATGTTAGAAACGGGCATCCTGCAAGATATATTAAAGATTTTAAATATAAATTTGATTTATATACGGAAAGTGCAAAAACGACAGTTAAAACCGTTCCTAAAAATACTGCCCAAGGGAAATCAGAAAAGTATAAGAATGAATATGTACCCAACACTACCAATAATGCAATCAGTATTATAGGATTAGGTTTAAATAAAGAAAATAAAAATTCTGCAAATTTAAAATTTGAAAATGCTTTAATATTTATACAATGTAAAAATAGAGACATTTTAAACTTAAAATCAGGTCTTCTTACTTCGTAATCAATACTTGAAACATAAGTTGTTATTTCCGGCACAAACTTAGGCACGGCATTAATACTGGTGAGCATAAAGGAATATTTTAATTCCGAATTGGCATCTTTGAAATCAATACATTGAACCTTTTCAAGCATTGAATGTGATATAACCGTAATATCGGAATCTATTGGAACCGCAAGCCCGAGCCTTGAACGTCCAAGCTTCATGATATTAGTATTATAAGTATTAACGTTAGACCAAACTTTTTCACTGTAATATGCATCTTCAATGTAGACTTGAGTTGAACCGACTATTACATCATTTTTATGAAGAGCATCATTTACCGATGACAAAAAATCTGCCCTTACCATTCTGTTTGCATTTAAAAATACATAGCCATCTACTTTTTTAAATGACATTAAATTCTCTAAAAGCCAAGAAATTGCTTTATCTCTTCCTAAAGGAACATCATCAGTTAAACGCCATAATTTTGCACCACCGACAAATTCCAGTTTGTTTGAAGATTCATCTGTACAATTGTCCAATATTATATGTATTTGATAATTACCTTTCGGATAATTTTGCTTGTTTAACTGTTCTAAAAGGTTTACTATAGTCTTTTCATTGTTGTGTGAGTATATTATAACGATTAAATTTTTATAATCCTGCAAAAACTCATCATAATAATCTTTTTTCTTCGCGGTAATTGCCGCAAAAACAATTAAACAAAAATAAATTGTAAATACTAAAATATATATAAAACAAAAAAGTAATAATATATAATATATAAAATTTAACATGTAATCCACCTCATAACATGATTTTAAAAAAAACAGAGTTTTTTTTCCAGTAAGAAATTAAAATAAAATCAATAGAATGTAAATTTTTATTAAATTTTTATTTAAAATTATAAACTTTTTTACAATTCTGAATTATTATAATTGTAACAAATCCCCAAATCTCCTCCCAAGATTATTAAGTATTAGCT
>CANQJQ010000057.1 GCA_947624265.1 Candidatus Gastranaerophilales bacterium
GAAGCTGTCGTCATTCCTAAAGAAGGGTAAGAACAAAAAGTAAGGTTTTTTTATGTCTTCACCAATAACAAATCAAACTACGAATAAGGCAGGATTATGTCCGCACGGACTTCCTCCCGCAGCTTGCCCGATATGCTCTCAAATGATGGCAGGCGGCGGCAAAATGAGAGATAAAGCGATAACTAAACCAAAACCGGCTGGGGAATGGTCGTGGCTTAAATGTTATGCGGCGGGACTCAGCATGAAAGCTCAGCAGACAAGAGAGCAAAATGCTAAAACCGCATTCGAAAAACAAATTGAATTTGCACATAAACTTTCTCAAAATATTCAAAATATTTCGGACAGAATTAAGGCATTAAATGAACAAATTCAAAATATCATGCCCAATTTCATATCGAAACCCGTGAATTTTGTTATAAATACAATCATTTCACCAATCTTAAACATAATTATGCAAATTCCGAAGTTAATTGAAAAATTTGCACAATTCCAAAAATTTATTACAAATGTTCTTTTGCAGGCATCAGAAAAACTTGGTGCAATCTTAGGTGATATAAAAAACTTCATCAACAGAAATTTTACGGAAAAAATAAAAAAAAGAGCCAAAAAAATATTCTTATTTTTTATTTCGGATACTGAAGATGAAAATTATAAAAACGATGAGACTTTAGCCGTTTTTAAATCGAGAGAGTTAAAAAAGTTTCAGACTCAAATAAAAAAACTGTTTAAAATACGAGGTAAAAATGCAAATAAGCACATTAAAAATTAATCAAACAAAGTCAAAAACAAGGGATGAAAAAATAAATAAAACCCTAAAAGGGGTATTAATTAATAATCATATCGTAAATCCGAATGAAAATAATGTATCATTTGACGATATGCAGGATTCTTTACTGGTTGTTAATGCGCCAAAGTATTACAAAATACCCGTAAACAATAAAAATGAAAACGAAGAAAGTCCTTTTAACATAAAAAAAGCAATTAAACCGTTAATTGCGGGAACATTGGTGATTGCGGGCGGAATACTCGGTTTGAGCAGTATTTTAAAACATTCTTCAAAGACACTGCTTTCTTCAAAAAGTTTTGAACAGCTTCCCGATTTGGCAGTAAATATGAATATTAAGGAAGAACCGCAATTCGCTATATATAGAGCTATCAGGGATCCTAATTTTAAAAATGTTTTAGGAGCTGCAGCCATATTTATTATGAGCGGAATTACAATTGCCTGCAAAAACTTTGTTGACGGAGCGAAAGAAATATGGCTCAAAAAACAATCAGCCGATATTGAAAAAGAACTGCAGGAAAAATTAATTGAAGTGGAAACAAACTCATTTTCGGGTAAACTCAATATAATAAACGAAATGCTTCAAAATAACATTAAATATTTTGATTCTGTGCTTAACAATAAACCTGTTTTTAAAAGCACTAATATTTTAAATAAATATGTAACCTTTAAAGGCAGCAATGAAGAAACGAAAAAAGATGATAAAAAGAATTTAAAATACCTGCTTGCAGCATCAGGAGTAGTTTTAGCAGCGTTAATTGCAGGAAAATTAAGTTTATCCAACCTCAGAAAGACCGCGAAATATTCATCGGACTATGCCGACAAATTTACGGAAAGCACAATAAATGCAATAAATGAGACAGTTAAAAAGGCGGATAAAAAAGATATTCCGTCAATTGTCGAAATGTTAAAATCAATATGCGCAAAGCCTGAATTTATTAAAGAAATAGGAGAAAAATACAAACTTACACCCGAAGAAATTGATTCGGTTATAAGGTCGGTAGAACAAACAAAAAAGACAATATTTGCCGATGCGCCTACGGCTCTTGGCGGTATACCTAAGAAAATACAATATTACTGCTATATAGATGAAAACAGAGGGCATCTGTATAACTGGGTATTAAATCCCGAAAATAAATTTACAAAATATATTTTTATTGCATTTACACTCTCAAGTGCCATAGGATATTTATTTAAACAGACAATGGATGCTCTAAAAGATGTAACTGTCTTAAAAGAAAATGCTAAAACAGAGTTAAATTTAAGAAAACGCTTGGTAGAAGTGGAAATTAATAACTTTAAAGCAAAAAAAGAAAGTGCCATTCAACCGCTTGTGGATAATTTTACTCTGCAATTTGAATCCGGCATAAAGACACGGGAAGAACTTAAAGCTCTTGCCGATAATATATTGCTTGAAACCAAAAACGGGCCTCCATACGTTTATACATAAGGAGAACATATGATTAATTATAATCCGAAAATTGCAAATACAGTATCAAAACTCGGACAAGGAGTTCTATTGCCCGATAAAAATCGTAATTATGCCGTTTTTAATGAATCTCTTGCTCAGGAAATAATAAATTACGGACAGGAGGCACTACCTTATTTAGATTCATTTTTAAAAAGCGTAAATACAGAAGAACAGGTAACAGATGCTTTACATGTCATAAATAAAATGCTTGATAAAGGCGAAAAGAACATAGATAAAATGTATCCCGCTTTTTCAAGGTTCAATGACGTCACCTCGCCAAACGTACAAGTTATGCTTGCGGGAATATACAGGAAAACATTAGTCCCCGATGCCTTCGGACCTCTGAATAAGATGCTTTTAAGACAAACTTTTATGCCCAATTCTCCGTTTTTTGACCCTTCGGAAGAAATAGGAGGAGCAATATACGAATACCTAAGAAATAAAGCTGCTGTTTCGGCATATGATAAAACGAAAAATCACATCAATTAAGCTGTTTTATAATATCGTCAACTTCTTTTTCGGTGTTTTCTTCAGTTTCAAGCTCATCGGCTTTATATAAAGATTTATATCTTGCATGTTCATTTTTTTTATTAATATTTTTTAAATTTAATGAATCATACTCATTGAGTTTTTTTACGACACCTTTTGAACCCGAATCCAAATAATTGGTTATTTGATAGTACAATTTTGCGTTTTCTTCATCACCCAGTTTTTCATAGCATTGAGCCGTTTTAATATTTAAGTCAGTATCCTTTAACAATCCTGAAGACAAAGCCAATTTATAGTATTCAAGCGCAGTTGAATATTCCTGAAAAGAATAATAAAAATCACCCATTTCCCTTTGTATCTGGGGATTTTGAGGGCTTATATTATATGCTTTAAATATATATTTTTTTGCATTTTGCCTGTCGCCCAACAGTTGATATATATTTGAAACTTTTACAATTACATTAATATCTTCCGGATTTTTTTCATATTCTTCTTCATATATTTCCTTTGCCATATTCAGATATTCGTATTTAGCATCCTTATTCGTTGTAGTTTCGGATTTACGAATATAATTTTTAGCTTTGGAAAAATTATCAGCAAATATTTCTCCTGCCGTCACAGAAACAAGTACAAAAATAATAATAAGCTTAATAAAAATATTTTTCATAATTTAATCATAACGATATATTATGAATAATTCAAGATTATATAAAAACAAAAGAGGCATTATAAAAATGCCTCTTTTTATATTGTAAAAAATCTTTTTAGTAATCTTTCCAGCCCCATCCGTCAAAGTCGCCGTTATGATTGTAGAAATCGAGGTCACCGCCTTGACCCGGAACTATATAGTGATAAACCCTTCTTGCAATATCTGCGGGAGTCGGGATTTCGGAATAATTTTCTCTGTAAGGATCCTGATTAACTATTGTTATAACCTTTGCAGCTTCTTTTGAATAACCTGCATTTACAAGAAACTGTTCCGATGAAGTATATTGACTGTCAACAAATGCATTAGCAGCCATTGTTGTAAATATTAACGAAAATATGAGAGCTATCTTTTTCATATAATAAATCCCCTTTGTATATATTTATATGATAGCTTATTTTTTTGGAGAATGCAATATTTATACATTCTCCATTTGGATGAGATTTATAAATTCATCGACTAATTTTTCTTCGGGAAGTTTTTTTATTATTTCACCTTTTTTAAATATGTAGCCTTCTTTAATACCTCCGGCAATACCGTAATCAGCATGCTTTGCTTCCCCCGGGCCGTTAACCGCACATCCCATAACTGCTATTGTCAACGGTTTATCAAAGTTTTCAAGTCTTTTTTCAACTTCTTTAGCCAGACTTATTAAGTTTATCTGAGTTCTTCCGCATGTGGGACAAGAAACAAAATTAATTCCTCTTTGTCGGAGCCCGAGTGACTTAAGTATCAAATAAGCCGCCTTTACTTCTTCCACCGGTGAATCAGTCAATGAAACTCTTATTGTATCACCTATTCCTTCAGCCAGTAATGTACCCAAGCCCACTGCTGATTTGATTATTCCGCCCGTATAAGTACCTGCTTCGGTTACTCCTAAGTGCAAAGGATACTCGACTTTTTTTGCAATCAGTCTGTATGCATCAATCGTTGTAAGAACATCACTTGATTTTAAAGAAATTTTAATATTATCGAAATTATTATCTTCCAGAATTTTAATATGTCTTAACGCACTTTCAACCATTTTTTCGGAAAGCGGAATATTTAATTGTTCCAAATCTTTTTCCAAAGAGCCAGCATTTATACCTATTCTTATGGGAATATTATTTGTTTTTGCGAGTGATACTACTTTTTTAATGTTTTCTTCTTTCCCTATGTTTCCGGGGTTAATGCGAAGTGCATCAATACCGTTTTCTATGCATTTTATTGCAAGTCTGTAATCAAAATGTATATCTGCAACAAGCGGAACGGGAGATTTCTTCTTTATTTCTCTGACGGCTTCTGCCGCATCGGCATTTAATATAGCCAGTCTTACAATCTCACAGCCATTTTCGGACATATTGTAAATTTGTTTTAAGGTGGATTTTACATCTCTTGTATCGGTATTTGTCATTGACTGTACTACAATCGGAGCACCTGCTCCTATTTTTACATCACCTATTTTTATTTGCTTTGAAATTCTTCTTTGTATCATGACTTTTTTATTCCTGCTAAAATAATATTAGCATGAATTTGTTTGATAAATTCACGTAAATTGATTAGGGCGTAAAAATGAAAATTGCAGTAATATCAGACATACACGGAAATATTGATGCGCTTAACAGTGTTCTTAAAGACATAGAATCGGAAAATTGCAGTAAAATACTCTGCTTGGGAGATATAGTTATGGCGGGGCCAGAGCCCAAAATAACACTAAAAAAGATTCAGGAGCTTAAGAAGTCTAAAGATTTTTATATAATTCAGGGTAATACAGACAAAATGTTGTCTGTATTTTCTTTTGAAACGCAGAATAAATTAATAAAGGTCAATGAAGTTATGGCAAGTGCTTATCTTGCCGATTCCGAACTGCTTGATGAAGAAGAAAAAGATTACCTTAAGTCTCTAAAAGAACAGGAAGAACTAAATCTTTTCGGAATAAAAATACTTTTAGTCCACGGTTCCCCGAGAAAAAACGATGAAAATATCTATCCCGATATGCCGATAGAAGAAGTGGAAGAAATGATAAAAGGTACAGATGCCGATGTAATATTTTGCGGTCATACACACATGCCTGCAGGATATCAAACGAATACCGAACAAACCGTAGTAAATGCAGGCAGCGTCGGAAGACCGTTCAGCGAGTCGCCCGACTCTTGTTATGCGATTATGGAAATTAATGAAAAAGATTCAACATATATAATAAGGCATAAATTTGTGAAATATGATGTTGATAATGCCGCAAAAAAGATAAAAGAAAGGGGTTTTAACGGTTGTGAGAAGCTTGCCAAAATGCTTTTAAAAGCAACTTCCAGATATCCCGAATAAAACATTTTGTTACATTTTCATAAAATAATAACAAAAAGTTTTTTTTGAATGTTTATACTAAACGGATCATGTCCAAAGATTTCATAAGGAATTGAGATGAATACAATAACACCTAAAATGGTAAATATACCGAATAAGGTAATAAAGGATACAAAGTGTTCCCAAACTCCGCCTCCCAACAGAAGCTTAAGTTTTAAAGGGGCTCCTGCAACATTAATAACAGAAGCAGACAGAAAAATATTAAATGTATTCACTCAACATTACGGGAACATTGGTGAACGTATAGGACAAAAATTAGGTAAATTAGTAACCTCATCAGAAATTTTAAAAAAGAGCTCCAGATTTACATTGGAAGAAGGAGCTCTTTCTATTCATGAAAAAGGGATAGCACGTGCATTACTTGAAAATGTATTATTCCCCTTTGTTAATCTTCCATTGTACGGTGCAAGCTGGATTCTTAAAAAAGTACAAGCAATTCCTTCTTTAAAAGAGGGTGCAAAAGCTTTATATAATAAACCTCTTTTAAGAATTCCAAGAAAATTAAATGAACTTGATGCCAAAACGGATATGCTGAAAGGTATATTTGATAAAACAAAGGAAATTGTAGCTAAATTTGCAAAAGAAAAAGGTGTTTCAACGGAATATCTGTTCGAACAATTGAATAAAGTTGACGATACCCCCGAAGCAAAACAATTGGTTAAAGAAGCCAACGAATTTATTAAAGAAAACTTATATAAAGTAAGCAACAAATTCTTCGATAAACATACGGGAAATTTTAATACGGCATATGAAAGACCGCTTAACAGAATAGTTACAGGTTTAATTCCCGTTGCGTTCTTGGCTAATGATGCGTATAACCTTTCCGTATTATGCGGAGACAATAAGGATATGTCCAAAAAAGAAGCCAGAGAAAGAAGAAAACAGGAAATATCAAGAGTATTTACAACCGCATATATTCAGCTTCTGACATTCGGAGCATTTGCTAAGCAAGTAAATACAATACCATGGTTTACTCCTTTAACCTCAGCAGCTACCGTATTATTCTCGGAAACAACTTCAAGAAAACGTCTCGGTAAGCCTATTATGTTCTTATCAAAAGAAAAGGCAAAAGAGTTCAACAGAAAAAATAAGAAAAATTCCGAAGTAAAAACAGATGTTAAATCCGAAAAAAATGTACAAGAAAATAAGCCTGAAATTAATAAAAACTTAATTTCGTCAGCACCTGCAGAATCAAGCATATTTACAAGTTTCAAATCATCGGATAAAAGCAAGGAAGATGAAATTAAAAAAGACAAAGCAAACGAACCCCAGAAAGAGAAAAAAGCTTTAATTAACTTTAATACATTCAAAAAAGGTGTAATTATACTTATCTCGGCAGGATTTGCACTCAGTTTCTTAAAAAACAGTTCTCTGACTAAAAACAGCAAACTGGTAAGAGCCATTAAAAACTTCGGCGATTTCTGCAAAAAGAAAATATATGACCCAATCGCATTTAAAGACTTTGAAATAAAACAAAAAGAATTTGAAGAAATAATGCAAAGTTTAAAAGAAGCAGGCAGTAAAGAAGTAGCCGAAGGTCATGAGTTTATAAAGCAAAAATACGGCAGACAGAGTGCAGAAGGTACAATTAAGATGTTTAAAGGTGTACTTTCAAAATCGTCAGCAAAACCGATAGCAGAAGAAGTTATCGGCACATTAAAAGGTAAAGGCTGTCAGCTAAGTGATAGTGAATTTGCTCAAATAGCAGAATCTATAAGAACCGCAATTAATCTTGAAGGTACGGCAATTCAGGAAATGAAATATTCTTCTGTTGCAAAAAAAGCTGCGGAAATAATATCCAATAAAAAAGTTAATTTAACAGAACAAGAAATAGAATTCTTTAAGTCGGCAGTTATAGATTCAATAAAACTGAAGTCAAAAGAAATCCCTATTCAAATAGAAACTAAAGCAAAACCGTTTGTAGATATAGTAACGCAGCCGTTTAAATTTATAATGTCCGCATTAAAATTGCCATTTAAACTGACATCAACACTTATAAATATACTTGTATCCCCCGTTGAGAAAAAAGCTGCAAAAGCTTTATTAGGAGAAGCGGAATTAAGTAATTTTGAAAAAGCTATACATAAAGCCGTTACGGAAGTATTCGGAGAAAAATCCGCGAAAGCGGGAAAAACAAGTCAGGTTATATTCGCAAATGCAATGGAAAAATTGCAGAAACAAACACTTCCTTACAGGAAAGCAGAATTAGCTTTAAAACAGGCAATAAAGAACGGGCAAAGTTCAGAAATTGAAAAAGCAAGAGAAGCTTTAAACAAAGCTAAAAATGACTTATTAGTATATGTTAATACTGCCGTAGAAAAATCGTTTAACGGTGTAACACAGTCCAGCAACAAAAATACAGACTTGGCAATGATGTCAAAGCTTGCATCATCGGCAGTAACATCAGCATTTCTGGTTGCAGATAACTATAATATGGTAATGTTAAAATCAGACGGTGAAGATAAAGAAGGTGCAAAAGAAACCGCTAATGAACGTATTATACAAAGATTGAGCGCTCTGTTCTATCAAACATTATTCATTAACTGGTTCAATGCGACATTCAGATCGACCTACAATAGTTCTCTGAAAGGCATGACGGCAGTTGCAATTCCAAATACATTAACAACCGAAATACTTACAAGAAAATCAATCGGTATGCCAATCGGAAGAAAATCATACGAAGAATTGCAGGAACTGGAAGAAAAGAACGAAAACAGAAAAGGATTTTTAGGAAAATACTTTAAGTTTATGAGATTATTAACGGGTAAAAAACCGTTAAAATCAAGAATGCCTAAGAATATTAACGAAACCCCCGCTGATAAATCATTAACAAAGACTTTGGCTAAAGGGTCAACAACCAATTTAATTGAGATTTTATCGAAATAAAACATAAATTGGTGCACATTTTATTTTTATAATATAATAAATGTGTGCCGATGTAGCTCAGTCGGTAGAGCAATTGATTCGTAATCAATAGGTCAAGGGTTCGATTCCCTTCATCGGCTTTTTATAAAAAAAGTATTTACAATAAGATTTTTTTTGATAATATAGAGATATAGATATTCCTCAGTAGCTCAATGGCAGAGCATTCGGCTGTTAACCGAAGGGTTGTAAGTTCGAGTCTTACCTGAGGAGTTCTTAAAACAAAGATAGGATAAGGGTTTCTCGGGTTAGCAGAAATCTTTTTTTATGCCAATTTTTTCAAAATTTTGATTTTTCCCCCTTTTTTCCCGCCCCTGACAACTGATATTGAATGATAATAAATGAAATTATTATTGCTAAAAACATAAAACTGTAAATTTGCAACTGGGGGGGGGTAAAAATGATATAATTTAAGAATATAAAGCATAGAAAAATAAAATGTTTGGATAAATCCCAACAATTATAAGAAATATATAAAATTTGTTGAAAAAGTGCTTCGTTAGTGTATGTGAACACAATATCGAAGAATGCAATCCTGTTTGTCTGTTTACTTTCGGAGTTTAAGGCTGAGCGAAGAAGTTAGAGAACTTTAACATCAATTATAAATAAAGGAGTGATGTTCTTCTTTTGTCGCTGGTTGAACTTTAGCAGGTGTTTCAAATTTAGTATGTAGGTTGGGTTAGCGGAGTGTAACCCAACAATAAAGGCAACAAAAGAAAAAAGATAGGAATTTGATGATGAGTGATGAAAAAGAAAATAAAAAGTCAGAAAAGATAAATAAGCAGGGTTTGTGGGAAAATGTTGGGTTAAAACCCAACCTACGAACTTCGGGCCTTTTAAGAAATAATCTTCAAGATAAAGAAGTTGAATTTAAATTATGGAAACAAAAGCCCTCTAATATATATTCTAAAGCTGATTTTACATATAAAATAATATTTCAAGTAAGTTATAAAGATAAAAATTCATTTGTTGATAATGTAGTAAAAGGTGATACTGCAAAAGGAATATATTATAAAATATTAAACAAAATTAAACCAAATTATTTTAGTTATAAAATGAAAAAATATTAAGGAGTTTTTATGAAAAAGCAACAACCAAATTTTGTCTTACAGTATGTAGGTTGGGTTTTAACCCAACAACAAAGATTAGTGAACATAAAACGAAATTAAAAACATCAGCATAAAATGAATTATTAATAATTTTTAGAGGAAAATAATGAGCATTGAAAATAATAATAAAAATATAGAACAAGAAAAGCAAAATAAAAATTGGTGGAAAAAGTTGTTGGGTTTAAACCCAACCTATGGGCTATTATTATCTTTTTTGTTCTTTATATTTATTCTAATCATAAGTTATTTTATTTTAAATTATTCATCTTATAAAAAACCCCAAAAATATGATTTTATAACAATCGGTAAAACTAATTCTATATACCCAATGGGAGGTTGTATTGCCGGTATTCCAAATAATAAATATTTTTTTATAGGATTAGAACGAAACAAAAATTCTTCAAATTTTTTACATTTTGAATTATTTGATTATAACAAAAAAAGCATAACTAAAATACGAAATGATATATTATCGTCTATATCTGATAGTGTTGTAATGTCAGACAATAATATATTTTTTATTGGTTTTAAAAGTGATAATTTGCCGGTTTTTGGAATCATTCATACAGACACATTCAAAATTGAAGTTTTGGGATATGTAACTAAAATATTAAATACAAAATACTTTTCTTTTCCTTGTCATTTATATAGTTTATCCGGAAATAGAGTTTTGATATATGACATAACCGGTAAAGAACGCAATACTTTAATATGGGATAATAATGACAAAAAGTTTATTGAAGGTCCATTATTAAATGTTCCAAGAGAAAAAAGTTCTGCAATTGAGATAACAGATAATTCTATATTGATTTTGGGGGGAATAAAACCATATTCTAAAGAAATTGAAGCAAATTATAATATTGAAATATGTGATTTGGCTATAAATAAGTGTAAGAATCTTAATGTAAATTTAAACCACGAACAAATCATACCAAAATTATTTAAAGACAAAAAAGGTAATATTTTAATATTCCCAAGTGAAATAAACAAAAACTTACCAATAGAAAAATATAATATTAAATCAGGTAAAGTCGAAATTATCGGATATATAGATAAATATTACGATGAGAACAATAATATTGAAAAAATAATATCTTCTTACAATAAAATCACAGGTATAATGGGTGCAAATTTCGTTCAATTGCGAGATGGAAATATTTTGATTACCGGAGGATATTCAGGTATTTCAATGCCTGAAGCCAGCCCCTATGTATTGAAATATGACATTAATAGTAATAAGTTGTTTAGACTCAAAGACATGAGTAATATAAAATCAAATAAAAGAATTAATCATAAAACAATATTACTGGAAGATGGAAATGTTCTATTTATTGGGGGATTTAGCAAAAATATAGATTTGTTTATAGTGGAATAAAAGGAGTATGTAG
>CANQJQ010000058.1 GCA_947624265.1 Candidatus Gastranaerophilales bacterium
GGCGTTATATTTTACGGTTTAGCAAAGACTTTTTCCAAAAAATTAATAGAAGTTCCCGTTAATATGAGATACGGTATTGATGTTAATCTTCCGTATAAAAAAGTTGTTCATGAATTGCCCGATAAAGATAATTTGGATAATTTAGTTACACACGAATACCATAAAGCATATGAAAGTGTGGATTTTCCGCGCTGGGATTTATTCTATAACAATGAAAACTTTGGAAAGGAAAGAAACAGCTACTATAAAAAAGTAGGGAAAAAGATGGGGATTCCTGAAGAAGAATTAGCAAATGCGGATCAAAAAGTTAAACCTTTAATAAAAGAAAAGATTATTAAAACAAAAGTATTTTCAACTTTAAGTTCATACTTATGGGCAGCAACAGGTGTCGGTATAGCAATGCAAAAACCTTGGGAAAATTTAAAATTAAGTCCGGCAAAAACAAAAGGCAGATACCTTAATTTTGTAAAAGATTTCGGCAAAAAATTTGTTGCAAGTTGTAAAGAATTTATTAACAATAACTCAAAATCCACTCGTTATGCAGGCAGAATTCTGTTGGGCAGTGCAATTGCCATGACTTTAATAGGCAATTTTTTAACTTTATTTAACTTTAATAAAAATAGGGGGGTTAAACCTCAGGCTTCAACATCGTTAATTGATGAAAGTAAAGAAAAGGTAGTATGTTAAAATGTCAAATATTTTGAATACAATTATTGCAAATCAAAATATTGCTCCGATACAGAAAACGGAGAAAACACCTTTATTTACTTTTAACAGCGAAGGAAAAGTTAAACCAAAAGAATATAAAGGTAAGCTGTTACCTTCAAGAATATTCGGTTCCCCCGTTGAATATGCAAAAGATTTAAAGAAAGATGTTGTAAGTATAGGCAAAGCTGCTAAAGGCAAAGCTAATGATTATGAACTCGGCAGAATAAATGACCTTGCAATGAAATTGGGTTCATTAGGCTTAGCTGCATATTTATTTGTTAAAAATCCTTTAAAATTAAGTAAAGCAATGGAATTTGCAGGTTTTGGAACCTTCTTCGCTTCCATGGCATTATGGCCTAAATTAGCAATACAAGCACCTTTAAAAGCAAGAACGGGTGTTGATATCCACCAAAAATATATTGATTCTCAAGGACGTAAAAAGATGTTATTCCAAGATCCTCAATATGTTTTGACGGATTTATATTCTAAAGAAGACTTAGAAAAAATGGGTAAGAAATTAAAAGTAAATGAAAATCTTCCCGACAGAGATAATTTTATAAAACAAAGAGCGCAAAAAACAGCACTGCAAGGTAATACTTTATGGATGATGACAGCAGGTGTTGCTACTCCTGTTATGAGTGCTCTTGCTTGTAACGGACTTGAAAAACCGATTAACTCTTTAATTGAAAAATATGATTTGGCTTCCACATCAAAAGCAATAGGTAATCTTGATAAACAAGGTGTTTTCTCAAGGATTAAAAATTTCTTTGACATAAGAGCATTTGAAAAATTCCTTACCAAACACGCTGACAGCACAATGGATGATAAATTAATATCTCAACTGGCTGAAAAACTTGGAGCAAAGGCTAATTCTGCTTCAGTACAAGAAGCAATAGCTCAAGAGTTAAAAGCCTTAAAAACTAATGTTAAATTGGATGAAACATTTATTTCAGGCGTATTAAAAGACAGAATGCCTGCTTTAACCGAACAGCAAAAAACATTTTTGGATAAAGCAATAAGTGAAGGCTCTTTGCCAAAGATTTCCGAGATACTTTCAAAAGCATCAACATCTTCAAAACACGAACAGAAAAAACTTGCGGCAGAATTTACAAGCCTTTTAAATAAAGCTCAAAATACATTAGGACAGACAAAACTTTCCGAAGTAATGGAAAAAGTTAAAGATTTACAAGCTCAAACTTCAAGTTTTGCAGCTAAAAAAGGTATATTAGATAAATTTATTTCCGCAAGAGTAGGTGATAAATCAGGTACATATATTGCTAATCAATGGAGTAAAGTCGGCGATAAGCTTCTTAAATCATTAAAATTGAATTCAAAAGAATTAAAGGCTGTTTCAAACGGTGATTTACAAGTTCTGTTTGAAAAATTGACTCAATTAACTGCCAGCGATGCCGAATATGATAAAGTTATAAAAGATTTAATGAAATTAATCGGAGATTATGAAACCAAAACAGGTTCTGCATTTACTTCAACCGTAAAATCAACGGCTGAAACAATATGCAGCGGTGCAAGCGGTGAAATGAGTGCAAAAGGGTTTGAAAAACTTGCACAAAAAATATCCTCAGCTGCTAAAAAAGGTACGGTTGAAAATGTAATTAATGTAAATACGGCAGAAAGAATTTCAGGGGCACAATCTTCCTTCTATCGTTTATTACAGTCGCTTGATTTATTTAAAGGAATAAAAGACGGTAGTTTAAGTTCTAAAGTGGCTGAAATACTTAAATCAAACGGACAAAGCGCAGATGATGCTGCAGTTACAAAAATAATAGAAGCTTGTAAAAAAGTTTTAATGGATGCTACAACAACTGATTATGTTGAAAAATTAAAGACGGCAGGTTTCGGTTTATCTGAAGGCGAATATAAAACGGTAATGAAGGTTCTGTTTGAATCTGAAGCAGACACTAAAATAGAAGAAAGTTTAAGACGTACAATAGGTGCTGATGACGTTCAAGGTGTTTTAAAAGGATTTAAAGCATACAAAAAAGAATTTATGGAAAAAGTTGCTAATTGGCAGAATAATATGACATCTGAATTATCAAGATGTACTGTTGACGGTGTTACAAACGGTGCTAACGCTGTAGAAAGAAATAATCTTGCAGGTAAACCGATTAGCGCAATGATTAAAGATATAGCAAAGAAAACATATAATTCCAATAAATGGTTAAAAATCTTTGGCGGAACAATGCTTGCATTAACAGCAGTTACTTTAATTGCAACTTTAATGATAGGCAGAAAAGGGAAAACGGAAAAAGAAGCAGAGGCTAAGCAAAAGGCAAATGGCTAATTATATCAATAAATATATGAATATACAACCACAAACGGTTCAGAGAATGCCTGAACCCACCGCGGTTATGCAGCCGGTTTATGCTGTTCCTGTTATACCTCCACAGCCTATAGGCACAAATGTATTGGAAAAATATTTACAAAATCAGGGGTTGACTGCTGCAACTCAGGTTTATCCCGTGTATTATCCTCAAAATCCCGTTTCCGAATATAAGAATAATTTAAGAACTAAATTTAAAAATAATGATGCAACAATTATGGGTATTCTTATAAGAAATTTTGGTGCGGAGGATAAAACAGGCAACCAGCTTCTTAGAGAAGGTGATATAAAGGGTAATTTTAATAATGCCGTTAAAAGGCTGGATGAGTTAAAGAAACTCGGTATTAATACTTTGCATGTATTGCCGGTAAATCCTCCGGGAAAACAAAATGCAATGGGTACGGCAGGTTCTGTTTATGCTCCGAGTGATTTACTTAAGATTGACCCTGCGTTGGATGACCCGAATGATTCGAGAAGTGTAAAAGAAGAATTTAAGGGGTTTATTGATGAATGTCATAAACGCGGTATAAGTGTAATGCTTGATTTACCAAGCTGTGCTTCTTATGACTTATTTAAAGCAAGACCTGATTTAATGGCATTTGAAAAAGACGGAACACCTAAAACTCCGGGCGGTTGGAACGATATCAGAATGTTTAACCCTTGGAAGGATGAATCTAAACGTGAACTAAATCCTGCACTTTTACAATTACATAAAGATTTTGTAGATATGTGTATTGATTTGGGAGTTGACGGTATAAGAAGCGATGTTGCAAGAACAAAACCGACGGAATTTTGGGATATTCTTATAAAGTATTCACGTGAAAAAGATCCTGAATTTGCTTGGCTGGCTGAAAGCTATACTTATGAAGATGCATCTCCTCAATTAAATATGAACTACGATAGACCCATTGATTCATTAAGAGCAGGTTTTGACAGCTATTACGGTCAATATCATATATTCCATGAAATGACAAAAGCTCAGGATTTAATTGATTATGTTAAAGAAAATCTTGATATGTCTCAAGAAATGGAATCAGGAAAATCCGTGATAGGTTCTTTTGGCACTCATGATGATATTTCTATAATGAACCATGGCGGAGTTACATATTCTAACCTCGTTTCAGGTCTTCAAGCAACACTTCCGATGTTAAATCCGTATTATTTTGACGGATACCAAACAGGTGATGAATATTTATATGACTTTGAAGGTAAAACGGATGAAAAAACCGATACTGACTCTAACGAATGCACCGTTCACAAAGGCAGACCCGATATATTTAATTTCTCAAGACCTCTTATCGGAGAACACCCCGAAATAGGTGATTTTATGAGAAATACATTAGAAGTAAGAAATAACCCGCAATACCACGATATTTTAACAAAAGGTTCATTTATTCCTTTAAAAGTAAAAGGGAATAAAAATGACCAAATCATAGCGTTTGCACGTCATTTAAACGGAAAAACTTTGGTTGTTATTGCAAATAGAGATGTTAACGCAAGACAAGCAGGTTCTATAGAAATCCCCGGTTTAAAAGAAAGCCAAAAACTGACTAATCTGTTTAAGTCATACGGTGAAGATTCCGAACTTCAAGCCGTAGATGGTGAAATTAAAGTAAATTTAGGTACCGGCAGAATCCACTTATTTGAAATTGATACTCCTGATATTGAAAAATCAGGTTTAGAAGTTTTAAAACAAAAATAATAAGGTCATAAAATAATGAAAGTAAATTTTAATCCGGCATTTAAATATAATTCAAATTTTTCAGATTTTATTAAACCTTCTGATGAAAATCAAATGTTATATGCTTCTTTGCCGAAAAAAGATGAAATTATTATTGCAAAGACTAAAAAAGCGGTTTCGGAATGTAAATATGTGGTAATTGCACTTGGTATATTATATTTTGCAATGAAAAAAAATTTTAAAGTTAACAGGATAAAAAATGAAGCGAAGAAAGCTGCAGAACTTGCAAAAATGAAAGTTCCTCAGCCGAAATTAATAAAAATTAATCCCGAGCAAGTACTAAACTTTTAATAAACTGACCCCCGAACTTGTTCCAAGTCTTGAAGCTCCTGCTTTTATTAGGGCTAAAGCTTGTTCTCTTGTTTTAATACCGCCAGAGGCTTTTATTTTTACATGTGTTCCTTCAAGTGTTTTCTTCATTAATTCAACATCTTCAACTTGAGCACCGATACCGTTTTTAACAAAACCGGTAGAGGTTTTGGCAAAATCGGCACCTGATTTTACTATTATTTCACAAGCTTTTACTATTTCTTCTTTTGTAAGTAAATCTGTTTCTATAATTACTTTTAACGGGGTATTTGGGCAGGCATGCTTTACGGTTTCTATATCCTTTTGAGTGTAATTATAATCTTTATCTTTTATTGATTGAACATTTATAACCATATCAACTTCGTCGGCGCCAAGTTCAACGGCTTTTTTTGCTTCAAAAGCTTTTACTTCGCTAAGACATGCTCCTAAGGGAAAACCTACAACCGTTACTATTTTAACTTCGCTTCCTTTTAAGTATTCTTTTGCCAAAGCTACATTTGCACTGTTTACACAAACACCAAGAAATTTATATTGTTTTGCTTCTTCAAAGAGTTTTATAAGTCCTTCTTTTGTTGCATCCTGTTTTAAAAGCGTATGTTCTATATATTGTTCCAATTTCATAATTACCTTATACTTTCCAGTATTCCCGCTGTTTTAAATTTTTTGGGAGAATAATATTCAATATAGTTTTTTAAAAGTTTAATACAAGTATCTAAAAATTTTTCGGTTACCAAATCATCATATTTAGTAGCTTCGCAAAAATCTTTTTTTAATAAAGTCACTAAAAAATCTTTAATTTTTACGTGTATTTTGGTTTTTTTAGTTATATCTTGAGCGCAAGATGAACATAGAATACCGCCTTGTTCTACTGAAAAATAAATCTCATCATCCTTAGGCGGTTTATTGCATTTTACACATTCTTCAAGCTCTAAGGAATAACCTGTTATATCCATAATTTTAAGTTGAAATTTTAAAACACAAAGTTTAATTAATTCTTTGGTTTTTGCGGAGCAAATTTGTTCCAGACAGGTATAGAACAGATTATAAATTTCAGCGCTGTTAGGGTCATTTTCCACTCCGAAATTAGCAACAATTTCAGAGCAATACATGGCATAAAACAATTTATCCATATCCTGACGCAGATTAAAGAAGGTATTTAAAGCTTCGGCTTGACAGATGGTATCAAGGTTTCTGCCTTTATTAAGCATCATTTTATTTGCTACCAATAAGTCCATTCTTCCGCCGAGTTTGCTTAAAAGTTTTTTTGTACCTTTTGCAACGCCTTTGATAAGTCCTTTTTCTTTTGAATACATAACAATAATCTTATCAGCTTCACTTATGCTGTAAGATTTGAGATTTATGACATTTGTTGTGAATTGTTCTTTCATTTTAGAAATTATTTTCGCTTCCCGAATAAACGCCTCTAATGTAATGCATAAGTTCATTAGGACTGTCAGAGTGTTCAATTGCGGTTTCTTTTGTAATTAAGCCTTTTTTATAAAGGTCATATAAAGATTGGTTAAAGGTAATCATATCATTGTAAGAACCTTTTTGAACAAGTTTATAAATTTCCTCCAAATCATCTTTAATAATAAAGTCTTTAATTGTAGAAGTGGAATATAAAAGTTCTACAGCCGGAATTCTGCCCTTATCATCCGTTTTAGGTAAAAGTTTTTGAGATATAGAGCCTCTGAATACTTCTGCAAATTGGCTTCTTACCGCTTCACGTTCTGACGGGTTAAAAAAGCTTAAGATACGGTTAATTGTTTGAATAGCGTTAAAAGTATGAAGTGTAGCAAAAACCAGATGCCCCGTTTCTGCTGCGTGCAGTGCGCTTTTTACTGTTTCCATATCTCTTATTTCACCTATTAATATAACATCAGGGTCTTGTCTTAAAGCAAATTTTAAACCATCTAAGTAATTTGCCGTATCTATACCAATTTGTCTTTGTGTAAATATTGATTTATTGCTTTTATATACATATTCAATAGGGTCTTCCACGGTTACAATATGTTTTTTCTGAGTATTATTAATGTGATTTAAAATAGAAGCAATGGTTGTAGATTTTCCGGAGCCTGCCACTCCCGTTACAAGTACAATACCGTTTTCAAGCTGTGAAAATTTTTCAACGGTTGAGGGAAGATTAAGCTGTTCAAATGTTGGGATATCATAGGAAACAAGACGAATTGTCATGGAATGATACCCGAAAGACATTGCAAGATTTACCCTAAAGCGGCATACACCGTTAATTTCATACGGAAAATCAGAATCATAGGAATTAAATATTTTATCGCGCATAGAAACGGGCGCCATTGTATCTATTGCATGTATCATATCATCTTCCGTAACGGGCGGTAGTTTTGATTTTATAATTTTTCCGTCTATTCTGAAAGAAGGTACTTCTCCTACAATAAAATGCAAATCGGATGCACCAAGTTCAAGCGCTTTTTTTAATAATAAATCTATTGTATAATCACTCATTTAATTACTCCAAAGTTAACACAATAAAAGTATACTTCTTTTTAGGTAAAATTTAAAAAAATTAATATTATGTAAAGTTTTTGACTATTACGTGTATTTGTTGTGTAATTAAAAATGTCTAGACAAAGGTATTACTAAATTGTATATAAAAGAACTGGAAGTCGACAATTTTAAATCATTTGCAAGTGATATGACAATTCCTTTTCTGAAAGGGTTTACTACTATATCGGGGCCGAACGGATCAGGGAAAAGTAATATTATTGATTCTATATTGTTCGCTTTAGGGCTTGCAAGTGCAAGAAACCTGCGAACCGAACAGTTATCAGATTTTATTTCCACTCATACCAAAAAAAACGAAGCCTATGTTAAAGTTACCTTTGAACCTGAAAATAAAGAAGAAGAACCTATTACGGTTGCCAGAAAAATAAGAAAATCTTCTCAAGGATTTAATAGTGTTTATTATTTAAATGACCAAGTTACAACTTTAACGGATATTCATACAAAACTTGAAAAATACCGCATAACACCAAACAGTTATAACGTTATGATGCAGGGTGATGTTATGAGTATTACAAACTGCTCCACCGTTGAACGACGTAAAATTATTGATGAGATAGCGGGTATTGCGGACTTTAACAGAAGAATTGAAAAAGCGCAGGAAGAACTCTTAACTGTTGAAGAAAGGGTTGAAAACGCCAATCTTATTTTAACGGAAATTGATGCATCGATTGAACGTTTGGCTCAGGAAAAAGAAACTGCTTTAAAATATCAAAAATTAAAAACCGAAAAATTTCAGCTTGAAAGTCAAATCACAACCGTTAAGTACTTTGATATTAAAAGAAATCTGGAACTTGCCCACCAAAATATTTTGGAATTTAACAAAAAGAAAAAGGATGAAGAACTTAATCTTAAAAAGCTTGAAGAAACTTTAGCGGAGATTAAGAAAAGATACTCTGAAATATCAGAACTTGTTAAAAATAACGGTGAAGCTGAACAAATTGAAACCAAAAAACAGCTCGAGGAACTAAAAGGACAGATTTCAAGAAAAAATCTTGCAATAAGTTCTGTTGAAAAAACAATTCACGATAACCTTAAAACAATTGAAAACTCTAAAAACGGAATTGAAAATCATAAAGAAAAAATTGAAAAAATTACTTTAAAAATTGAAGAAAAGAAAACTGAAATTGCTTCGATTGAAGAAAATATAAAAATTCAAGAAGCAGAATTATCAAAGATTTTGGAGGAAGTATCAGGTTTAAATAAAAACGCTGATAAACAGCTTGAGGAAAGAAACAATCTAAAAAAAGAACTTGAAAAACTAAAGGAAGAAGAGTGGTCGTTAAAATCCGAAACAATTCCTTTGGAAACAGAACTTGCTGGTTATAAAAAAGATATAGATACTGCAAAAAAGTCTTTGACGGAGTTAACTGATTTTAAGTCAAACTTCAATAGTAATAAAGATAAATTAAATCTTCAGGTAGAGGAATTAACAAAGGAGCTTGAAGATTATAAACTTGCTCAGGAAAATGTAATGTATGACTTGGATAAGAATAAAAACGAAATATCCGATTTAATGCATGATATTCAAATGGCGCAGAAAAAAATACTTACAATAGAAGCTCAAAAGAGTGCTTATGAAGAAATAAGTCTTGGCAGGTCAATTGATACTATTTTAAAAGCAAAAATAAAAGGAGTTCATGCCCCTTTGCTTCAATTGGGCAGTGTTGATAACAAATATTCTACCGCGCTTGAAGTTGCAATGGGCGGCAGAATGAAAAATATAGTAGTTGATGATGAGGAAGTTGCAAGACGCTGTATTGATTATTTAAAATCCGCAAGAGCCGGAAGCGCAACATTTTTGCCCTTAAACAGAATGAAAAAGGCTCCAAATTCGCTTAAAATGCCAAAAGAAAAAGGTGTTGTTGATTATGCCATAAATTTGGTTGATTTTGAAGATAAATATATTGATGCTTTTTACTATGCGCTCGGCGAAACCTTAATAATGGAAGATTATGACAGCGCTAAAAGATTAATAGGTAAATACAGAATTGTAACTCTTGACGGAAGTTTGTTTGAAAAATCAGGTGCCATAACAGGCGGCGACAGACAAAACGGAGGTTTAAAGTTCAGCCAAAATCAGGATGAAGAACTTAATAACTATAAGTCCCGTTTTGCTCAGTTACAAAAACAATATACGGAACAGGAAAATAAACAAAAAGAGCTTCAAGAAAAGCAGGAAAAAATAAGAACAAATTATTCCAATACCATGACTGCTTTAAACAGCGCTAAAATTGAGTTAAATAACTTAAATAATAATTCTAAAAATAACGAACAAAAAATTGAAAAATATAATAAAATCATAAAAGATAACACGCCAAAAGTTCAAAATATCGAGAAAAAACTTGAAAAATACGAAGAAAAACTTGTTGAACTGAATGATAAAATGCTTGTTCTTCAAGATAAAATTGCGGAGATTGAGAGCAGAATGTCCGAAGGTGAGCTGAAAAAGCTTAAAGAAATGACTGCTGCAATTGAAAATACCATTAAAGAATATCAAAATAAAGTTCTTAAATGTAACAATGAAATTAGTGAATCTAACCGAGATATTGATTTTAATAAAGAATTAATTAAAGCAAAAGAAGAACAAATTCAAAGGCTTATAAAAGATAATGAAATTGCGCAAACCGATAAATCAAAATACGCTGATGAGATAAAAGAAATAGAGCTAAAGGCACAAGAGCTTGAAGATAAAATAAAAGTTTTAGGAGAAAAACTTATTGAGTTGCAAAAGCAACGCGATTTAATTCAGGAAGAATTATTAAATACCGAAACTCAAAAAAATAAGATTTCAAACGAAATAGAAAAAATAACGGAACAGGTAGAAGCTTTTAAAGCAAGGAGAAGAGAATTAGAGCCTCAGTTTGAAGAAATAAGAACGGAACTTAAAGAAAATGAAATTGATATAGAAGCACTTGTTCCTACGGAAATTTCAACGGAAGAAATAACAGGCAAAATCCAAAGACTTCAAAAACGCATGGAAGAAATGGAGCCCGTAAATATGCTTGCCATTCAAGCTTATGACGAGGTTAAAGCCCGTCAGGAAGAAAAGAAGGAGCAAATTGCTACATTAACCAATGAGCGCAAGCAAATTTTAGAGAAGATGAACGGTTATGAGCAGATAAAAAAAGAAACTTTCATGAAAACTTATAATAATATAAATGAAAACTTTAAAGATATATTTGCAAAATTATCTGAAGGTGAAGGCTCTTTAATGCTTGAAAACCCTGAAAGTCCGTTTGAGGGCGGTTTGACAATAGAAGCGCAGCCAAGGGATAAGAAAAAACAAAAGCTTGGGGCAATGTCAGGCGGTGAAAAATCTCTCACGGCGCTTGCTTTGGTATTTGCTATCCAAAAATACCTGCCCGCACCTTTTTATGCACTTGATGAAGTTGATGCAAACCTTGACGGAATTAATGTAGAACGTTTGGCGGATATTATTCAACAGCAGGCAAAAAATACGCAATTTATAGTAGTTAGTCACAGAAAACCTATGATAGAATCAGCTAATAGGACAATAGG
>CANQJQ010000059.1 GCA_947624265.1 Candidatus Gastranaerophilales bacterium
TTAAGCATATAAATACTATTCTCATAAACTTCAACCCCAAGCCATTTGGTTGATTTTTTGTTTATATTCTTCTTTAAGAATTTCCTAAAATTTTTTTCTTCTTCATCGGTATAATTTTCGGTAATTTCGTATTCTTTTAATAACATGATCTATCTCCTTATATTTTAATTAAAAATTTAGGAAAAAATTTAATTTTTTATTTAACAATTGAAGGATTTAATGTTTTACATAATCAGCCCATATTTCTGCAAATTTTTTAAATGATGAAATTAAATGGTAAAGAGCTATTCTATAAGCATATAGAATATATTTTTAAAGTATAAATTTTTATCGTTTTATTTTTTATTTTATAAGAATAATAGAAAATTATTAATTAAAATTTTTCCCTATTTTGAGTAAAAAATTTTACCTGTTTTTATATATAAGTATAGTGAAGACTATTGTATTATCTAATTAATTAGTATAATCATTATCTTATATTTTTTATTTTTTTTGAGTAATAGATATTAGGCTGGTGGAATATTGCTTTTATTATTGATTACAAAAAAGTAATTATTTAAAAAAGCTTTTTATAAATCTATAGTTGTTTATTGTATAACATTATTTTTAACATATGCATTATCTTTGCAAAAGTTCTTCCAAAGTTGGCTCTATGCCATATCTTAGAATAGAGTCTATTAAACGTTGTGCTGTATAT
The DNA here is from genome assembly GCA_947624265.1 of Candidatus Gastranaerophilales bacterium. Classification (GTDB taxonomy): domain Bacteria; phylum Cyanobacteriota; class Vampirovibrionia; order Gastranaerophilales; family Gastranaerophilaceae; genus Avigastranaerophilus. Next base: position 698 of record CANQJQ010000059.1, read on the forward strand.
CTATTAATATCATATGCTATTTCTTTTAAGATGTTTGCGGCGAGTTCTTTAACAACAAAAGAGATATGGTCAACTTTTAAAATTTCATAAGTAAGACCTGCAATAGGGTCATAGCTTTCAAAGAAATTACATTGATCTCTAAACTCACTTTCAATTCCCTGTATGATATGGTTAGCATTATTATCACTTTGCTCCATATATTCAATAAGCATTGGAATTACATTTTTACCATTATCAATAACCAGCCTACATAATTTATCGTTAGGTAATTCAGAAATATACAAATCAACTTCTTCATCATGTCTGCCTAGATTAATTTTATTTAAAACTCTTTGTTCATTATTTCTTTGTTCATGATAAGCTAAGGTCTTTTCTGTCTGGGTTAACATTGCTCCTGCATCTGTAAATCTAAAAGCTGAGTTCTGATTAGTTGCTTTTTCTGAAATAATACGAAACATATGATGTGAATTATTACAATCCTTGGTCATTATGAAATTCAATAATCTGCCAAGCGAATAAACATCACTACGCTTATCACCATCTTTTAATTGCATGAACTGTTCAGGTGCACAGTATCTTAACTGTCCTACTGAATTTGTTAAACATGTTTGATGAGAAGTAAACATGTTTAAATCTTTACCAAGTCCAAAATCAGCAACTTTTAAAATACCCCCTAAAATAAAAATATTATTAGGGCTAATATCTCTATGAATTACACCTTTATTATGCACATCTTTAAACAGTTTTAAAATTTGTTTTACACATTTTATTTTTGTTTCATCTGAAAGAGTTGAATTTTGAATATATTTTTCCAATGTTGTTTCCGCTTCTTCCATTGTATAGGAACATTCATTCTCATCAAAACTAAATACTTTTATAATATTCTGTAAATCAGCCAAAGACTTAGTTATTTCAAACTCTCTTTTAAAACGGCTTCTAATTGCTTTATTCGTTAAAAAATCTTCTTTTAATTTTTTAATAATTAACCCAGTAGATTTTTGTAGATATACATTTGCAAATCCGCCACTGCCAATAAAAACAAGGTCATCATTTTCACGTATAAAATGATACTCTTTACCATTTTTTGTTATCTTATAAGAGTCAGATTTAAGTCTTTTATTTAACTTATTAAAAATATTTTCAGCTCTTGTTGCTGCTTCAACTAAAGAACATTGTTTGTCTGTCATAATATACTCTTGACTAAGTATTATATTTAAAAATTTGTCAAATGTATTTGAATTTAGAAAATAGACTAGTTTATCAAATACATATCTCCAGCGAGAGGGGAATCCTGGTCCATAGGTATCATTATGATTAAAATGTTGATTAAAAAATCTTACAAGCACTGGACCGCTTTTGTATGTATAATGTTCTTCTATATCTCCGCAAAATAATGAAGCAATAAATTTAATAGTATCATCAGATAACATTTATATTCCTAAAAATACAATTGTAACATAGTTATCATAGCATAAACGCAGGGGATTAGGCACACTCTAAACCTAAAGCTAAACGCATATTGTAATAGACTAGTGTTGATTCTTTTAGGGTATTGATAATATTATTATAAAGTTCCAACGTCGGGAGTTCTCTGACATTTCTTTTTCTTTAGAATAATGCGAAGGGACTTTCACCGTATTGTTTGCTCAAGATATCGCAAACAATAGGGTTCAGCTACGCATACTTATCCCGTAGGGCTCGTATTCCATATACTCGCCAACGGCCTAAGTAAAGTCCCGCCATCGACATTTTATTTTTCTGAAAAAAAAAAGAAACCAATAACTTTCAGTTATCGGCTCAAATTATTATTTTAATATATGTATTAAAAAAGCTGTATGTAAACATTACATACAGCTTTTTAGATTTGCATTATTTGTTTTCAACTCGTTTAACAACTTTTTTAATATATGTTTTATGAGTATCGTCATAAATTGCATTAACAGAAGGTTTTGTGCTATTTGCAATTCCATTTTTAGCTTTTTTTGCACCTTTTGAAAAGCCTCTAAAGTCAAACAAATAATTAACACCTGCTTGGAAACCGATACCGTTTATTCCTGCGTTTCTTATGTTTATTTGACCGTATGCAGCAAATCTGTCTTTCCAAGTTTTTGTACCGCCTATACCGTATTGGATGTATCCATGATCCATACGAACATTTGGAAGAGTAACATTTCCGGCTTGACCGTCTATTTTATCATTAATGAAATACATATAAGAAGCGGTTCCATATAAGCTCCAAGTCTTTTTCTGCAAAATTAAGTTTAAGCCCGGTGCAATGTTAACGCCATTGAGCATTCCCGAGTTCATACTCATTATACCAAAATCCGTTCCCAAATTTTGTTTACCGAATGCATTATATGCTACGAACAAATTAGGCTGAACGGTAAAGTCTTTAAACGGTTTATAATTATATGCCACTTTAGCCGCAGTACCTGCAAACCAGTTGCCCGTATTATCTTCAAACCCTGCAACGCTCATATCATTCATATATCCGCCGCCGTAGGCAGTAACAGAACCGATGAATTTATCTTTGATGAATGTACCCATTAAACCGAGTTGTCCGCCGTTTTGGTACATGCTTACGCCGTTAAAATGCTGATGTCCGCCGTTGTATCCGACATACCCCGTCGGGATAAATTCCCAACCGTTTTTAAGTTTAACGGACGGAAGATCTGCACCCAATAATGTTCCGTAGATATTGTTTTTAACGCCAAGACCTTGAGTTAAATCCAATTTATCAAATGAGACATAAGACTTAGACCAAAGACCGCCGTCTTTATATGTTCTTTGATAAGGATTAAAGATAGCGGAAGCTGCCGCATATTTATTAGCCAGTTTTGCATTATCCAAAAGCCTGTCATTGTGGAGAATAAAATGGTTTGTAACCATATCATCAACCAGTAACTGGCTTGTATACATAGCTAATGTTGCAACCTGACCTCTGAATACCTGAGGATTGTAATGGTCTAAGAATGCTCTATAGTTACCTTCGCCCATAGATTGTAAGCCATAATAACCAATCGGAGTAAATTTAAGGTCTTTTGTTGCATCAAATTTAATATCATCGCTTGGGTTTGTAAACAGTTTAAAATCAATATATCTGTCTATCGGAGCACCGCCCGTAAAATTGAAGTCCGAAACATTTAATGTAGCGCCTTCACCTGTAACGGACCCAAAATCAAATTGGTCGCCTATCCAATTTCTGGCATTTAAGTCAACCGTAAAGTTTGCATTTCCGTTAACTTCGACATTATCTGCGTGAGCGGAATTAATTTCTCCGTTTAATATTCCAAGCTGTGTATTATCGGACATCTTAAGGTTTTCAGCATTCAGGTTTTTAACTCCCGCACCGAAAGACAGTTTTGATTTACCGTCAATATCTACATCTCCGCCTGTTATAAAACTGTTAGAATCTGATATATAAATATTGGATTCATCGGTTAATGTAGTTTTTCCTATTGTCTGCTGAATACCTCCGCCGTTGCCTTTAGTGTTATCCATACCGCTTACATTAAAGTTTCCGCCTTCATTTTTAACAAGCCCGTTCCATTTATCTTCCGTTTTGGAGTCTATGTTAAAAGCAGCGCCGTCTTTTATGTCTACGATTGAACCTTGTTGTATATCAACGGATACTTTATCATCAACCGAGCTTGGTGTTTCTATGTTTAGAACTGAACCGCTTAAAAGGTTCATATTCCCTTCTTTTGCCTCAAGTTCACCTGCTGAGTCGGGATTTTTTACACCGTAGTCTAAAATACCGCCTGAGAGTGTAACTTTACCCAGCCATTGGTCAGCAGTTCCGGCATCGTCATCAAGTTCTAAATAACCGCCTTTGTTGAGGATAACTTCGGAACCTTTTTCAATAGTGGTTTTAACATTTTTTACGATACCGCTGTAGTTTTGTTTTTCGTCAAAACCGAATTCAATTTTAGAATTGTTCGTAAAATTTACGCTTCCTGCTGAAGCTTGAAGAGTGCCTAATTTTTTTGTATAACCATCAAAAGTAAGTGTACCGTTTGTGTTTTCCTCCATAAATACAGTACCTTCCCAAGTGTCATTGTTATTAAGGGTTAACGTACCTTGTTCAAGGAATACTTGTGATTCTTTACCGATTGTAGTTTCAACTGCACTTTCTATAATGCTTCCTGTTCCTAGAGCAAGTTGGGTATTTCCGTCAAGTGTTAACTTACCGCCTTGGGCGTTGAGCGTACCACCTTGTTGAGTTTTGTTATTAAGGTTATTCAGTGTTAAATCACCGCCATCAGTGAGGCTTACATCTCCATACCATCTGCCGTTTGATAAAGTAACTTTGCCGCCATCTTCAACACTTAATTTACTTCCTTTTCCAATATTGGTAGTAACATTTTCCGTAATAGTGCTTCCGTTTTTGAAGGTTATTTCCCCCTGATTTTCAGCGTTGTCGCCAACATTCAATGTTCCGCCTGAAACATTAAGAACGGCTGCTACAGGTTGATTTTTTGTATACCAATTTAAAACACCATCAATAACGGAAGAACTCCCGCCAAAGAATGTTGCATCTTTTTCAACAGTAAATGTTCCCGTTGTTTGGCTAAAATCACCCGCATAGCTTTCGCCGTTACCTTTCAAGGTTAAGTTACCTTCGTTTGTGATTGATGAACCTTTATTACCCGTTACAGTACCTAATGTAGCATTATTACTGTTAAAGTTTACTGTTCCGGTTGTACTTGTGTAACTGTCAATTTGCGCTTGTCTGCTATTAACATTTATCTCTGCATCGTTTGTAAGATTGGTTACAATGTCTTTTTCGCCGTTAAATTTGGCATTTCCGCTTCCTGAATTTACAAATTCCGATAAAGTGTTTTCACCTTGGAAAGTTATATCTTTTTCATTTGTAAACAAGCTGTTAAATTTATTTGTTCCGTTAGTGTATGCAGTTCCTGCGTTATAAATATCGTTTAATGCTTCAGCAGTAGCTGCATCTGTAGTTACATCTTCAAGCATCATAAAACCATTTGTATCGTTATAAATAGCACCGCCCTTGCCTGAAATACCCTGTGAGGAGTTGTTGGTAAATTTTACATCATGAACATAAAGCCCCGTAAAACCTTCTTGCGAAGGGTCAGTGCCTTTTCCTCCGTTATTATACACCGCTCCGCCTTTATCGTTTTGTGATGAATTGTTTTGTATAAGAAGATTATCTAAAACAACTTTTGAATCGGCATTTTCATTATGAAGTACGGAACCGCCTCTGTCTTTTGAGTCAGCGTCTTGTATAGTCATATTTTTAACGGTTAAATCAACTGTGTTACTGTTAACATTAAAGAAGCTGCCTTTTTCGCTTTTTAGTTCGCCGCCTTTTTCCTTCAGTTGTCCCGAAAGAACGCTTTCAGCTCTGTTTTGGCTTCTGCCCTGTACGGTAAATGTACCTGCTAATGTTTCATCAAGGGATTGATCTATGTGATATTCCTGACTGTCTTTTGTTGAGAATTGGAAGAACCTGTCGCCATCCGTTTGACTATCCATTTTGTAAAGTGAATGTTCATCAGCTATTTTTGAAACGTTGGCACTGATACCTTTTTGGTCATCATTTACCGTAATATCATATTCAAATGCTGTAGTTGCACCTTTTACGCCTGATGTTGTACCTTTTAATAATTTTAGGCCGTAAACTCCTGCGCCATTGCCTCTTAAGACTCCTTGATTTTCTTGTGTAGTATAATTTTTACCGTTTTCAACACTATCTTCATCAGATATGAATATGTCCCCGAGCGCTAATGCACCTGTTGAACCTGCGCCTACGGTCAGAGAGTCCGTGCCTAAAATATTACCTTCCTCAAATTTAACATTCAAATCAACTTTACTTCCGTTTTTTGCCGTAAATTTGTTTAAGGTGAAAGACTCTATACTTCCCTTGTCTTCACCTAATTTAAGTGTAGAATTATCAAAAATAAAGTCTTTATAACTATAATTGCCGTCAACTTCTTGGCTAAGTTTTAAACTTGTATTTTTAAAGGTAACGGTACCCAAGTCTTCACCCGTAATATTATCAGACAGGGTATATACATTGTTTGGGTTATCGCTTGTAAATTCAGCACTTCCGCCGTCTTCTGTAAATTTCAATAAATCGCTTGTTATACTGCCTTCTGCGCCGTTTAATGTATAGTCAAACTTTGCACCACCCGAGAGGTTAACTTCGCCCGAATACATTCCTGTACCCGAAGCGGTAAGTGTACCGCCCTGTATATTTTTTACCCCGCCGAATAAATAATCATTATTTGCGGTTGTTTCTCCTGCGGTTTGGGTGAATGTCCCCGTGTAGTTTGAAGCATCACCTGATAAAGTAAGTTTTCCGCCATCGTTGGTTATTACAGCCGAAGTGTCTGAACCTGTTACCTCGCCTGATATTGTTAACTCGCCCGTATTGGTAATTGAACCGGATTCTTTGTTCTCAATTGCTTTAAGTTCTCCGCCGTTTATTTTAATATTGCCTGTGTTTGTCAAGCTTTCTGTAACGGTTAGCTTGCCTTTGGAGGTAATATCACCTGCATTGGTTGCGGTTTTTGTTATTGTAATACCGCCCGAAGTTGATTCTATTAAGCCCGTAGTATTTTCAAGGCTGCCAAATTCAAGCTCGCTTCCTGTTATTGAAGTACCCGAATTTGTAACAGCGCCATTTGCGGTGATTTTTCCTACTGCTTCAATAATACCTGATGCATTATTTATAATGTTACCTGATACAGTAATATCGCCTGATGTTGTTTTAATTGTTCCATTATTTGTTATATTACCCGTAACATCAATAACAGCGGCAGAAATTTTGCCTAAGTTTTGGATTGCATTTGATGATGGTGCTTCTTGACCAGTAAGAGTTAATGTCCCTGCTAAATCCAAATTACTTTTTGCATCTGAACCATAGTATGAGCCGAATTCTGCACTCGTTCCCGTTATATTAGCTCTATTTGTAACTCCTTTTGTTACGGTAAAAGTTCCGCCTGTTGTGTTTATTTGAGCATTTGTGTCTGTTCCCCCGTTTGTAAGAGTATCTGCCGACAATGTGCCCGTGCTTGTAAAAGTACCATCGTTGATTATGGAATTTGCCGTAAGTGTACCTTTATTATCAACACTGCCTTTATTGGTTAAAGTTCCTGTTGTACCGTTTATTGTTAATTCGGAATTTGCTGTGTTAACTAAAGAGGGGATTAAGTCTTTACCTTCCTGTGCTCCTCGTATTTCAACATTACCGTTTATTGTTGTTTTTGCGCTTGATTTATTTGTGATAACGCCTGCTTTTTCTGCGTCATCATCTGCTGATACGGTAAGAGTTTTACCTTCTGCTAAAGTATAGTTATTTGTACCGCTAAAATTAAGTTCTTTTATGGCTTTACCGTTAACGTTTAAACCTGTATTATCGGTACCGCTATAATTTTCAAGGTCTAAAATTGTATTATCATTTGTGCCTTTTGCAATTACAGTGAGAGTTGAAGTATCATCAGTCATAGATGATAATTTTAAACGGGAATCTTTTGTATTAAGTGTTAATGTATCTTCAAGCCCTGAACCAGCGCCGCTAAATGTTATATCATCGCTTGTTAATTTTAATGTACCTTGACCGCTTATTTTATTAGATAATGTCAGGGCTTTTCTATCTTTAAAACTATCCAATGTCAACTCGGCATTTTGATTAACCACCATGTTTATAGTTTGGGCAATAGTGTCTTTTGTGCCTAATGTTAGTTTAGAAGTATTTGAGCCATCTCCGACGGTTAAATTAGTGTTTTCACCAAATATAATACTGCCACTACCTGTATCATTATTTTCTGCCTGCCAGTTAAAAGTACCTGCATTAATATTGGAGGTGCCGCTAAAGTATTTTGTACCTTTAAATGTTGTTGTACCGTTTGTTTGGGTATATTTACCATCAAATGCAGAACTATTACCACCTAAAACAAAATTATTTTTCCCCGAATGAGTAATTGTGAGATTCGCACCGTTTGAAGCGATACCGTTTCCGATTTCAACATTTCCGTCATTACCAGTTATTTCCATATTTATATTTTTGCCGGTCAACATTACATCTACAGGTTGTGGGACTCCCGAACCAGTTTGAGCACTAAAAACTACATCTTTATTGGTATTACTTTCAAGCTTAAGAGTTTTAGTATCTTCTTCCGTATTTAGCATATAAATAGTACCGCGAAGACCGCCGCCGCGATAATTACCCGTTTTTATACTGCTGCCAAATTCAACACCGGGGCCAAGAGTTACGTTACCCGAACTAAAAATTACAAACCCTACACCGTTATCAGAACCTTCACCAAAACTCTCAAAATTTACATCGGTTATGGTTAAATTTCCTCCGGTAGCTTGGAATGCACCTTTATCTTTATAGTTTGTATCTGCCGTGAATGCAGCACCATCACTCCCCGTTATAGTAACATCTTTATTACTATATTCTAATAAACTATCAAATTGGATATTACTACCTGTTGTTATATCAACAGTATCTCCACCTTTTTCAATAGCGTCTTTTAATTGTGTAAAATTAGTAACATCTTGAGAATAAGCACTTAATGACGTCATCGCCATAGTACACAACAGTGCTGCCGCGTTCAAATTAAATTTCTTTTTCATTCTACCCCCCCCCGTGGCGGGAAAATGACCACAGGAGAAATACTTCTAACTACATTATTAATTATACATTAAATATTTGAGTTTTCAAATAATAATCAACTTTTGAAACAAAATTGTAATAATAAAATCCTTCCAAAACGGAAGGAAAGTGGTTGCGGGAAGTGGATTTTACAAAGCGAAACGCAGAGCTATTGCGATGCGATTGAGCCTGTATAAGAAACTTCCTAATAAAAAATCCTTCCAAAACGGAAGGAAAGTGGTTGCGGGAAGTGGATTTGAACCACTGACCTTCGGGTTATGAGCCCGACGAGCTACCAGACTGCTCCATCCCGCGATATTTTTTTGATTTTTGAGTTACTCCACGCAGTCCGGACCAGACTGACCTCTCCTCAAACGATATTTAATCGTTTTCGTCGGCAGAGTATCCCGCGATATTCAATTTTCACACAAAGTAAACTTGCTTTGCAATTAAATTATTAAATGCTAAAATTAAAAAATCAACCCTTTGTTTAATATTCAAAATTTATAAGATTAAACTTTTATTCAAAATCAAAAAATTTCTTTTCGGGTACATTTAAAACTTCGCTTAATTTAAATAATAAGTTTATGCTTATTCCTCTTTTAGCTGTTTCTATTTTTGCTAAATGTTCTCTTGAAACATCTAATTTCTCAGCAAGTAAATTTTGGGTTAAATGTTTTTCTTTTCTGTATTTTGCAATGTTTTTTCCAAACATTCGCATTTTTGTTATTTCTTTTTCCATGATTTTTATTGTTAACTAATCAAGGACTTTTGTATGTAGTCTTAAAGAGAATAAAAAATTTAATTTACTTTTTTACACGATGAATATAGAATATTTACCATGAAATTAGATTTGAAAAAAATTATTTGGTATATTTTTGTTGCTGTTTTAGTTATTACCGCAATATATGGTGATATAAATATGGTAAATTCGAGTAATAAAAATATTGATGAAGTTCAGTTGTATAAATAAAAAGAGGGCATTTAGCCCTCTTCTTAGATAATCTTTAAAAAATTATTCTTTGGATTTTTCCTTTTTTTTCTCGGAAACAGGTTCATCAGAAGTTTCTTTTTCGGTTGTTTCTTTTTGTTCAACCTCTGTTTCTTCTTTTAATTCTTCATCCTCTTTTTGTTCTTCGGTTTGAGAGGTTTCTTCGCTCTCTTTTTCCTCTGTTTCAGAAGCTTCTTGTTCTGTTTTTTCTTCGTCGCCTTCTTCTTCGTTATCATCATCAGAAACTTTTTCTTCTTCTTCCTGAAGTTTCTTTCTGATTTCTTCAAGTTCTTCTTCTGTTTTAGCTCTGACAATCGGGATATTAAGCATTAGAGCAACGGCATCACCTTCATTTTTAAGCCCGATTTCAAGTTCTTCTTTATCTATCACTACATATTTAGAAAAAACATCAATAAGTTCTTCTCGCATCTTATTCATAATAAGCGGGTCAAGTTTTGTTCTGTCATGCATCAGGATAACTTGAAGTCTGTTTGTTGCGGTTTCACTTGTATTTTCGGTTTTTTCAAGCTGAAACAACTCTCTTATTTTGTTATAAATATCAGTAAAAAGTGTTTTCATTTACTGCTCCTTTCCTTGTTTGCCTAAACCTGAAAGGAATTTTTTAAGTTTCCCTACAAAATTTTTAGGTTCGTCTAAATCCAAGAAAGGAACTTCTTCCCCGTTAATTCTTCTTGCTACATTTATATATGCCTTAC
>CANQJQ010000060.1 GCA_947624265.1 Candidatus Gastranaerophilales bacterium
TCCCTGATGAACGTTTATATATATTAAAAGATTTGGTAAAGACCAATGTCGTAATACCTACCGCCATTGAATTTGTTGATATAGCAGGTCTTGTAAAAGGCGCAAGCAAAGGGGAAGGTTTAGGCAACCAATTCTTGCACAATATCAGAGAAGTTGACGCAATAATTCAGGTTGTAAGATGCTTTGATGATGAAAATACAATCCACGTTGCAGGAAAAGTTAACCCGATAGATGATATTGAAACAATTAATACCGAACTTGCTTTAGCCGATATGGCATCAATAGAAAAAAGGCTTGAAAAACTAACCAAGCAAGTAAAAAGCGGAGATAAACAAGCAATCCTCGAGCATAAAGTATTATCAAAACTTAATGACTTACTTTCCGATGCTTCTTTTATAAATATTGAAGAACATTTCCAGGAAGAAGAACTTGAATGTGCAAGAAATTCACAATTAATGTGTATAAAACCCGTTATATATGCCGCAAATGTGAGCGAAACGGATTTGGCAAAAGGCAACGCTTATGTGGATAAAGTAAGAGAATATGCAAAAAAACATGGGGCGGATGTTGTTGTAATTTCGGCCAAGATTGAAGCAGAACTTGTTGATTTATCTCAAGAAGAAGCAAAAGCATATTTAAAAGATTTGGGTGTTGAAAATTCAGGTATAGAAAGGATGATAAAATCCGTATACAAACTTTTGAATTTAACTACATTTATCACGGCAGGCGAAAAAGAAGTAAGAGCATGGACGGTTAAAGCAGGTTCAAAAGCACCTAAGGCGGCAGGTGTTATCCATACGGATTTTGAAAAAGGATTTATCAGAGCTGAAGTTACAAGTTATAAAGACTTTGTTGAAGCAGGTTCATATACCGCTGCAAGAGATAAAGGTTTAACAAGACTTGAAGGCAAAGACTACATTATCCAAGACGGCGATTTAGTACACTTTAGATTTAATCTGTAATATTTTTTAATTATTCATTTACCCAAAATTTCCCTTATGCTAGGATAAACACAAGTTAATATGAGGAAATCAAGGTGAAAGCCCTTAACCGGACCACGGCCGTTACAGTCGGAATACTCCATAGGTTATTATTCGTGTATCCGAATAATAATTATTTATTGGAGTCCTTACAATTAACAAGTAAGGATTTTTTATGCCGCAGCCAATTACATCACAATCAAGTTCAAGAGCAGGACTATGCCCGCATGGTCTTCCGCCTTCCGCATGCCCGATATGTTCAGGCGGTGCTATGGGCGGAGCAAAGATGAAAGATAACGCTATTTCTAAGCCCAAAGTACACTCTAACGAATGGTCATATATGAAGTGTGTTGCAGAAGGTCTTAACATAAAAGCAAGAAAGACAAGAGCCGAAAACGCAAAAACTGCATTTGAACGTCAAATAGAATTTGCCAAACAGTTAAATAAAACTATTGAAAATCTATCACAAAAATTTCAGAATATAATTCAATCAATAAAAGACTCTGTACCTAAATTTATTACAAATTTAATTCAAATTTCTGCCAATATATTAATTAGCGTTATGTCAATTTTGCCTAAAATAATTGAAAAACTGGCTCAATTTCAGCAGAACATGAACAATTTTCTTCAACAGGCGGGAGAAAAACTTGTTTCAATTTTAGGCGACATTAAAAATTTTATTAACGCTAAATTAATTAAAAATCTTAAGAAAATTACCAAAAAATTTTTATTATTATTTTTCACGGAATTTGAAGATGAAAATTACAAAGATGATGAAACTCTATCCATTTTTAAATCTCGAGAAATTAAAAAGTATTTAGTAAATTTTATAAAAAATATAACAAGAAGGGATAAAAATGCAGTTGAACGCTCTAAGGCAGATAAAGACTAAAAATCAAACACTTACAAACAGAACACCTGAAATTAACTCAACTTTAAAAGGGGTTCTTGTAAATACCCACGTAAAAAATAACGGAAACAATATCACTTTTGATGATATACAAGATTCATTATTAATTCACGATGAAAATGATTGTGCCAGACCTAGAAAAAAGGACATAAGCGAAAGTTCATTTAATACAAATAAAGCAATCAAACCGATACTTGCCGCAACAGCACTAATAGCAGGAGGATGCTTTACACTTAGTGCACTTTTAAAAAAGTCCTCAAAAACTTTATTATCAACCAAAAGTTTTGAGCAGCTGCCTGATTTGGCGGTAAATATGAATATAAAAGAAGAACCTCAATTCGCAATTTATAGAGCCGTAAGAGACCCTAATTTCCGTAATATAATGGGCGCAACAGCAATTTTTATTATGAGCGGTATCACTATTGCCTGCAAAAATTTTGTTGACGGAGCTAAAGAAATTTGGCTGAAAAAACAATCCGCAGATATTGAAAAAGAATTACAGGAAAACTTAATTGAAGTAGAAACAAAATCTTTTTCGGGCAAACTGGATGTAGTAAATAATATGCTTAATAAAAACGTAAAATTATTTGATAAACTTTTAAATAATAAAACGCCGAAAAAGAAACCTGCTTTTTCTGAGTTTATAACCTTTAAAGGCAATATAGATGATGAACAAAAAAGTGATAAACAAAAGAAAATCAAAAATATAAAATACGGTTTGTTTATTATAGGCGTTATAACAGGAGCAATAGCTCTTGCAAAATTAAGTATTTCTAATATTCGAAAAACAGCACAATACAGCCAAGATTTTGCGAACGGTTTTACAGAAAAAACCATAGATGCAATAAACAAAATGAGCGAAAATGCAAAAAAAGAAGATATCCCGAAAATAACGGAATTATTTAAATCAATATGTGCAAAACCTGAATTTATAAAAGAAACAGCAGGTAAATACGGCTTGAGTGAAACTGAAATTTCCTCTATAATAAACGCAGTGGAAGAATCAAAAAAGACAATATTTGCTGATGCCCCTACAGCCTTAGGCGGAATTCCAAAGAAAATTCAATACTATTGCTATATTGATGAAAACAGAGGACATCTATATAACTGGGTATTAAACCCCGAAAATAAATTTACAAAATACATTTTTATGGCTTTTACAATATCAAGTGCAATAGGATATTTATTTAAACAAGGTATGGATGCTCTAAAGGAAGTTACCGTTCTTAAAGAAAACGCAAAAACCGAACTGAATTTAAGAAAACGTCTTGTTGATGTTGAAGTTAATAATTTTAAAGCAAAAAAGGAGAGTGCAACAAATCCGTTAATAGAAAATTTTGAAATTAAAATAGAAGAAGGAAAAAAGTCAAAAGAAGAATTAAAACAGCTGGCGGATAATATACTTTCCGAGATTAAAAACGGTCCGCCGTACGTATACACATAAAAGGAGAATATATATGATTAATCCCGTTATTCAACAAAATATATCACAACTCGGGCAGGGAATATCATTTCCCAATCAAAACAGAAATTACTGCCTTTATAATGACCAAAGAACCAATATGATTGTAAACGCTAAAGAAGAAGCGCTTCCATATATTGATACATTCTTAAAAAGTGCAAATACGGAAGAACAAGTGCTAGATGCTCTTCAAGTACTAGATAAAATGCTTGATAAAGGGGTTAAAGGAATTGATAAAATGTATCCTGCTTTATCAAGATTTAATGATTCAGCATCACCCAATATACAGGTAATGCTGTCCGGAATATACAGAAAGACTCTTGTCCCTGACGCTTTCGGTCCGTTATTAAAAATGATAATAAGACAATCCGTCAATCCTAATTATCAATATTTTGACCCGACTGAAGAAATCGGAGGCGCGATACTTGAATATTTAAGGAATCAAGCAGTAATTAACAAACCTTTAATTAATCAATAGAAACTGTTAATCTGTTCAATAATTTTTTCGGAATCAAGAGCATTCTGCTCTTTTTCTGAGAGTTTTTTATCTTTAAAAAGATATTTGTATTTGGCATTTTCAAGTTCTTCCGAGTTATCTGGATGTTTATCCGAGTCATATTGATTTAGTCTGTCTGCCACTATCTTAGAAGAAGGATTGATCTGAGCGCATATTTGATAATACAATTCTGCATTCCCTAAATCACCTAACTTTTCATAACACTTTGCCGTTTGTAAATTAGTATCAAAATCCATTAACAAGCCTGAAGCCAAGGATAATTTATAATATTCAAGCGCAGTAGCATACTCTTGAAAATTATAGTAAAAATCAGCCATCTCTTTTTGAAGTTTGGGATCCGAAGGATTTGTATTATAAGCCTTTAAGACATATAATTTAGCATCTGCCCTATCTTGAATAAATTGTCCTATTTTAGAAAGCCCCAATAAAGTCCTTATATCTGCGGGATTTTTCTCATATTCTTCTTTAAAAATATCCCGTGCCTGATTTATATATTCATAACCTTCATCTTTAATTTGTGCCATTTTTGCTTTTTGAATAAGCTGCTCGCCTTCAGAAACCTTATCTGCAGAGGCAAAATTATTACAAAAAACAACAATTATCAAAAGTAATAAATATTTTTTCATAATTTAATTATAACAATATTTAATAAAAAAGGCACCCATAAGGTGCCTCTTTTGCATATAAAATTATTTTTAGAAATCTTTCCAATCCGTAGTATTGAACTTAATATCATGGTTATAATAAGTAAGGTCTGTATACATACTTGGTGCTATATAACCATATATTCTTTTAAAAACCGTAGATGCATTTTTTGGTTCGCTGTATGGTTCTCTATACGGATCTAAAGTATGCTGATCAAGCATTTTAACCATATCGGATGAATAACCCGTATTTAACATATATTGCTCGGTTTTCATATATTGATTATCAACATAAGCATTTGCCATTGATGAAGTAATAACTAAAATTGCTACAGATAAAACTATGTTCTTTTTCATGCAAATAAATCCTCTTAAATTTTATAATTACATGATATATTATTTTTTTTTAGAATGCAATATTTATACATTCTCCATTTGAAGGATATTTATAAATTCGTCAACTAATTTTTCCTCGGGAACTCTTAATATAATTTCACCTTTTTTAAAGATATAGCCTTCTTTAATACCGCCTGCAATACCGTAATCGGCGTGTTTTGCCTCCCCGGGGCCGTTGACCGCACAGCCCATAACCGCTATAGTTAGAGGTTTAGAAACATTTGCAAGCCTTTTTTCAACTTCTTTAGCCAATCCGATTAAATCTATTTGAGTTCTTCCGCAGGTGGGACAGGATATAAAATTTATTCCATGCTGTCTTAAACCTAAAGATTTTAAAATCATAAAGCCGGCTTTAACTTCTTCAACAGGACTATCTGTAAGTGATACTCTTATTGTATCACCTATACCTTCTGCCAACAAAGTTCCAATACCAACGGAAGATTTTATAATACCGCCGTTATATGTTCCTGCTTCGGTTACTCCAAGATGCAAAGGATAATCAACTTTCTTTGCCATTAATCTGTATGCTTCAATAGTCGTTAAAACATCACTTGATTTTAAAGATATTTTAATTTTGTCAAAATCATTATCTTCTAAAATCTTAATATGTCTTAAAGCGCTTTGAACCATTTTTTCCGCTAAGGGTATATTAAGCTTCTGCAGGTCTTTTTCTAAAGAACCTGCGTTAATACCTATCCTGATAGGAATGTTATTCGTTTTGGCTAAAGCAACAACTTTTTTAGTATGTTCTTCTTTCCCTATATTGCCAGGATTAATTCGTAAAGCATCAATACCGTTTTCTATACATTTTACCGCCAATCTGTAATCAAAATGAATATCGGCAATAAGCGGGAGCGGAGATTTTTTCTTTATTTCCTTTATTGCATCAGCCGCATCAGAGTTTAATATTGCCAAGCGAACAAGCTCGCAGCCTTGTTCGGATAGTTTGTAAATTTGTTTTAAGGTGGATTTTACATCTCGTGTATCGGTATTTGTCATCGACTGTACACTAATTGGAGCATCTCCCCCGATTTTAACATCTCCTATTTTTATTTGTTTTGAAATTCTTCTTTCTATCATGATTTTTCTATTCCTGTTATGATTATATTAGCATGAATAATTTTGGGATATAAAATGAAAATTGCAATTATATCGGATATACACGGCAATTTAGATGCACTGTCGGAAGTTCTTAAAGACATAAAGCAGGAAAACTGCACCAAAATATTTTGTTTGGGAGATATTGTAATGGCAGGTCCTGAGCCTATTGAAACCTTAAACAAGATACATGACCTTATGAAATCACAAGATTTTTATATAATTCAAGGAAATACAGACAAGATGTTGTCTGTATTTTCTTTTGATACGTACAATAAGATTTTAAATACCAATTACGTAATGGCAAGTGCATACCTTGCAGACAGTAAACTTTTAAGTGAAGCTGATAAAGAATTTTTAAAAACCCTTCCCGAAAATAAGGAAATTGAATTATTCGGGATAAAAATACTGCTTGTTCACGGGTCGCCAAGAAAAAACGATGAAAATATATTCCCCGATATGAAAATTGAAGAAATAGAAGAAATTATAAAAGAAACAAATGCGGATATAATTTTTTGCGGACACACGCACAAGCCTTGCGGATACCAAACAAATACGGAACAAACAGTAGTGAATGTTGGGTCTATTGGAAGACCTTTCAGCGTAACTCCAGATTCATGTTATGCAATATTAGACATTAACGAACAGGATTCAAGTTTTAACATAAAACATAAATATGTAAAATATGACGTAAAAAAAGCGAGTAAAAAGATTGAAGAAAGAAATTTTGAAGGAGCGGATAAATTGGCAAAGATGCTTTTAAAAGCCACATCAAGATATCCCGAATAAAATACAATTCGTTACATTTTAGGTATTAAGTGGCAAAAAAAACTTTTATAATTTTTAGAACATGCAAAAGCAAATCTGATTTGCAAAAGGATAAATAATGAATACCATCACCCCAAATCTTGGAAGTATAAGGAAAAATAATTACTATAAGGAGAGAACCGCTCCTATCTTATCCTCATCCAAACAAATCAGTTTTAAGGCGAACCCGAAAAGCTTATTGGAATTAGCAGACAAAAAAGTTTTAAATGTGTTCTCTCAGCATTACGGGAAAATAGGCGAAAGATTATTAACAAAAGCAGATAAATTAATTAATACATCGGAAATTTTTAAAAAGAGCTCTCGTTTTGTTACAGACAAAGGAGCTCTTTCTATTCGTGATAAAAATATATTTCAATCATTGGCGGAAAATATAATCTTTCCTTTTGTAAATTTACCTTTATATGCTGCAAGCTGGGTAATTAAAAAACTGCAAAAAGTTCCCGTCGGCTCAGTTAAAAATTGGGCAGAAAAAGTATATAAAAAGCCCATTCTGCGTTTCCCAAGAAAGCTAAATGAACTTGATGCAAGAACCGATCAATTAAAAGGAATATTTGATAAAACAAAAGAAGTAGTAGCAAAGTTTGCTAAAGAAAAAGGCGTATCAACAGAATTCCTTCTTGAACAATTAAATAAAACGGATGATACTCCCGCAGCAAAAAAATTGGTTAAAGAAGCAAATGATTTTATAAAAGAAAATCTTTATAAAGTAAGTAATAAATTTTTTGATAAACATACGGGGAACTTTAATACAGCATTTGAAAGACCGTTAAACAGGATAGTTTCAGGTCTAATTCCGGTTATATTCCTTGCAAATGATGCATATAACTTATCCGTAATATGCGGTGATAAAAAAGAAACTTCCGAAAAAGAAGCAAAAGAAAGAATGAAGCAGGAAATATCAAGAGTATTTACAACTGCATATATTCAATTACTGACTTTTGGCGCATTCACAAAACAAGTAAATACAATCCCATGGTTTACACCGTTAACTTCAGCCGCTACCGTATTATTCTCTGAAATTAATTCAAGAAGAAGGCTTGGCAAGCCTATCTTCTTCCTTTCCAAAGAAAAAGCAAAAGCACTAAATAAAAAAGGAAATAATAAGGCTCTAAAAGATAACACAAATAAAACGGTAACTGAAAAACCTGCAACTTCACCAATAAAACCGCAGCTTAATACATATTTTGATTATGCGAAAGCATCTGACTCTAAAGTATTTACAAGTTTTAAAGCCGGTGAAGAAAATGTAAAGGAACAAAAAGAAGAAACAAATAAAAAAGAAACAAAGAAAGAAGAACCGAAAAAAGCTTTAATTAATGCAAAAACATTTAAAAATGCAGTAATAATACTAATAGCAGCAGGATTTGGTTTGAGTTTCTTAAAGAACAGCTCTCTGACTAAAAACAGTAAATTAATGCAGTCAGTTAAAAATCTTGGAAATAAAATAAAAGAAAAAATATATAATCCGTTAGCCTTTAAAGATTTTGAAATTACGGAAGAAAATTTTGCAAAAGTAACCCAAAGTTTAAAAGACGCAGGCTGTAAAGAAGTTGCCGAAGGTCATGAATTTATAATGCACAAATACGGCAAAGCTACAAAAGACGGCGTAATTAAAATGTATAAAGCTTCTTTATCCGGTTCAAAAGTTCCCGAAGTTATACAAGCAACCGTAGACAAAGTAAAATCGACAGGTGTTTCCTTAACGGATAAAGAATATACTCAAATATCCGAAGCTATAAAAACGGCGTTAGGTATGGAATCTACGGCAATTGCGGAGAATAAATTTGAGAGTGCGGCAAAGAAAGCTGTTGAAATAATTAAAAATAAAAAAGTAAACTTAGATGAAGAACAACTGAAGAATTTAACAAATACTATAACTGAGGCTATTTCAAAACGAGTAAAAGTTACCCCAATGCAAGTGGAAACAAAACTTAAACCTTTTGTTGACATTGTAACACAGCCGTTTAAATTTATAATGTCTGCACTTCAATTACCATTTAAGATAACAAGTTCTATGTTAAAACTTGTGGTATCTCCTGTTGAGAAAAAAGCAAAACAAGCTATGCTAGGGAAAGCAGAACTGACCAAAGTGGAAAAGGGAATACATAAAGCAGTTACCGAAATATTCGGTGAACAATCCGCAAAATCAGGTAAAATCAGTCAAACAGTATTTGTTAATGCAATGGAGCAGTTAGAAAAGAAAACATTGCCGTACAGAAAAGCAAAAGATGCTTTAGATGCGCTTGTAAACAGTTCCGCATCAAAAGCAGAAATAACAAAAGCACAAGAATTATTAGAAAAAGCTAAAACTGACTTATTAATATATGTAAATACCGCAGTAGAAAAATCCTTTAACGGTGTAACTCAATCAAGTAACAAGAATACGGATTTGGCAATAATGTCAAAACTGGCTTCATCTGCAGTTACATCAGCGTTCTTGGTTGCGGATAACTACAATATGGTAATGATGAAATCAAATGGTGAAGATAAAGAAGGTGCAAAAGAAAAAGCTAACGAACGTATTATTCAAAGATTAAGTGCGCTATTCTATCAAACAATGTTAATTAACTGGTTTAATGCAACCTTCAGATCTACATACAACAGTTCATTAAAGGGAATGGCAGCAGTTGTAATACCAAATACACTTACAACGGAAATTCTTACAAGAAAATCAATCGGTATGCCTGTCGGCAGAAAAACTCTTAAAGAACTTGAAGAAATAGATGAAAAAAACGAAAACAGAAAAGGATTTGTTGGCAAGTATTTCAAATTTATGAGACTTTTAACCGGTAAGAAGCCATTAAAAGCAAAAACCGTAAAACAAGATACAGTTCAAACAGTCAAAACAATTAATAACGGCTCTACAAATTTATTAGAAATGTTTTCTAAAAAATAATAAGTATACAAAATCAATTTATAATGTAAAATATAGATATGCTGATGTAGCTCAGTTGGTAGAGCAACTGATTCGTAATCAGTAGGTCAAGGGTTCAAATCCCTTCATCAGCTTATTTATTATGGATAATAACAATAAAGATTATAAATATTGCAGCTGCAACATCATTGAACATGGTTTTGATGCTCAAATTGATTCTATAAATTTATGCTGCAGGGTTAGTAAAGAAAAGATAACTGGTAAACATGTTCTAATTCCTGACTATAACGGCAGAAAAATTAATTGGGATGATTTTTTTAAAATTACAGACGAGTTAAGAAAATACCAAAAACTAGGAAATACAATCTCGCAATGCCAAGGCTGTATTTATTTGGAAAATAAAGCTTGGGATAATGAGCACTATATCAACACAATTAATATTAACAACTGGATAAAATGTAATGCTTCCTGTATTTATTGCGACAGAAAAGAATATCTGCATAAAAAGGAATATAAACTATATCCGCTGATAAAAAGTCTTATTTCAAATAATTATTTACGAATGCCCGTTGATATTACCATTGCGGGTGGAGAACCTACAATAACTTCTGATTTTGATAAGGTTTTAAAATTATTTATTAAAAACAAAATAAAACCCGTAAGAGTTCTCACAAACGCCATAAAATATAACCGATATATTGAAAAAGGGCTTAAAGAGGGTCTTGTAAACATTCTTGTTTCAACGGATTCGGGAACTAGGGAAACCTACAAAAAAATAAAATTAACTGACAAACATGACGCCGTATGGAAAAATCTCAAAAAATATGCAAAAAATCAGTGCGAAACTTCTCTTGTAAAAACAAAATATATAATAATTCCAAACTATAATGATTCAAATGCGGAAATTAGCGCCTATATAAACAAAAACATTGAGGCGGATATAAAATCATGCTGTTTTGATATAGAAATTAGCATATTCTATAGAAACAGCAACAATAAAGAATTTATGCAAAGAATGTATGATTTATATTTATATGCAAAAGAACGAGCAGAAGATACAGAGCTTGAAGTTTTGCCGTTTGACAGGATGCAGCTTGCAATAAATAAAATAAATAATATTTAAAAAAAGTATTTACAATAATATTTTTTTTGGTAATATAGTGATATAGATAATCCTCAGTAGCTCAATGGCAGAGCATTCGGCTGTTAACCGAAGGGTTGTAAGTTC
>CANQJQ010000061.1 GCA_947624265.1 Candidatus Gastranaerophilales bacterium
AAATCTTTGTGTAAGCTCGACAAAATCTATGACAGGACACATGTTAGGCGCGGCAGGTTCTACGGAAGCCATTGTTGCAGTTAAAACAATAGTAGAGGGCATAGTTCCGCCTACAATTAACCTCATTAATTTAGACCCCGAGGCTGCGGATTTGGATTATGTAGCTAACCAATCAAAGAAAAAAGATGTTAAAGTTGCATTATCAAATTCATTCGGCTTTGGCGGTCATAATGCAGTTTTAATGTTTGAAAAGGTTTAAAATGCTTAAAAATAATAAAGGTATTCTTTATTTTATAATATTAATTCTTTTATTATTACCTTGCATAATTGTTATTTATACTAATTCATCTTTATTAAATGATGCGTCAAATTGGATATTAAACGCCTTATCTTGTTTTTCAGACGGAAGATGGTACATAGAAAATAATTTTGATCATCGAGCAAGAATGTCTGTTCTATTTTTGCATTTTCTACCCTTAAATATAGCTTATTTTCTTTTTAAAATACATTCATTTAACTGTTTGGTACATATTTATTCTGCAACATTAATAATTCTGCCTGTTATAAGCTGTTTATATTCGGTTTATCTTTTTTATAGGGCAAAAAAATTTAATTTGGCTGTATTCCCTTTGTTTATTTTAAGTGCAGGAATATTCCCTGTTATAATGTACGGATGTGTTGAAGCTTTCCTTTCTGTTATTTTATTTTTTATATTATTTCAATATTTTTATTTGAATTTAAAATTAAAATTATATGATTATATAAGTTTTGTTTTAATAGTTATTTTAGCTTATGATTTACATGAATGTATTGTAATGATTTATCCTATAATAGTTTTAACATATTTTAAACATTCAAATAAAAATAATATATTAAAATTTGGTTTAATAAGTTTAACTTTGGCTTTTATAATGTATTTTTTATTTGCCTTTACAAATATAGGGCCTAAAATTTTAAGTGATAATGCCGTAAACTCAGTATTTTATTCTTTATATCTTCCTTTATTTATAGAGAATCTGATTAATTTTCATTATTTATTTTATTTATTATTTTTATTAAATTTTTGCGTAATTTGTTTATCAAAAAATAAAAAATTACCATGTATAATATCCGCTTTAAGCGTGATTTTACTAATTGTTTCTTTTAAATATTGGTTTTTTGAAGCTTATGTAATGTATAGATTTGTTTGTATTTTTATTACGTGCATATTTATGTTAATTTTAATATTTGCAAAATCCGAATTTCTAAACAGATTTACAAAAAATTCCGTTATATATTTAGTGATATCTTTAATAGTAAGTAATATATTTATATTTGAATTTTCAAGACAATTTAATGAATTTGAAAAAAGGATTTCTTTGGTTTCTCAAGAAGCCGTATTTTATATGAAGGATAAAAAAGAAGTATTTGGCAATCTGCCTATTTACAGATATAACATGTCAGATTATGGAAATATAGAGCAGATTGCATATTCAATAATTGCCATATATTCAGATAAAAATACCCCCCCCAGGGGATAATTATTAGTGAAGATGCAAATGGAATTATTCCTTCTTATTGTGATGATAGACTGTATGTTAAAGGCGGAGCTTTAAATATAAAAATGAAAACTAAATTTTGGGATATAAGTCAGTTTAAACCATATTTTCACGAAAATTGTAATTAAATTTCAAATTGCAAAAATATAAAAACCAAGAAGGTTTTAAGAATTTATTTAATTTTCTTTAATACGTCAATTATGCGTTTTGAAGCAAGTCCGTCGCCGTACGGGTTTACTGCTTCTGACATGCGTTTATATTCGGTTTTCTCATCAAGCAGTAATTGAACTGTTGAAACGATTTTATTTTTATCTGTTCCGACAAGCTTTACGGTGCCGTATTCAACCGCTTCGGGGCGCTCTGTCGTATCTCTTAAAACCAATACGGGTTTACCGAGTGACGGAGCTTCCTCTTGCACTCCACCCGAGTCCGTTAAAATAATATGCGACTTTTTCATCAAAGAGCAGAACTGCGCATACTCTATCGGTTTTATTAAATGTATCCTGTCAATTCCATCTAAAAGCTCATATACTGGCTTTTGCACATTCGGGTTCGGATGAACGGGATAAACCACTTGAATATCCTTATTTTTCTCAACCAGTTCTAAAACCGCTCTGCATATATTTTTTATGGGTTCACCGAAATTCTCGCGCCTGTGCGAGGTCATTAGGATTGTTTTTAAATCATCTTTTAAACCTATATCGTTTAAATCCGCCTTAACATTTTCAACAGTATAAAGCAAAGCGTCAATTACGGTATTGCCCGTTTTATAAATATGCTCTTTGGGTATTTGTGATTTTATAAGGTTTTCGCAGGATTTATCGGTCGGAGCAAAGTGGTATGTACAGACGCTGTCAACGAAAACTCTGTTTATTTCTTCGGGGAAAGGATAATATTTATCAAAAGTTCTAAGCCCAGCCTCAACATGCCCGACGGGCACTTTTGCATAGAAAGAGCTTAAAGCCGAAGCCATTGACGTTGTAGTATCACCATGCACTAAAACTATATCCGGGCTGATTTTTTCAATCACATCTTTTGTTTTTAAGAGTACATCCGATGTCAGCGACCACAAATTTTGATTATCTTTCATAATATCAAGGTCAAAATCTGGTTTTATATTAAAAAGTTCAAGTACCTGATCTAAAATTTGTCTGTGTTGAGCGGTTACACAAACGATGCTCTCCAGTGAGTCGGAATTCTTTTCGATTTCTTTAACAAGAGGCGCCATTTTTATAGCCTCGGGGCGAGTGCCGAATATTGTTAATACTTTGATTTTATTGCCCATTTATATATTAACTGCCTCTCTGACTTTTACCATTGTCTTTTCAGCTTCCGCTGCCGCTTTTTTACTGCCATCACGTATAATGTCATAAACTTTATTTATATCTTTTGCGTACTCACAACGTTTTTCACGTATCGGGGCGAATTTTTCGTTAATAATTTTACCTAATTGGCGCTTGCAGTCAGCGCAGCCTCTTTGCCCTGCCCTGCATTCACATTCAACCTGCTTTGTCGTATCATTATCCGCAAAAATTTCATAATATTTATAAGCTACCTCGCATTTATCAGGGTGCCCGGGGTCATCTTTTCTTGCACGGCTTCTATCTGTTATACATTGCATTATTTTCTTTTCAGTCGTTTGCTCGTCATCAGATATTTTAATATCATTTTGGAAAGATTTACCCATTTTTTGTCCGTCAACTCCCATAAGTAACGGGATTTGAGTTAATTTTGGCATAGGTTCGTTAAACAGTTCCGTTTTATAAATATTATTAAATCTTCTTGCAATATCTCTTGTTATTTCAAGATGTGCCAATTGGTCAACACCGACAGGCACAACAGCACCATTCATTGCCATAATATCGGCTGACATTAAAACGGGATATCCCAATAACCCGTAGCTCATTTGAGGGATATTTTCACTTTTATCACCGTCTTTATTTTTAAGGATTTTAACCATATCTTTTAACGTAGGGTCGCGCTCTACCCAGTTATTTGGCGTTATCATACTTAAAAGAATGTGCAATTCTGCTATTTGCAGTACGTTTGATTGAAAATATATTGTCGATTTATCAGGGTCAATCCCGCAGGCAAGCCAATCTAAAACCACATCAAGTTTATCCTGTTTAAGGTTTTCGGTTTTATCATATTTAGTAGTTAGTGCATGCCAGTCAGCAACAAAATAAAAGCAGTTATAATCCTCCTGCAGCTTAACCCAATTGGTTAAAACTCCCATATAATGTCCTAAATGGAGTTTGCCTGTTGAACGCATCCCTGATACTAAATTTAACTTATCCACTAAATAACCCTTTATTTAACTTCTAACCATATTATACACAAAATTAAGCAAAATTGTTTTTATGTATTTTAAAATGATATTAAAAATGCTAAAACTCAATGTAAATGGGCAATTACCCCCCCCCAGCGCCAAAATTTATACTATCATTGATTTTTAAGAATTTAAATATTATACTGTTGGTATAATTTACTCAAGGAATAAGGATTATTATGAAAAAGAAGTTCTTTTCTGCATTAATTTTAAGCATCGCATTTTTAACAATACAGACCGGTTCAAAAGCGCAAACACAATGGTCATCTCAAGGTACAGTTACATTAACGGAAGATGTAACCATTGATAGTATTGAAGATGCACCACCCCAGCAAGATGGTGACCTTACAATTGACGGACAAGGACATGGTGTTACAAGCGGTAAACAAGCAGGAAAAGATTACGGTTTTCAATTCTATAATGAAACCACCCAAGGAGACTATGGTGGCGACAGCTATTACGACATTACCGTTAAAAATGTCGGAAAATATGAACTAAAAGATGAAAATAGCGGTGATTTACAAAAAATTATCATAATTAATGAAGACGGGGAGAGAGAAACAAAATATTTAAATGTTACAAATTATGGTTTTAAAGATTTTGAATTTGATAGTGATAATTCAACACATCACGTATCTAATCCGTCAACAAACACTTCCGTTTTATATTCCGAAAGTAAAAATTTTAATGTAGAAAATAGTGTATTCACAAACAATAAGTTAATACAACACGATAGCGGAGCAAATGGCGGTGCTTTAAGATGGGAAGCACCTTGGATAGATGAATATACAGAAGCATCGGGAGTTACCGTTAAAAATAGCGTATTTATAAAGAATTCGGCGCAATCAACCGACCCTAACGAAGGTAGTGGCGGTGAACGGCATTACGAAACAGAAGTTCAAGGCGGAGCTTTATACTTAGACGGAACAGGATATGATGATAATCAAAGTAACAAGTTATCTATAGAAAATTCTTACTTTTTAAATAACTCGGTGAACGGCAAAAATGTAAGTATTTTTACGGGCGGAGGAGCCGTAGCACTAGGCGGTTTTATGAATTGTGTAATCAAAAACACATACTTTGGAGGTAACTCTTCTGAAGCTATAAAAAGCTACGGCGGTGCTTTGTTCTTAGATAATAATTGTTACGATGAAGAAACAGTTGATATAATAAACAGCGTATTTGAAAATAACAAATCTACAGGTTCATACGGCGGATACGGCGGTGCAATTGGCGCATTCCATAATACATCAATCCAAAATTCGTTATTTATAAATAACATAGCTGAAGGTCCAACTGCTAAAGGCGGAGCCTTATATTTAGAAAGCCGAGAAGATGAAAATGGCTGGAATAAATTTTTCTTTGAAGTCGATAATACGACATTTGAAGATAATACGGTTAAAATAAGCAGTGAAGAAGCAGCTCCTGAAGATTTTGATAATGACATATACGAAAATGGTACAGGTGAGGAATTATGGCCGGAAGAAGAAGATTCGCCCATAGATACAGGTGCGGGTCATACAGATAAAGCATCGGGCGGAGGTGCTATTTATAACGAGAACGCGTCAAAAACTTTAATAAAAGATTCCAGCTTTAAAAATAATACAGTTGTAGGTAAAGATGCCTCGGGCGGTGCAATATTTAACGCCGAAGGTGCGGAACTCGGTATAGTTGCGGAAAATAAAGATGTTATTTTTCAAGGCAATAGAGCAGGAGAAACGGAAGATAATTTAGAATCCAATGCCATTACCGATAACGGAGGTACTATTTATCTTAATGCCAAAGAAGGACGCACTATTTTTCTCAATGATAAAATAACATCCTATAAAGATAATAAAACAGGTGTTTTAAATATCAATAAATATTATGATGCGGAAGATTCTTGGCGTCAAATGTGGGAAGCTGAACCCGAAAAAGAATCTCAACAGTATAACGGAACAGTATTATTAAATGCAGATATGACGGGATACAAAGGCAAGGTTAATTTAGAAGGCGGAACACTTGCAGTCGGGGAAAATATGCCTGATAAAGACGGAGTTGTCAACTTATTTACGGGGGCAGAATCTTTCAATGTTGTTAACGATGCAAAGCTTGATATTTCTTATGACCAAAAAATAAGAAATTATAACTTAGGTAATCTTAACTTAAACGGAAACCTTTTAACTACAATTGATGCGGATTTGGCAGAAAGGCAAATGGATAAATTAAGTGCAAATTCTGTAGACGGCGATGGTAAAATTACCGTTGAAGCATTTAACGTTCTGTCTGATGCTTTAGATGAAACACCGGTTGAACTCAATTTAACGGATGATACATTAAAAGGTCATGTGGGTTTAGGTGCTAATGCCAATGAAGCCTTTTCAAAAATATATAAATACGGCGTTACTTATGATGATCAGTCAGGTGATGTACAATTTAAAATGGCAGGTTTGTTAGAAGAAAAACCGACTCCCCCTTCCGGCGGAGGTCAAGGCGGTGGTCAAGGCGGAGGCAGCACTCAAACAACTTGGGAATCCTTTAACCCGACCGTTTTAGCATCACCCGTTGCGGTTCAGGCAGGCGCTATTGCTACAATGAATAATACTTTCTATTACTCAATGCAAAACGCCGATAACTATATGAAATTTTCTAAAGCTCAAAGAACGGCTTTAAAATCGGTAAATAAATATGCAGCTACATCAGCTTCAAACGGAATATTTTCACCTTTATACACAAAACAATCCATGAACGGATTTTGGTTTAAACCTTATGCAACCTTTGAAAACGTTCCTTTAAAAGACGGGCCTAAAGTTTCTAATATTACATACGGAACTTTATTAGGTTATGATACCGAAATCCAAGAGCTGAAAAATGGCGGAGAAAGAACGGCAAGCTTGTATTTCGGATATAATGGAGCGAGCCAAAGGTTTAAAGGTGTTGATTCCTACTTGAATGGCGGTTTATTGGGCGGGGCAATAAGCTATTATAAAGGTAATTTCTTTAATGCAACTACCTTTAATGCTGGTGATATGATTGGCGACAGCAATAATATGTACGGTAAAGAAGATTTTAACCTGTTGTTGGCAGGTATAGCAAATAAAATGGGTTATAACTTTGAAATTAATGACGGTAAAGTTATTTTCCAGCCGAGTATGTTAATAGGATATACCTTCGTTAATACATTTGATTATACAAACTCTGCAGGAGTCAGAATTAAATCCGATCCCACAAATGTACTTCAATTATCTCCGGGTATTAGATTTATCTACAATACAAACGGAGGCTGGCAGCCATACTTAGGGGTTAATATGATTTGGAACTTGATTAATAACTCCAAAGTTACCGCAAATAACGTACTGCTTCCTGAAATGACCATTAAACCTTATGTACAATACGGTTTGGGTATTCAAAAACAAGTAGAAGATAACTTTATGTTGTTCGGTCAAGCTATGATGCAAAACGGCGGAAGAAACGGTGTTGCTCTTACTGCCGGTTTAAGATGGGCTGTAGGACTTGATTAAATAATTAATAAAAAAATAAATGCTGTAGTTTTATTACTACAGCATTTGTGCAAATATATTCTTAATCCTTTCAAGACAACCGTCAGGACTTATATACCATTCTCGAAGCGAAATTCTTTCCACATAAGCTCCTGCACGCTCTAAAAGAGTTTGCTTCTTTATCTGCGTTTTGTTTGATTTAACGTTATCTTCCATACCGTCGCATTCTATAATTATAGATTTGCCTGTAGGTGATATTACGGATAAATCAGCACTTAAACCTGCAACGGTCTGTCCTGCTTTAACTTCATAACCTTCATTTCTTAAAGCTTGTGCAAGCTCTTTTTCAAAGGAATTTTTATAAATATTATCGTCTATCTTTAATTCATTTTCTAAATTATTTTTTGTAGCATAAGCTTGAACATATTCTATATAGCTCCTTAAAAGACCGTCAGGAAGTGATTTTGGGTCTTTAGAAAGGAATACTATTTGTTTTTTACGCGCTCTTGTTATTGCAACGTTAAACAAATTAGGTATTTGTAAAAATGTTATACTTTGATTATAACTGTTATTTGCAACCGCCCAAGAAAGCATTATTATATCGCGCTCATCACCTTGGAAGGTGTGCGCCGTACCAACTTCTATCTTATGTTTTCTTATTGTTGTATCATTAAATACCTGTGAAACTGCCTTTTTGATAAGCTCTACCTGACCTCTAAACGGAGATATAATACCGACCGTTACAGGTTCATGGTTTTCATCGGTTATTCTGTCATCGTCCTGTATAATTTCCTGCAAACGCTGCATTATTGCTTCAACTTCAGGCATGTTTCTTGTAACATCAAAATCTACCTTGCCTTCTGGTACTTGTACAAATTCTAACACTTTATTATCATTACATTGCGACATTATTCTTATTCTGCCGCCGTAAAACTCTTTGTTGCTAAAATCTATAATCGGTGCATAGCTTCTGAAATGTTCATCCAACAAAACAGGCTTTGTAGAATAGTAATTAGCCAAATCAAACATTGAATTTGTTCTGAATTTCCACATTAATTGGTATTTATCAGGTATTTCATATTGACTTAAGAAGGACTGTTCTTTTGATTTTTCCAAAAATGACAAATGCGGTAATTGTTTATCATCACCGACAATTACTGCCTTTTTGCATCTGTATAATATCGGAACACAGCTTGCTATATCGCATTGAGAAGCTTCATCTATAATAGCAACATCAAATAAAGCAGGTTTTAACGGCAAAGAATTTGAAACCGCATAGGTTGTTACACACCAGCAGGGGAAGGCTTCCAATAACGGTTTAAAGTCTTCATCCTCCAACAGCCTGTTTTGAAGGTTTTGTTTTCTTGTTACCAAAGCTTTTGTATGTACTATTAAACGCTGGCGCTTAACTTGGTCGCGCAATAAACCTTTTAAAGAAGTTCTTCTTTTGCCTTTTAAAATATCTATTGCAAGAGTTTTTTGTTTTTTCTTTAAAGATTTTATTTCTTCAAGAATACTGTGGATATTACCGATTTTAAATATTTGAGTTTCCGTATATCTTGCTTGAGTTGATAAACGGGCTATTTCAAGTTCGAGTTTTATTCTCTCAAGATTTTCAAAATCAGGTTTAAAGTCTTTATTTTGTATTATCTTTTTAAGCTGGTGGTTTGCATATTTAGTTGTAATATCGGCAAAAAATCCCTGTTTTTCCACATTTTTTTCAAGATTTTTTATGGCGTTATCAATATTGTCAACTTCCTGTTTGGTTAATTTACCTGTGAGGAATTGTAATTCGCCGATTTGTTTTTGTTTTTCATCACGCTCTTTAATGTAGTTATACCATTCTTTTTCAAGTTTGATAATCTCTTCGCATTTGTTTTCTTTATCTCTTATAGTCATAACAAGCTTTTGCATGTCTTCGACATCAACCAAAAGCGAGTTTTCAAAATCCGTATCCAAATCAACTTTGTTTGAGATTAAATCCTGTAAATCAAAAGATAATTGTCTTTGATAATTTGGTCTGCCTGCTCTTAAAGCGAGGTATGGTGCGCCAAATTCATTCAGCCTGTCTGCGACGACATCTGTAGCTTTATCCATTCTTGAAGCAACCAAAACCGTTTTGCCGTTTGAAACAAGATGGCATATAAGATTAACGATAGTTTGAGATTTAC
The DNA here is from genome assembly GCA_947624265.1 of Candidatus Gastranaerophilales bacterium. GTDB lineage: Bacteria > Cyanobacteriota > Vampirovibrionia > Gastranaerophilales > Gastranaerophilaceae > Avigastranaerophilus. The sequence goes on from CANQJQ010000061.1 coordinate 9,518, forward strand.
CTGTACCGGGAGGCCCGTATACAGATAATATCGTGTTATCTTCAAGGTTTTTTATTACATCTTCCTGCGAATCACTTAAAGATAGCGGTGTAATGGCAACGAAATCCTTATTTACATTATCTTTTATTTGTTTTGAAGCCATCTTGCCCTTACCTTGCAAATATTCTTCATTTACAATATTTAAGGCAGTTTCTCTTAAAATTCCTGACGGCTTTTCGGATATCTGCATTAATTCATACAAAACCCCTGCCGTAACAAGCGGTCTTTTTGTTAAAATAATTGCACTTTTATTGGTCAGGACAACTTTATCTGCTTTTAAAGAAGCTTTTGGTTTTTCTGTTTCTGCTTCTTCCATTACTTCCTGAAGATTTTCATAATTTATCTGTTTTTCTTCATAAAATTTTGAAGCATCCGTTTCTTTAATATTATTTTCAAGTTGTTCTTCTTCATTTAATTCAAATTCCAAATCGGGAATTAAGGATTTCAAGGTGGTTAAGAAAATATTTAAATCTTCTTCCTTTAACGGAAGTTTTGGAACAACATCCAAAAGTCCGTCCAGCATATTGTCTATTTCATCTTCTTCGCCTGATAGGTTCATCAAGCTTGTAAGAGCAGCAGTATTTAAAGATAAACCTTCTTCTTGAATTGAACATTCAATATGTACACCTTGGCGTTCAAGCTTGCATGTGGAATATAAAAGAGGGGTTAAAAATTCGTTTTTTCTTTTGGTTTTAGTGTTTTTGCCGACTAAGAATAAGTAACCGTAAATTAAATACTTGTCTTTTTGCCCATTTTCACCCAATAACATAAGCTCGGTCAGGTATGAATCCGAGCCGTCAAGTTTTATGGGCTCGGGGTAGTTTGTAAATAGTTTTTCCCCGTCCAGTATTGACGGAGTGGCTTTTTTTTCATTATTTTCTGCTTCAAGAAAAATCCATTTGTTATCTTTATCTTGTTTTAAGTTTCTAAAAGTAGAGCTTTGAACTTCTTCCCTGACGCAATCGTGTAAATACAGGCTTAACCTTTTAATAAAACTGTTATGAAATGCTGAATTTAAAATTTTTGTGGCTTCTTGAAGCATAATTTCCCCTATTATAATGTCAATAAGAAATTATAACATTTTTTTGTTCCCTGCCGTTCATACAAAAGGCTGAATTTCTATAAGAAATATTATAAATATATTTATTATAATTTTTTCAAAAAGCGAAAATAATATAAAAATTAAAGTCCATTGCGTAGTATAGTTAAACTTCTTAGCGAAGAAAC
>CANQJQ010000062.1 GCA_947624265.1 Candidatus Gastranaerophilales bacterium
AAAAGAAATTTTAAAAGCTTCAAAAAAATATGATATTTTATACAACTATATTTATAAATCAAATTATGAGGCTAAAAATTGGTTGAAAAAATTGGGTTTTTCTTTTAATAACCCTAATCCTATTTTGATTAAACCTAATAAAGGATTTGAATTTTTTTATAAAACGATTTAAAGGAAAGGAAAAATATGTGTACAGTAGAAATGGCTTTAATCGGAGCATTTACTGCGCTTCAAACCGTAAAAAATATACAAAACACAAATTATGACAATGTTCGAACTAAATATAAAAATCAAATTTTAAGTTTGAACGCTAAGCAATCTCTTGCAAATGCTGCTTATGAACGTCAGGAGGGAATTGAACAAGCAAGACAAAAAAAGCTTAATTATATTTTGAATATGGGGAAAGAAGCCTCTAAATTCGCAGCGGGGAATATTGCTCTTTCTTCTCAAACCGCTATTAATGCTATTGATGATTATAAATTAAATGGTGAACTTGACGCACTTAATACTATAAAAAATTCAGAAAAAAGGGCTCAAAGTTATGAACGCCAAGCTCAACAATACTATCAAAATGCAGCCTTAAATACTTTTAATAATAAACTAAACAGAAAAAATAATTTATTTTCTATCGGCTCAAATTTATTAAACTTCGGACAAAAGTTTCAGGGTAGTGAAGCACAGAATGTGTTAATTAATAAAATTAAGGGGTGGATAAATGATAAATAATAATTTTAATACTTTTTCAATGCGGCAAATACCAATTAGTGAAAAACAGGAAGAAAATTTAGACAATAAAAATCTTGATAAAGTTAAAATTTTAGAGTTAAGTAATGCAATTGATAAATGGGAAAAGGAAATTTTATTTGCGGATAACGGTTTTTATAAACTTAAAGGACTTGAGGTTAAGGAAAAATTGCCTGAATTTTATCAAGAATTGGATGAATTTATCAGTTTAAGGATTTCTCAAATTTCTTTTTCTGATTTTAATATGAAAAATATTGCACTTGAAATTAAAGAAAATAAACTTTCTGCCGTTAAATTTCAGATGAAATTGTACGAACAAGAACAATTAAAAGCTTGGCAAAATCAGGTTTTTGAAGATGCTCTTTCTTGTGCAATTGAAAGAGCTGTTAACTACAAAGATAATGACAGCATAATTGAGTCGTCTTTAAATAATGCCATGCATGTTATAACAGCTATGGCGGAAAATGAAAGCTGGAACCCTCAAATAAAAGAAAATAAAATAACGTCTTTTAAGGCTCAATTTTATTCTTCTTTAATTTATGCATTTATTCGGGATAAAAATATAAAGGCTTCGATATTTTTTGATAAATATAAAAAATTTTTAGATGAAGAAACAATTGATGATGTTCAATCATCACTTAAGGAATTAAAAACTAACATAATTGCTTATAATTATGCAAAAGAACTTTTCTCTTATAAACTTTCCGATTCTGAAAATGATAAACAAATATCTTCAATAAAAGATAAAGATATAAAAAATGCAGTTAGAAAATATATTTCTGATTTTAAAATATTTGAAAAAAAATCGGAAGAACTCGATGAACGGCAAAAAAACTCAGAAAACTGGCAGACTATTATTAATCTTGAAGAATTTGATAAGGCTCTTTTAAATATTGATTATTCATTAAATGAAGAAAGTATAAAATGTAAAAAATCTTATATTGCAAAAATCATCAAAGAAGGCTTTATAAAAACTGATAAGACCAAATTTTTGGAACTGTTTTTAAGTATTTTTGATGATTTTGATAAATTTAAACAGAAAGAGTTGTCAGATTATTATGAATGTTTATCAACCGAGGATTTTAATCTTATAAAAAAATTTCAGGACTTAGATGACTATAAATTTATTCAATTAAATTCGGATTTTATGTATTTAAAAAACATTATGCAAGAACTGGATTTAAAGGATGATTCTGATAAATATGATTTTATAAAAATTATTATATCTTCAATTAATGCATACAACGAAGCTAATAAAAAAGAAGCTGATATAGAATTTAGAAATAAAATTTTTGAAGCGGTTGTAAAAAGATATAAAAAAACGGAAAAACCTGAAAAACATAGTAAAGATATAAATAATAAGGATATAAAAAAGGAGTAAATAAATGACAGTATCATCAATAGTGCCCGTAAATACTTATACGGGTAATTCATTTTGCAAAAAATTTGACTTTGATTTTTTAATTGAGTCAGGGTCAGAACTTATTGTTCAGCTTACGGATGAAAATGGGGAAACGACAACACTAAAAGAAGGTATAGATTATTCTATTAATGAAATAGGTAATAAAGAGGGCAGTTATATAATATTTCCTTTGGAAACATCATCTTATAATGTTTTAAATGAAAATGAAAAAATAACGCTGATGCTGACTCTTGTAATCAAGCAAGAAAGTGAATTCAGAAATTCATCTTATTTTAATTTTAATATATTAGAGTGGACTTTTGATTATATTGTAAGAATACTGCAGATTATTAACCGAAAAATAGAACGCTGTGTAAAAGTCAGAGAAGGTGATAATATTTCACCGGATAATTTAATTAATGATATAAAAGACTCTGAAATTAATACAAAAAATTATTTTATTGGTGCACAAGAATATGCAAAAAAGGCATTAGAATATTTTCTGCATTCAAAAGATTGGGCAATTAAATCAGACGGTAAAGTTCAGGAAGAAGATTTTTCTTCTAAGTATTATGCACTGGATGCAAAAGAAAGTGCAAAGCTTGCAGCTTCATATGTTTCTTTTCATTATGTTCCGTTTTGTGTAAACAGGGGTAACGTTGAAGATGGACAGCCTGCTTTATTTAAATTGGAAGGAAATATTTTAAAGACTCAAGGTGTATTTGATATTACTACGGCTCAAGGAAAATTTTATGATTCTTTATCTGACTTTTCTTTGGATATTACAAATCTTCCGGAAGGAAAATATAATATATTTATTGATCCGTTAGAAAGAGTAATAACATTAAAAAATAATACGGTTTATTTGGGAAATGAGTTTCCTTCTTTAGCTGTAACAGGTGATTATTTATTTAACATTTCTTCCGCACCGTATAATCTTGAAGAAAAAACTGTTAATAGTTCAGAAAAAGAAATTGGTCTTGTTTTGGCGGGAACAATCAATATTTCCGGTAATAAAAAAGAAATTGTTGTAAATCCTTATAATAAAAATTTGCAAGATTTTAAAATAGAACAAGATATATTAAATAATAAAGTTGTAAGGATGTTTGATGTTATTCCAAAAGACCATATTTTATCATTTGAAGAAAAAGAAGGGCTTGAACTTTTAGGAGAATATGTATATAAAGAAGCAGCTGACGGGCGCTATGGTTATCCTGATTTTTATGAAAGATGTATAAAAGAATATAAAGAGGGAACTTCAAATACAACAGAAGTATCAGGAGTTACAATAAAGGTTCATTCTAACGGACATAAATTCTATAATATTTCAGACAAAGCAAAGATAGATAAGATATATAACGATACCAAAGTTGCATGGTATTATGGTATAGATACTGCCAATGAAAGAATATTACTGCCAAGAAATGATTGGTATGGAGCAAATATAACGGAAGCACCGGTAGTAGGAAATGGTATGGCACTAGGATTAACAAATAACGAAGCTCTTGGCGGTTTAATTAATGGAATGTCAAATAGTACACATTCGAATCTTGCAATGATTACTAATGCTTACGGTACAAAAGCAGGAACAAGTCTTACAGGTACTATTATGAAAACTGATATTTCAGTTGGGGTATCTACAGATAAAGAAAAATCAGGACTTATTACTAACCTATCTTTTGCATCCAAAGAACAAAATTACCATATATATATGGTTGTAGGAAATACTGTTGTTACAAGAAAAATTACAGATATAGTACAAGTAACAACAAGCGAAAATGATACTCTGCCTTTATTTACCGGTATGTATTTTGACTTTAAACCTAACCATATTTCGTGGTTAAACGCAGGTACACAGGCAAGCGGAAAAATATACGAGAGTGCATATAATGAGCTTTTAAAAATCTCAAAAGGCGAAGAAACAAAATATGGCGAAGGATTTAAAGTAGTAAATGAACAGGAAAAACTTCCCGATAAAGACTATAGCGAATATTGGATTGTTAATGAAGATGAAATATATTTTATTGCACCAGCCAAATCAGGAATTAATGTCGAAACATCAACTGCAAAACTATACTTTAAAGTTGCAAATGCCGTTGAAAATATTGAACTTCTTGATACAGGCAGGATTACAGAAGAGTTAAGTAAGTTAAGCACCCAAGAAGATTGGACTTGGAAAACATTAGCAATGAATCACGGTTATACAATATCTGCCTCATCATTACAAAATCTTCAATACATAGATTATGACTTAAGTAATTATTTACCGAAAGACGATAATAATTATGAGGTATCCTTTTGTACAGAAATGTATGGAACGCAAGGTAATGATGAAAATAACAGAAAACATGTATTCTATATTGTTCAATATATATCACAAACTGCTCGTGGAATTATCGCAGTCGGCAACAGTGCATCCATTGGAGGAAATTGTATCGCTAAAATAGGAACTGACAGAAAATTAAGGTGTGCTTACAGCTCTGCAAATATTGAATCACAAATTTGGGTGGATGCATATGGATACAAGAAAATAGGAAATTTTTATAAAGGGAAATAAAAATGGAAAATAAATATTATTTTTTTATACAAGCTAATAAAATAAATGGCAGAGGCCAAGTAAGAATAGTTAATGACAACATTTTAAACTTTGAAGTTTGTAAAGAAATTTGGGATGATTATGAAAAGTATAAATGGGATATAGATACTCAAAGTGTAATATTTAACGAGAATTGGGAAAAAGAACGTGAAGAAAAAGAGCGTGAACGTATAAATTCACTTTCTTTAACCGCAGCAGATATTGAAAGAGCCCTGTACAAAGCAAAAGGCATTGATTTTGATGATGTAATTGAACTTGCTAAGCAAGCTAATGAGGTACAAACAGTGTCTTTGGCAGATGATAAACCTGCTAATACGATTGATATTAAAGCTCTAAAAATAGAACTCAAAGCAAATAATTTTTATCGTGGACACCCGTATATCGCTCAAATCGGGGCGTTATTGGGTTACACTTCCGATGACCTTGATTATTTATTTAAAAACAAAGAATTACCGGAAAATCTTTCTTAAAAGGAGACAGCGTATGTTTAAAAGAAAAGAAAAAATTTTAGATATTATATTTGATGAAAAACCCGATGTGCGAATTAGGGTAATTGAAAATTCCGATAATGAAGAAGTGATTATAAGCAAAAAACAATATCCTTTTAAGCTTTATAATTCAATAAAAGTTAAAGTATATACAACTAAACGGGAATTTGAGTTTATTATATTTGAAGGATATACTTGGAACGGCGCGGATATACCGCGCCTTTTTTGGCGGGTAATAGGTTCAAGAACTGATAACGATTTTTTAATTGCTTCAATGCTGCATGATTATTTATTGGAATTTAAAGTATATATGGTTCAAGAAGTTTTGAATAATAAAATTTCCAAAAGAGAATATCGCAGATTAACTTCTTTGATATTCAGACATATTATAAAGGAACAAGGTACAAATACAATAAAAGCTAATATTATGGCTTGGTGTGTAGATATATTTCAGATATTAAATAAAAGGAGCTGGCGGTGTCTATAACGTATGAATTAATGTTCTGTTTTGTAGTACAACTCCTTACTGCAGGTATTTGTATCGGTGTTTATAAATGCACCGTCAGTTTTATGCAGCAGCAGATTATTGAATTAAAACAAGATATGAAAAAATATAATAATGTTTTGGAAAGATTAATCAGGGTGGAAGATTCGGTTAAATCAGCACACCACAGGTTGGATAATCTTTTTTAATAATAGCGGAGCTTATACAGGCTCCGCTTTTTTTATACATTTGGCAGGTCGCCTTTTACTACAGCCATTTCTGAAGATTCTAATCCGAATTCCCTGCATAATACTTTTATGGCTTCATTTGCGTTTTCTTTATTTACAAGACAGCTGATTTTTATTTCACTTGTAGAAATCATTTTAATATTAATATTTTGCTGAGCAAGTGCTTTAAACATATCTGCGGCAATCCCGGGTCGGTCAACCATTCCTGCGCCTACAATAGAAACTTTAGCGATATTTTCATCAGTTAAAATATCACCTGATTGAATATGCTCTTTTTCTTCATTTAAAATTTTAAGCGTTTCATCTAAATCATCCGCATCTATGGTAAATGCAATTGAATTTCTGCCGTTATTAGCAAGTGATTGAATAATCATGTCAACACTGATATTATTTTTAGCTAATGCTCCAAAAACGTTAGCGGCAGTTCCCGGGATATCGGGTAAGTCCGATAATAAAATTCTGACTTGAGAAGAATCTGCGGCAACACCTGCAACAGGTTTATATATTTCCATATTATCAACTCCTATAATTAAAGTACCAAGGTTGTCTAATTTAAAAGAACTGCGAACTCTTAAAGGAACATTAAATTGTTTTGCGGTTTCTACACTTCTCGGGTGAAGTACATTTGCTCCGACTCTTGCCAGTTCAAGCATTTCTTCATAAGAGATAATATCTGCTTTTTGGATATTGGGAACTATTCTCGGATCGGTAGCATATACACCTTCAACGTCGGTATATATATCGCATCTGTCTGCTTTTAAAGCGGCAGCTATTGCAACTGCTGATGTATCCGAGCCTCCTCGTCCCAAAGTGGTTATTTCTCCGTCCGGAGTTACTCCTTGAAATCCTGCAACTACAATTATATTCCCTTCTTTTATATATTTTTGAAGTTTCTCCGTCTTAATATCTACAATTCTTGCTTTTGAATGAACACATTCAGTTATAATACCGACTTGTTGACCGTTCATACTTATTGCTTTATATCCGTTAGATTGAATTGCCATGGTTAAAAGTGCTATGGATACTTGTTCCCCAGTAGAAAGAAGCATATCCATCTCTCTTGAATCAGGGTTAACCGTAACTTCTTTTGCAAGTTTTATAAGATAATCCGTAGTATGCCCCATTGCGGAAACAACTACAACTACATCATTTCCGTTTTCTTTTTCTCTAATTACGGCTTTTGCTACATTGTGTATTTTTTGTGGATCAGCTACCGAAGTTCCGCCAAACTTTTGTACAATTAATCCCACTTTATTATCCTTTATTAATGTCCAGAGTTTTTCCTATTACATCGCTTAATTCTTCATTATTCAAATTTAATGAATTTATTTCCTGCAGTTTTTCATTAAATTGATTAAGCATGTTTTCATTATAATTCGATGGATTATCTTCTACAAGTACTTTATATGCTAAATACGACAAATATATGAAAATATATGAATTTTTTTCTTCTTCCGGTAAAGAATAAAGTATATCCAATGCCTCAGGCGCTTTTCGTATGCTTATAAGAGCTTGAGCTTTTATAATTTTTGCCTCTTTATTATTTGGATTAATTCCTAATAATATATCTGATTTTTCAATTGCATCACTACATATTCCTGATTTTAAATCGGTTAAAGCATAGATTAATATTACCTTCTCCGACTTTCGATTTATTTGATATGCTGTTCTTATCTTCCTTGATGCTTCTTTAAAATTATTTAATGCCAATAAACACATTGTATAATTAATATAAGCTTCCAAATGATTATGATAATATTCAATGGTTTTTTCGTAAAACTCACAAGCTTTTTTTAATCTGTTTAATTTATAATAACAATTTGCTATATAAAAATATAAATATGCATTTTCAATAGAAATATCTATAGATTTAAAGAAAGTTGAAATTGCTTTATCATAATTTTTTTTCTCATAATATAAAATGCCCAAATCTGCAATAGCTATTGAATTGACGGGATTTTGTTCTATGGATTTGTTAAATAATTCTTCTGCTTTATCAAAATTATGTTCTTTAAAGTAACAATATCCCAATCTATGTAAAGCTATGGAATCATTGGGCCTTATTTCTAAAGCTTTTAATATATCGGTTTTTGCATCATCATATTTATTAATTCTTAAAAGGGTAATTCCCCAGGAAAGAAAGTATTCAAAATCCTTTATACCTTTTTTCAGTCCCGCTTCATATACCTTAATTGCTTCCTGTGTGTTATTCATATCAAAGTAATTTTGTGCAAGTAAAATATAAACCGAAGGATTTAAATCATCTTCATTTAGTGCTCTTTGCGCGTATTCCAATACGGCAGAATAATTTTTTTCTTTTTTGTAGCAAAGTGCAATATAGTAATTTAAATTTTTATAATTTGGATTAATTTTTTCCAATTGTTTAAACTCGGAAAAAGCTTCTGATATTTTATCAAGTTCAAATAGCATAACCCCAAGTATAAAATAGGTGTGACTGTTTGAAGGATTTAAATATTTTGATTTTCTAAGCATTTCAACAGCTTTTTCTTTTTTTTGAATTTTTGCGTAAAAAATTCCGTAGTTTAAATGTAATTCATAATCTTCAGGCGATAGTTTTAATGCTTTTTTAAGCATATTTTCAGCATCTTTAAATTGTTTTTTAGCTATATAAATTCCGCTCAAAACGGAATAAGTATAAGCATTGCGAGAATCACGTTTTAAAGCTTCATTGAGCGCCTCTTCCGCTTTATCGTACTCTTTAAGTTTTGCATAAATAATTCCAAGACTTAAGCATGGTTTTGGGTTTTGTCCGGACATTGTGCAGGCTGTTTCAAGTTTTTCTATTGCGCTTTTAAAATCTTTATTATCGGCAAAGTACATTCCCCAATTAGTATATGCAATGGACGGTATCTCAATATTGTTTGAAACTTTTAAATACTCTTTTGTATAATTATCAAATTTTATTATTTTATTATAAATTTGTTTAAAAAATTTTTTCATACTATTAAATCCGCTACTTCTCTAACGGCTCCTTCCCCTCCGTTATTTGAAGTTATTTTTATATTTTTTAATTCTTTTATTGTTTTATGGGCATTATTAACCGTATAAGCATGACCTACATATAAAAGGCAATCCTTATCGTTGATATCATCGCCCATATACAATGCATTTTCAGGTCTAATATTATATTTATCCAACAACGTTTTCAAAATGTTAAGTTTATTTCTTTCATTCTGAAAAATATCTATATCAGGAAATTTTTTTTTAAGGATATCAATAGCAGAAGAATTTTCTCCGGATATTATTACAAACTTAATATTTTTTTTAATAATATTCGCAATTGCCATAATATCTTTATAATCAATATCTTTAGAAGTTTTTCCGTCAGAATAGACTCTCAGTTTGCCGTTTGTAAATATTCCGTCAAAATCAGAAATAAAAATTTTAATATTTTTAATAAAATTTGTCATGATAAAAATAATTTGCAAATTAATAACCTAAACAATTATACCATACTAAGCAAATTCGTATCTTTAAGTTTAGTTACAATAATATAAAAAAATAACTTGATTATTTATTATGCTTGTGATTTGATAAAAATGAAGAAGCAGTTATCCTCTTTTAAATTGCTGATTCGACGGCTGCAAACGCCATAATGGCACAGTTGTAGAAAAATGGAGAAACCGCATGGTTAAGATAAGATTAAGACGATTAGGATATAAAAAGAACCCTGTTTTCAGAATTGTAGTTTTAAACTCAACTACTAAAAGGGAAGCAGCTCCTATTCAACATTTAGGTTATTATAATCCGAAAACAAAAGAAATGCAGTTAGATAAACAATCTGCGTTAGATTGGATAAAAAAAGGTGCACAACCGACAGAAACAGTTCAATTCTTAATTAATAATTGTACGGATGACGGAAAGTTAAATTATGTTAAGAAGGAAACTCAAAAACTGTCAAAGAAAGCACAAGCTAAACTTCAAGCTGAAAAAGAAGCTTCGGAAGCAAAAGCTAAGGAAGAAGCACAAGCTCCCGAAACAACAGAAGAAGTTTCAGCATAATTTAAGTTTTTACAGGGAAAGAGAACACTTATTTACCGCTTTTATAAAGCGGTTTTTTTTTATATAATAATTTTATGAATACTGCGGATATATTTATATTGGCTTTTGCGCTGGCTTTAGATGCTTTAATTGTAAGTTTTTCATACGGGTTAATAATAAAAACCGAAAAATTAAAAAACTCACTTGCTTTATCGGGTTCTTTCGGCTTTTTTCAATTTATTATGCCTATAATTGGCTGGCATTTTACATCCGTTATATATAATTACTTAAAAATATATTCAAAATGGGTTGTTTTTATTATTTTTACTGGATTAGCTTTAAAATTTCTAAAAGAATCTTTTTCAAAGAAAAAAGAAACAAATATACAATGTATTAATTTAATATGTATAGTAGGACTGGCACTGGCAACAAGTATAGATGCTTTTGGAACGGGTATTTCCATAAGATTTATGGAAGTATCTGTTTTAAAATCCGCATTAATAATAGGTATAGTAACATTCATATTATCAATAACAGGTTTTTATTCGGCAGGAAAATTATGTAATGTACCGTCTAAAATCATTGGTATAATAAGTTTTTTGTTGTTAATGTATTTGGCTGTAACGGCATTAATATAAAAATTGTTGCGAAATAAAAATGTTTCATGTACTATAAAGGAGGAGAAAAACTTCTAGATGCGGAAGTAGCTCAGTTGGTAGAGCATCTGCCTTCCAAGC
>CANQJQ010000063.1 GCA_947624265.1 Candidatus Gastranaerophilales bacterium
ATTCTTGTATTATTTAATCAGATAATAAAACATTTTCAAAATGAAGGCTATATAAATAAAACTTGTGTTTTTGAAGTAAAAAAAATTGCTAATATCCCAAAAAGGGAAATACAAATTCTGACTCAGGCACAATTGGCACAGCTTTTTAAAATTACAAATAGAAAATATCCTTACCTGACACCGATTATTCAAAATTTGATTACATTAAAACAGCCTTTGAACACTATTCTAACAGGCAATGAACAAGAAAAGAAATCTTTGAAAAGAAAAATCAGGAATGATTTTTACAAAATCAAGCAGGAGATTGGGCTTACTAACTATATATTCGATGATTTAAGATTCAATACATAAAGATAACAACTTATTAATCCAATTTTTAAAATTTGGACATTTGTCCATCATTGCTTGAATTCCTAGCTCATTACAAACTCCTGGGCCGTCAACTGTTTTTTGATATTCAGCGTAACATCCAATAATTCTTTTGCTTGGTGCTGTGTTAGGAGAATTATTAACCAATTCTGGATTTAAGTTATTTCCTTGTAATGCTTGATTAATTGTCTGAGTTACTTTTACTTTATTGCAACCTAGTAAGTTGTTGCTTGTTATTTCTGCATCTACGAATAAAAATGTTTCAAATTCATGTAATTGTATATATGGAATGAATTTGGGATTACAAATAGCGTCAGCCATTTTTGTTTCAATTTGCGTTACAGTTTCGTATGGACTACCAGAGATACTATCAGGTAAAAAATCCTTATTAATTCCATAATAATCATAAAATGTTGTAACAAAGTTATATTTAGGATTTAACAATTTCTTTATATCTTTAATTGCTTTATCAAAAGGAATTGTTCCACCTTTAAAGGAAGCATTCGCTAAACGTTTTGTAACAACTATTATTGGCTCAAGCATAATATTTTTTTGTCTAAAAAAAGGTGCTAAAACTTCTTTTACAAAACGTTCTTCTGTTGGACCTTCAACAGAAACTGCAATATTATACATTATGGGCGGCCTCCTAATATATTTTTCTCCCATAATTCTCCAACAGAATATTCGCTCAACCATTCTAATAAATCTTGTTCATTATGCCTATTAAATATAGATGCGTTTTCTTTACGCTCGACAGTAATAATATCATTCACTGAAAACTCATTTATTAATGGTATTGATTGAGTAGAAATTATTAATTGATGATTTTTTTGAGCTTTTTTTATTAGACCCCCTAAAACGGTTATAGCATATGGATGTAATCCTAGTTCTGGTTCATCTATGATTATCGTAGTCGGAGCATTCGGCTGTAATAAAACAGTTGCTAAGCATATAAATCTTAAAGTTCCATCTGAAAAACTATTTGCATTAAAATATTCATTAGAACCTTTTTCTTTCCACTCTAATCTAATAGAAGATTCATTTAAAGGATTCGGTTTTAATTTAAAATCTTCAAAATATGGTGCAACAGATTGTATTGCTTTAACAATAGCCTGATAATTATCTGGATATTTTTCTTTTAGTAAATATAGGAACGAAGCTAAATTGGATGCATCATGTCTTAAGAATGCGTTATCATTGATATCACACGTCAATTTAACTTTTGCATTAGAGCTGGTATCATGAAAGTGATATACTATCCAACTCGCCAAAGAATCTCTTACATATCTCGTTACAGGTGCATTATTTGATAATAATTTTGTTTTTTGGTGTCCATTAGTGAAAAATGCTCTATAATATTCTCCGGCATAAATACCTAAATCTTTTTTAAATTGAGCAGATTCCATAGAAAAAAATAATTTATCATCATCTGTATTTTGAAAAGCTACTTCATATCTATTTACACCGAAATACAAATCAGCATATATTTCAGAAGTTGTTTGTGCACCAAAATGAAAAAAATTATTTGCCCCACCAGACCTAGCAACAAAATTGTCTAAACTATTTTCTATAACATTGTTTAATAATTTAAAAAAAGATATAAAGTTTGACTTACCTGCACCATTACAACCTACTAAAACATTTAAACTTCTCAGTTCTAATTCAAGATTAGCAATAGATTTATAACCTTTAATTATAATTTTATCTAATTTACTTGTCATATAGTTATTGTAACATGAAAATTTAATTATCACATAATTCAATAAATTCCTTTAATTTATTTTAAAAGTTTTAATTATTTGTATTAAAATTCTTGACTAAAATCAAGGTATTTTAAGTAATTTTTAGTTGTTTTGCAATGTTTTATTGAAACAGATTCTACTACTATCCAAAAGTCATGAACTCTTCTGGCTTAGTTCCGACTTAACAATTTAGCATTTCAAAAGGGACTTTCGTGTCCTAATTTAATTATTGCTATAACATAGAGTATATTTGAGTTTTAGCGATTTGCTCAGATTTATGCCAGACTTTTTTATGACAAAAAGTGAAACGAAATGGACATTTAGTCCTATACTAGTCAATCTCTAACAAATCGCCTATATCTAAACACGTTTAGAGAATGAGGCAGAGATATTACAATTGATACTGGTCTATAAACCCCAACTACAAAATAATCAATAGTTGAATATTTCGAACAATAATTCTAATAAATCAGAACAACCATCTCCGTCCGAGTCTTTAGAGTATACCGCTTCCGGAAGTTGATCATGAGAACAGTTGTAAACATTTAATTTATCTCCGAATGCACTCTTCATATAGTTATAACTTTTTCTATCTTCTCCCATTTCGGGTGTCCCTGAATAACCGTAAACCGGAATATCAAAATTATTCGGATTTACCTCAGCATCATAGCAGTTATAACCGCTCATTGACGCAACGGCGCAAAATCTGTGGCTTAAATATTTACCGATATAAAGTGCTCCGGTACCTCCAAGGCTGGCACCTGTTAAGGCTATTTTTTCTTTATCAATATTATATTTTGTTGTAAGACTACCTAATAATTGATCTACGTATTCTACAGCTTTTTGGTTTTGCCAAGTTCCTGCATTGTAATTACCGGTTAATACCGGACATATGATATATCCGTTAAAATCTTTAAGATCCCAGTCTGGCATAAAGTTTGCCGGACTTATTCCATTTATAATGCTATCTCCATTGCCTCCGACTTGTCCTTTTCCATGCAAGTATAATACTGCCGGAAGGTCTCCACCAAGTTCAGCGTCTTTCGGACCAATTATCACATATGGCATTGTTTCGCCATTATCTATATACTCAATATTGTATTCAATGTCATCTTTGAATAATTCATACATTGATAGTTTACTTGTGGTCTCTTTATTATTTTTATTGTTTAGTGCGGTATTAACTTCATTCAGGTGGGTTTGTGCCGAAAGAAGTTCTTGTGATGCTTGCTGAATCAGAGTATCTTTCTGAACTTTATATTCTTCTTTATTTTTATTATAATTATCCATAAGTTCTTTTATTGAAGAATATTTTTCCGCAATTTTTTCTTCCAAGGTCTTTTTTTCTTGATTTAATGCTTCAAGGTCTTCTTCTTTTAGTTTCTTAAGTTCTTTTTTTAAATTATCTAATTTTTCATTTTCATCGTCTACTTTTTTCTCTGCCTTTTTTTCTGCTTTTTTTGCTTTTTCCAGTTCACTTCTGGCATTTGTTATTTTTGTACTTAAATCCTGTTGTTTTTCAGATGTATAATTTGTATTGTCGGTACTTAATAGTTTATCTAATGTAGCCTGTAGTGCATTTACTGTTTCAACTGCATTATTGTATTGGTTTTCTGCATCTGATACTGTTAATTCCTGATTTGTTATTTCCTCTTCTTTTGTACTAATTTCTGATTCTTTATCTCGTATTTTTGATTCATTATTTCTTACCTCTTCTGCCAAGGTTGAATTTTCTTTTTCAAGTGCTGATGTATATTCATCAAAAGATGAATCTATATTATTTTGTATTTCAGTTAACTGAGGATTTTCTCCGTTATATAAATTATTAAGATTTTTCTTTTTGTCTTTAATATCTTGTTCTGTCGTTTTTGCTTCTTCTTGTAGTTCTTCTTTTGACATATTATTAATTGATTTTTCCGAAGATTTATTTTCGGAAACAGGGTTACTGTTTGATATCGAAGATGTGCCTCCTGCATAATTTGATGAACCCGTATAATTTGTTCCGAATGAACTGTTATTAGTTCCTATATTTTGGGAATTTTCTGATGGAATATCTTTATCAGTTTCTGTTTCAGGTATTTTTTGATTGTCTTCATCATGAGTCGGATTAATTAACTTATCAAATTCATTATTTTTTATATAATCAGCAGCTGAAAGAATGTCCATAACAGATATATCTTCTTCATTGTCATCAAGATTTTTTATTGTGTCCATAAATTGTCTAAATTCATCTTGAGATATATTGTTATCGCCGTCATTATCAAGTTTGTCAAAGAATTCATCAGTTTTTATAAGTTCATTAAATATATCATTAAATATATCATTTGTTGTTTCGGAATTTTCTTGTGAATTTAAGTTTTTATCCGTTTCCTGAGTTTCTTTATTGCTTTCTGTTCCTTTTGTATCTACAATTTCTCCGTCAGCAGTTATTTCCATAGACATTATCTCTGTTATACTTTTGGAACTAAATGAATCATCTGTTTTATATTCGCTTGCAATAAAATCTTTAAACTCATTGGCATATGAGAAAATACTAATATCGTTAGCATTTCCTTTTATATCTTTCTTATCAAGAAGATTGTTATCTTCCAGATATTGCTTAAATTCTAATTTAAGTACTCCTAGATTCATAATCACCAATATATTTACGAGTTATATATCGGCAAAAAATATAAAAACTTAAATCCTATCTAAATTTTTTCATTATGCAATTTGATAAGTAAAAAATTCACTGATAAAATAGATTAGTATGGATATTATAGATAAACTTGAAAAATCCAAGTTCAGAGCAAGGTTTAAACTGAGAGCAAAAGAACTTGATTATATTAAAGAAAAAGGTTTGGATAAGATATATTCTCATGCCTGCGATTTTATAAAGGATAGATTAGCACCAAAAGACCCAGTGAACGATGGCAAACAAACCCCGATGCGAGGGCATCCTGTTTTTATAGCTCAGCACGCAACGGCGACATGCTGCAGGGGTTGTATTGAAAAATGGCACAAAATCCCAAAAGGCAGAGAACTGACTCAACAAGAACAAGAATATTTAGTTTCCATAATTATGGAGTGGATTAAAAGACAAATTATATTATAATGAATTAACGGCGGAAATTGCCTAAAACTACAAATATGGCAGAAAAGTCTGAAGCTACAGGTAGATACCGTTAATAATTTGCCAAAATATCTTCAAGGTATTTTTTATACTCGTCTTTTAAACTTTTTGGAGAGATAATTTTACATCCGTTTCCCCATTTAAAAATATGCCACATTATTTCTTTATCACCGGAGGCTTTAAAAGTAACGGACAGTGTGCCGTCTTTTTCTTTTATTAATTTTTGAGTGGGGTGGAAGTTATATTGAGATGCTTCTTCTGCCAGTTCTTTTGAAAAAGATAATTTAACATTAAGAATTTTACCGTGATAAACACCAAAAGATTGGTTTAAGTATTCTTGAAGATTAAAATTACCTTTGTCAAAAGTTTTATTAGTCAATTTTAAATCTTGAAATTTATGCAGAAGATAATTATATATTCCTTCACCTTTTGCCTTTTCTTTAGCAATTAAATATATTTTTGCACCGTAAATCAAGCCTAATGGTTCAATAGTTCTTATTTTATTATGATAAATTCCCGTAACTGCTTTTGAATTATGAAGTGCCTCCCTTATAACCTCAAGAGTTTGAATATTTATTTTATATTGAGGCATTTGCCTTACTGCATATCCTTCCGTTTGCATAATCATTTCTATATTATTTTCGGTATTGACTATATTTTTACGGTTTAAGGATTTTATTTTTTCTATGGTTTTAGAAAGTTCTTCTTTCATTTCTTTATTGGTTGTTCTTCTTTGGCATTGTTCAATATTTGCAATTTCTTTAGGGGTAAAGGATACCAATTGACTGATTGAATAATTAATAAATCCCCAATGCTTTTGATTGTCTTTTGTTTCAATTTCATCCACCTGAGAAAAAATACAGGTAAGACTATCACGCATACGTTCTGCCGTTCGGCGGGAAACATTATATCTTTGAGAAATTTCATTAATAGTTATACCTAATGGTTTTGACGACATATAGATTGCCAAATCCAAAATATCGGATACTCTTGAATATCTGGGTTTATCTTCCATAAAAACTCCTTTTAAAATTATTTTATCATAACGACCGTTTTTGTCATATAGATATTTTATCCTTAAAATAAGGAGATAAAAATATGAACAAAAAACAAAATATTTATTCAATACATTATTCTTGCAGTGGATTTTATAACGGAGGAGCACTCGCCCCGAGTATTTGCTGTATTGCAGTTTATAATATTAAAACCGAAGAAATGCACTCTTTTAGTTTGGATAACTATATTAAACAAGGTAAATCTTTAATGGATGCTGAAAGATTATTATTGACCGATTTTACCGAATTTTTTAATAAAATTAATGATTCTTTTTTTATTCATTGGTTAATGGATGGTGCAACTTACGGGTTTAAGGCGATATGGGCAAGGTGTTCAAATTTTGGTATTGATAATCTTGAATTAAATAAACTTATAGATTTTAATCTTGCTAATTGCAGTGATTTTAATTTAATTGATTCTCTTGAAGAAAATAACTGTAAAAAAGTTACTGTTTTACATGGCAAAAATGAAGCTATCGGGTTTAATAATCAAAATTTTAAAATAGTGGCTCTTTCAACTGAAGCAAAGGCAATAGGTCTGGCCGAGTTATTCAAAAAATATACAAAAGGCACTTGGTGCTGTAATGTAGAAACGGCTGAACAAACGGAAAAGCTTATTAATACTCCTATGGGGATAAAATTATATAAAATGCTTTGTGATATAACTAATTCCCAAGAGAAAATCCACGAAATTATGCAGGTTCTTAAAACGGATGAGGACAGGGAATTTATAATTAAAGCAATAGAAGATGGTAAAACAAATATAAATTTATTGGAATTTTTGACATTAGAATATATTAATTCACAATAGCAATTTTTATGACGTTATCAAGTTTATTTTCAAATATTTCATAAGCTTTTTCAATATCTTTAAGCGCAAATTTATGTGTGATTAAAGGGGTTGTATCAATTTTGCCCTGCTCAATTAAGGATAGTATTTTATCGCAGTCGCACCCGTCTACTCCGCCTGTTTTAAATGTAAGATTTTTTCCGTACATATCAGGCAGAGGCAATATCATAGATTTATCGTAAAGTGCTACGATAGTTACAATTGCATTGGGTCGGGCAGCTTGCCAAGCCATTTGAAATGATTCTTCACTTCCCGCAGCTTCTATAACAACATCAGCACCTCCGTGTTCGCTTTCTTTGTTTACCGTTTCAAGGCAATTTTCAGGCTCAACAACAATAACATCAGGATAATGGTTTTTTACAAAGTTTCTTCTTGTCTCATCTTTTTCGCAAACAATAATTTTTTTTGAATATTTTAACATTGCACACAATAAAGTGCAAATTCCCGTCGGGCCTGCACCGATTATCAGAACTGTATCCGTTGTCTTGATTTCGGAAATTTTAACCGCCCAAAATCCTGTTGCTAAAATGTCGCCGACAAAAAGCGCCTGTTCATCAGAAACAGAGGATGGAATTTTGTTTAAGCCTTGGTCTGCATAAGGGACTCTTACGTATTGCGCTTGACCGCCATCTATACGGCAGCCTAGAGCCCAGCCTCCGGTTTTATCAGTGCAGTTATTTACAAAACCGTTTTTGCAGAAAAAACACTCTCCGCAAAAAGTTTCTACATTTACGGTTACTCTGTCGCCTTTTGTAATATTTTTAACTTCGCTTCCTGTTTCTTCAACTATCCCGACCATTTCATGCCCGACTGTAATTCCTATAACGGCTTTAGGTACAGAGCCGTGCTTAATATGCAAGTCGCTTGTGCAGATGCTGCTCATTGTTATTTTAACGATTGCATCTTTTTTGTTAAGAAGTTTGGGTTTAGGTTTTTCCGTCAGTTCAAAAACACCGTGGTCTTTATATGTATAAGCTAACAAAATTTTTTCCTTCCGCTACACTCTTGCAAGTATTATAACAGCTTATTTTAGAATGCAGTAAATAATTATTTTATCGGTAAAATTATATACAAAGCATTCATAGTTAAAGTTTTAAATTTTATAAAAAATGCTGATGAAAAAAGGCTTAAAAAATATCTGAAGATTACCTTGGGTCTTAAATAAAAGCTTTTATAAAATTCTTTTTGCATTTTTAATACATCAAGTCCTGTCATACTGGGGGGGGGACTACTGAATACATTGTATTAAATTTTGAAAAATCGATTTCATTATAATTGCAATCTTTAAACATTGTTTTAAATTGTTCCGAACCCGGCAGAGGGGTAGAAACACAGCAAGCGGCATCGGAAAATGGAATATTAACCGCAAAGTTAATTGTATTTTTTATAGACTCAACAGTGTCTGTCGGATGTCCAATCATAAATAAACCTGTAGTTTTAATGCCAAGTTCATTACACCAAGTTATAACTTCTTTTGCATTATCTAAAGTGATATTTTTTTTGATGTCTTTTAAGACTTGTTTATCACCGGATTCAATACCAAAAGAAATTCTCCAACACCCATGTTGCTTAAGATATTTTAAATATTCATAATTTACATTATCTATCCTTGAATAACAAGACCAGCTAAATTTTAAATTTTTTTCCGTACATAAATCGAAAAGTTCTCGTATTCGTATTTTATTAAGAAGAAAAGAATCATCAATAAAATGAATTTCTTTCATTTTATACTTTTTTATAACATCTTCAATTTCTTCAAATATATTTTGTGCAGAGCGTGAACGGTATGTTCTGCCGAAAACTGCATTAGAACAAAATGTACATTGACCCGGACAGCCTCTTGATGTAATTATATTTGTTACGGGAAGTTGTTTATAATCTGAAAGCCCCGGTACATATTGTTCAAGATTTTTTAATAAATGTCTTGCGGGAAAAGGCAATTCATCCAAATTTTTTATGGGTTCTCTTTTCGCTGTATAAACAAGTTTTCCTTGTTCTCTATAAACAATACCTTTGACAGAGTTTATATCATTATTATTATTTAAACAATCTATTAGTTCATAATTAGTAATTTCGCCTTCACCTATAATTCCATAATCGAAGCATTCATATCCCATTGCATGCTCAGGCAATGATGAAACATGTACTCCGCCCAGTATAATTTTTATTTCGGGAAAATTCTTTTTTAAATTTTGGGCAAGCACTACGGCATTATTAAAACAAACTGTTGTCGTTGATATTCCTATATAAGTTTTTTTATTTGGGTTGATAAGTTTTCTTACGTATTCAATAGTCTCATTTTGAGTTAATAATTGATGTTCGGCATCTATAACTTCTACATTACAGCCTTTACTTTCCATAAAAGATGCGATATATAAAATTCCTAACGGAACAAGTGAACCTCCTGCGGCGCCTAAAAATTTTGATGAATATCTTTCAGCACGTAAGATTGGCGGATTTATAAGAATATATGTTGTATTTTTCATATCTGTTATTATACAATAATTTAAATTATATTAAATATTTTAAATGAAAAAATTTATAAAAATAAAAAAAACAACTGCTGGATAATAAATTTATAATTCTTTTATTTTTCTTGCAGGAACTCCATAGCAAAGCGAATTATCGGGGATATCTTTTGTAACAACCGAACCTGCTCCTATTACGACGTTATTCCCTATTGTAACACCGCCAAGAATAACTACATTCCCGCCAATCCATACGTTATTACCGACTTTTATAGGTTTAGCCCACTCAAGTCCTTTATTTCTTGTTTCATAGTCAAGAGGATGACCTGCTGCATAAAAACCGCAATTCGGCGCAATAAATACATTATCGCCAAATGTTACTTTTGCGCAGTCTAAAATTATAAGATTATGATTGGAATAAAAATTTTTACCAAGTTCAATATTGTAGCCGTAATCACACATAAAAGGCTGTTCTATTAAAAACTCGCCTTTAGTTTTTCCTACTATTTGTTTTATTAATTCTTTTCTTTCTTTTATTTTTTCGGGAGAAATATTATTATATTTAAAACATAAGGTCTTGCATTTAGTTCTTTCTGCTATTAAAGCTTTGTCATAATTAGCGTTATATAATTCGCCTGAAAGCATTTTCTCTTTTTCTGTTTGCATTGGTTATAACTCCTAAATAAATTTTTATTATTATAATACATAAAAGTATAAAAGTATCAAATTAGAGTAGCCT
>CANQJQ010000064.1 GCA_947624265.1 Candidatus Gastranaerophilales bacterium
TACAGGCTATTTATAAAAGAATAAGTTTACTCCTAAATATAATCAGGAGAGAACTTATGATAAAAAAAATTTTTATCTTAACAGCAGTATTATTTTATGGCATAAATTACGCCAATAGTTTTTCTGATGATGATTTAGCCAGGATAGAATATTCACGCTACGGCGAAGCCTTTGAAAACCAAAGCTTATCGGAGCGTTTAAACAGACTTGAAACTGATATTTTCGGAATGGCTCAAAGCGGGAGCGTTGATGACAGAGTTAGTATGCTTGCGAAAATGTCGGATAATAATCTTAACAGCCGAATTATAAGTCCTTCCGAAAATTTCTACCCCGGAGTAAAACAAAGTAAAATGAAAAGTTTTTGGAACAATATAACAGAGCCTTTTTCTACAACATCATCTATGACGGGGTTTACTCCTTCATGGACTTCTTCAGGATATGGATACGCTAATAATATGTACAGAAATGAATTTTTAAATTTTTTAAATAACCAAAACCAATACTGTCCTTACCATAACAGATATCATAATACAAACAGATTTTTTAACAGATTACATCCTAATAACGGATTCTTGAATTCAAATGTCAATAGACCCTATTATCATAATAATTTACACACTCACAACCATATATACAATCAATATCCGTATAACAGAAATTACTATAATCAATACATTCCGCCGAATATTGCAACAAGAACTTCCGTTCATATAATTAAAGATTAAAAAAAGAGGACAAAATAGTCCTCTTTTTAAAATTAAAATATAAATTTATGATTCAAAAACATAACATAAAAGTGAAGCTTCTCTTGCTTTTTTTACTGCTTTAGCAAGCATTCTTTGATGTTCAGCGCAAGTACCTGTTATTCTTCTGGGAAGAATTTTTCCTGCTTCTGTTAAGTACTTTCTTAATTTTTGAGCGTCTTTGTAATCAATAGTTTCCGCTTTATCCGCACAGAAACTGCAATTTTTACGTTTTTTCTTGTCTAATTGTTCTTTTGCCATTATATTTCCCTCTATATCTTATATTTTTTAAAACGGAATTTCTTCTTCACCTATCAAAACATCATCCATTTCAACTTCAGAGAATTTAACAACTTCGTCTTTTGATTTGTTTTGAACCGGACTATTAGAAGAAGATAAAACTTCAAAACTTGATAAATCAAGCTCCATAATTTTTTTCTCAGTGCCATCCTCAGATTGAATTGCACTTACTTGAAGTCTGCCTTCAACAACAATTCTGTCATCTTTAGAAACAGCTTGTTCAATAGCTTCTGCATTATTACCGCGGGCAACTATCCTGATTAAAGACTGTTCTTTATCATCAATATTTAATGTAAAAGAAGTAACGGGAATGTTATTGCCCGTAAATCTTTTTTCGGGATTTCTGAATACCGTACCTGATAATACCGCTTTAGCTAATGACATATTTTTCTCCGATTTTATGCTTTTACTTCCGATGTTTCAAGAAGCATAATTCTTAAAATATTTTCATTTAATCTTAATTGTCTGTTAAATTTACCGACTTGTTCGGGCTTCATTTCAAAATTATGTACTACGAAATATCCGTCTCTGTAATCCTTGATATCGTATGACAATTTTTTTCTGCCCATTTTATCGGTAGAAGTAACTTTACCTTCTAATGAAGTAATTGTTTCTTCAATTTTTGCACAAACTTTATCAAATTCTTCCGAATCAATATTAGGTTTAATTATTGATAATAATTCGTATGTTCTCAATGTATTTCTCCTTGACTTAATTATTATTTCAAAATACATGGTAACACGAACATTTTTAAATACAAATTTTATGTTAAAATTAATTGCGATATGGATACAAAATTTATACTTGCAGGCAAAAGTTTAAGTGATTTAGAAAAGTTCATGATTGATAATAATCAATCAAAGTTCCGTGCAAAACAGGTTTTTAATTGGCTTTATTTAAAATCATTAAAAGACATAAACGATATGACGGATTTACCTTTAAGTACAAGAGAACTGCTAAAGGAAAAAACAAGTTTATGTTCAATAACTTTAAAAGACAAGCAAATAAGTAAAGACGGGACTATGAAATTCCTGTTTGAACTAAAAGACGGAAATTTGGCAGAAGCTGTTTTGATGCGGTTTGATAACAGAGCCAATTTAACGGCCTGCATAAGTACTCAAGCCGGATGTGCGATGGGATGCAGTTTTTGCGCTACCGCGAAATTGGGTTTTAAACGCGACCTTGATTCGGAGGAAATTATACAGCAGATTTTTCTTATACAGTCTGAAACCGGGCTTAAAGTTACAAATATTGTATATATGGGACAAGGTGAACCTTTATTAAACTTTGATAATCTTATTTCGTCCATCAAAATATTCAGAGAACAATTCCAAGTAGGTGCACGAAGAATAACTGTTTCCACCTGCGGAATTATTCCGAAAATTAAAGAACTGGCAAAACTTGATTTTCAATCTACTTTAGCAATTTCTCTGCACGCTCCCAATCAGGAAAAAAGGCAGAAATTAATGCCCGTAGCTAAAAAATATAAATTTGACGAACTGATACAAACATTGCAGGAATACACCCAAACTACAGGAAGAAGAGTAACTGTGGAATACGTTCTTATGAAAGATATTAACGATTCCGTTGCCGATGCTAAAGAACTTGCAATTGCCATTTCCAAATTAAAAAGCAATGTAAATCTAATAATTTATAATCAAAATGAAAAAAGTAATTTTAAAAAGCCAAATAAAGACACAATTCAGAAATTTAAATATATTTTGGAGGCTTCCGGTAAAAAGGTTACTATAAGATTGGAACGAGGGGCAGATATAGATGCGGCATGCGGTCAGTTAAGTTCCAAATATACTAAGACAGATGTACATGGTTAATTTATATTAAGTATCAGTATTGTATTATTATATTTTTATGTGTAAAATTATAATATAGTTCACAATTATAAGTTGATGACAAATTTAAATAAAAGCACTATAATAAAGCAGGTAGAGTAAATTTTCTAATCAACATGGTAAAAATCCTAAAACAGGAGAGAGTAAAGCATTTGCTTTAAATAAAAAGGGGCATATTAAATGTATGTAAATAAGTGTATTAAGTGCGGCGCAGAGTTCGAAACTAAAAACCCGAAAAGGGTTATTTGTCCTAATTGTCTTTATTCGGATAAAAAATATACGGAAGGTTTATCACAGGAAGCCGCAAAAACTTCCGAACAACCGACAAATTCATATTCTTTCGGGAATGAAGAACCTCAAGAAGAACAAAAACAAAGAAGTTACGAAAGACCTCAAGAAAGACATGAAAGAGGGAATTATAGCCGTCCTCAAGGCGGAGGCTATAACCGTAATGAAAGATCATACGATAACAGAAATAACGGTTACCAAAGACCACGTAATAACAGATACAACAACGATAACAGAGGAAACAGACCTCAAAGAGGGTTTAATAATAACAGACCCGGAGGTTTTTCACGTCCGCGTCCAAACGGAAACAAACCGAAACCTCAAAGACAAAAACAACTTTTGGTCAGCAAAGAACAAATAGAACAAATTGAAATTTTGTATAAAAAGGCTCTGCCTCTGCCAAACCCTGATATACATGAAATAATTGGTCAGGCAATAGGTTTAGAACCAAGAAAAGTATTCTTCGGTATAAACCTTGTAAGACAAAAATTAATGCTGCCGAAACTTCCTTTCCCGAAAAGGAAATTGGCGGTTTCTCCCGACCAATTGTTTGCAATAAAAAATTTATACGAACCTTTATTACCATTACCTCCCATAGGGTGCCATAAAATTATTGCCGCTCAATTAAGAATGGATGAATGGAGAGTCCATGTGGGAATAGGTTTAATCAGGAAACAAATGGGACTCGACAGATGGAATCAAGAGCGTGAAGACGCACCTGAAGAATACAAAAAGACAAAATAATTATGAAGGAAGATTTAATTTCCATTGCTAAAATTCTGAATTTTCACGGAATTAAAGGCGAAGCCAAACTGGGTTTTACAAAAGGCAAAGAAAACCAAATTGAAAACCTTAATATTGTTTTTGTTAAAAAAGATAATGCTTTTAAACAGTTGAAAGTAAAATCAGTCAGGTTTCACAAACATTTTGCCATTATAAAGTTTGAAGAATTTAAGACCGTCAATGATGTAGAAGAATATAAAGGTTGCGATATATATATTTCCAAAAAGGAAGTTGAAAACAACCTTAGTGAAAATGAGTATTTAATTAACGATTTAATCGGGATGGAAGTATATGATGAAGACGGTTGTAATATAGGTACAATAACTGCCGTAGGAGAAAATCTTGCGGGAAGTATTTTATCCGTTAAAGATAACAACAATAAAGAACATCTTGTACCTTTTGTAAAAGACCTTGTTCCCGTTGTTGATATTAAGAACGGAAAAATTGTTATAAATAACATAGAAGGACTTATCAATTGAGATTTGATGTATTAAGTTTATTTCCCGAAATGATTCTTGGCGCGTGCTGTCATAGTATTATAAAACGGGCATTGCAAGAAAATTTAATACAAGTAAACGCAATCAATCCGAGAGATTATACAATTGATAAGCATAAAAAAGTTGATGACACTCCCTATGGAGGAGGAGCGGGTATGTTACTGTCATGCCAGCCGTATCTTGATGCTTTAAAGTCCGTTGAAAAAATTAAAAACAGCAAAACAATAATTATGTCGCCTCAAGGTAAAGTTTTTAATCAGAATATGGCAAAGGAATTTGCAAAAAAAGAACAACTGATAATAATATGCGGACACTATGAAGGATTTGATGAAAGAATAAAACAATTAGCACAAGCAGAAGAAGTATCAATGGGAGATTATGTAATGACAGGCGGAGAACTGCCTGCCTTATGCATTATAGACAGCGTAATAAGGTTAAAAGAAGGGGTACTTGGAGATAAAGAATCCTCTGAGTACGATTCTCATTATGACGGGTTATTGGAGCATCCTCATTACACAAAGCCAAGAGTTTATGAAGGTTTGGAGGTTCCCGAAGTTCTTTTAAACGGCAACCACGAAAAAATCAAGGAATGGAGAAGACTTCAACAATTTATTATTACGAAAAATAAACGTCCAGATTTATTTGAAAAATTCCTTAAAAGCGATTTAAGTGATTATGATTTAAAAATTTTAAAGCAAAATAATTTATTTTAAATTATAATAACAATGGAATTTTAAGGATAAATATATGAAAGCTGCTGTATTAAATAATAATAAATTTATAATAACGTATGTACCTAAACCTATACTTGATGAATACGGAACGGGAGCGATAATAAAGGTTACAGGCTGCGGATTATGCGGCAGCGACATTGTAAAAATGAGGACAGGCAAAGCTAAAGATGGCGCCATATTAGGGCATGAAGTTGTAGGAGAAATAGTTGAAATAAATTCAAAAACAAACTTTGAAGTTGGAGATAAAGTAGCATTAGGGCACCACGTTCCCTGCTTTAACTGCCAATATTGCTGGAGTGAGCATTACTCAATGTGCAGACACTTTAAGGAAACAAATATCATCCCCGGAGGTTTTGCCGAATATATATATGTATCTGAAGAACACCTCCAAAATACAGTTTTTGAAGTTAATCTTAATTTATCGGATATAGAAGCATCCTTTTTAGAGCCGTTAGCTTGTTGTATAAGGGCAGTAAAAAGAGCTAATATAAGGGATAACAGCAAAAGTTTAATTATAGGTTTAGGCTCAATAGGAATACTTATGGGGCAAACCATAAAAGCCTTCGGAAATCAAGTTTACGGATGTGATTTATTATATGAAAGAGTTTGTTTATCGGAAAAATTCGGATTTGATAAATCATTTCTCATAAAAGATGAAGAAGCAGCATTAAAAGAAATGAAAAATCTTACTAACATAGGATTTGATAATATATTTTTAACGGCGGGAGCATCAAGGTGTACTGATTTTGCGATAAAAGCAGCAAGAGACGGAGCAAATATTGTTGTTTTTTCAAGTATAAGTGATGAAAACGGATTTAGTAATAATGATATTTATTATAGAGAGCTGAATATAATGGGAAGTTATTCTCCTTCGCCCATGGACTTGGAAGATTCCATGAGATTCATAGAGGGAGGATTGGTAAGAGTATCGGGTATATCTTCCGTATATCCTTTTGAAGGGATAAATGATGCTCTTAATGATACAATTTCTAATAAAATAATGAAAGCATATATACAATTATGAGAATGAAATCGGTACAATTTTATTCACCGCAGAATATCAAATATGAAGAGGTAACAATAAATAACCCAAAAGAAGGGGAAGTTCAAGTTAAAATAATGGCAGCTCTTACCTGCGGTACCGATGTTAAAACATACAGAAGAGGTCATCCTGTTTTAATAAAAAAAGTACCGTCAGGGTTTGGACATGAGTTTTCCGGAATAATTACAAAAGTCGGGAAAAATGTAATGGGATTTAAGGAAGGCGATAGAGTTGTAGCCGCAAACTCCGCTCCTTGCGGAGAGTGTTTTTTCTGTAAACGCGGAGAATATAATCTGTGCGAAAATTTAAAGTTTTTAAACGGAGCTTATGCTGAATATATAAATATTCCAAAAGAAATAGTAAAAAGAAATTTACTGCATTTACCTGATGATTTAAGTTTTGAAAGAGCTGCATTTTGTGAGCCTTTGGCAAATGTTGTACACGGAATAGAAAAAACCGGAATTAAACCCGGACAAACTGTTGGAGTTGTAGGCTTAGGGCCGATAGGTTTAATGTTTGTTAAGCTTGCCAAAATGAAAGGGGCAAAAGTTATAGCGGCAGGCCGTAATCCTTTAAAATTAAAGCTGGCTAAAGAGTTTGGGGAAGCGGATGAAATAATTGATTTAGTTAAATATCCTAACCCCGAAAAAATATTTATTAACTTTTCCGATGAGAAAAAAGGACTTGATGTAGCAGTCGAATGCGTAGGATTACCCGAAATTTGGGAAAGAATGTTTACTTTTGTCAAACGAGGAGGAACCGTACACCTTTTCGGAGGCTGTAAATCCGGTACAAGATTTTCAATAGATACAAGAAGACTGCATTATGACCAAATAAAAGTGTTAAGCATCTTTCACCATACCCCTGTATATTTTAGAGAAGCTTTAAGATTAATCCATGAAGAAAAGCTTCCCGTAGAAAATCTTATAACGGAAACTCTTCCGCTTGAAAAAACGGAGGAAGCCTTAATTAAACATATGAACGGTAAAGCAATTAAGGTTTTAATAAAACCTTAGTACAAACCTGATTTTTAGTGTATAATCTTTCATGTAGAATAAAGAGAGTATGGATAATCTTTTTTTAGAACTTAAAAATAAGATAGAACAGGCTGAAAGTATTATTATATTTTCACATGTAAGTCCTGACGGCGATACGTTAGGCTCAAATATTGCTTTAAGCCTCATGATAGAAAAATATTTTAATAAAAAAGTAGACTCTGTTTATGTTGGATTTTTACCGTCTTTATATTCTTATTTACCCGAATACAACCGATTTAAAGATGTTCAAACAATTGATGAAAAGAAGAAATATGATTTGGCAATAGCTGTAGATGTTGCATCAAAAGACAGATTAATTTCAGGTGCTTTTATCTATGATAATGCCAATTTCAAAATAAATATAGACCACCATAAAACTAATAACGGTTATGGTGATTTAAATATTATTGAAGGTAATGCTGCCTGCGTAGGAGTTATCTTATATAAAATATTTACAGAGTGGAATTTGGAAATCCCAAAAGATGTGGCAAGATGCATTTATACTTCCTTATTAACAGATACAGGAGGTTTTAAATATGAAAATACGACGCCCGAAACATTTATGCTTGCAGCTGATTTAGTAAAACTGGGAGTATCTCCCACATACGAATTCAGATCATGCTATGAAACAAAGCCGCAGTCTATGGTTCAGTTTCAGGCATATATAGTTACAAACACCTGTTTCTATAATAACGGGCAAATTGCTTTTGCAAAGATAACAAGAAGTGATATGAGCAAATTTAATGCAACTGATGACTTTACCGAAGGAATTGTAGAAGTTTTAAGGTCATCTAAAAATGTTGAAATTGCAGCAATTTTAAAGGAAACAAAAGAAGGCTATACAAAAGTAAGCTTAAGAAGCAAAACAAAAGATATCATCCCTATTGTAATAGATTTCGGAGGAGGCGGTCATACCTTTGCCGCAGGCTGTACCATAAAAAAACCAATAGCAATAGCTTATGATAAATTATTAAAACGAGTTCAAAGCGAATTAGGATGCGAAAATACATAGAATCCCTTATCAAGAAAATTATAGATCAGGATTTCTGCGGAGTTGCCGCAGAGATGGCGTTTTGGTTTATCTTGGGGCTTTTTCCCTTTCTTTTATTTTTAACTTCACTTTTTGCTTGGATGGGGAAAAAAACTTTAATTACACCTATACTAAATTTTCTGACTAATATTGCACCTAAAGATGTAGCTTCTTTAATTCTAAACACGCTTAATGAAGCTATGATATTCAAACAAGGCAAATTTATAGCTATATTCGGACTTATCATAACAATAGCATTGGCAGCAAATGCAATAGCTGCAATTATAAAGGGGCTAAACAGAGCCTATGCCATTGAAGAAACAAGAAGTTTTATTTATACAAGAGTTTTATCAATTTTAATGGTGTTTATAAATTCTTTAGTATTATTTTTGATAGTTAATTTAATAGTATTAGGAAAAGTCTTTCTTAATTTTATGATTGATTATACGGCATTATCCAAATTATCAATAGATGTAATATCAATTATCAGGTGGCCTGTATCTTATATAGCACTCGCCATTTGTTCTATCGGAAATTATTTTATTCTTCCGGCAATAGAAGGTAATGATAAAACAAAATTAAGAAGCGTACTTGGCGGAACTTTATTTTTCAGTTTCTTTTGGATGCTCGGTTCTTGGTGTTTTTCACTATATTTAAGCAACCTGAATGCATATAACAAAGTATACGGAGCCATAGGAGCCGTTGCTATACTGATGGTTTGGCTTTATTATACTTCACTTATACTGCTTGTCGGAGGCGAAATAAACTCAAGAGTTTATAAAAGGCTGATGGAAAAAAATCAGGAAATTTAATAAGAGGATTATATGAAAAAATTATTATGTTTTCTATTGCTTTCACTGTTAATATTTACGGGTTGTTCTAAAAAAGATAAAGAACTAAATACTTTTGATGAAATTATTGACAGAGGTTATGTTATAGTCGGAGTTAAAACCGATTCTTTTCCTTTTGGCTTTATAGATGAAGAGACCGGAAATAATGACGGATTTGATATTGATGTAGCAAAATATATAGCAAAAGATTTATTGGGGTCAGACAGAAAAATCCAATATGTAAGTGTTACTCCCGATACACGTATTGAAGCGGTAACTTCGGGGAAAGTTGATATGGTAATTGCAACTATGTCAATAACTCCTCAAAGAGAATATTTAATTGATTTTTCAAAACCGTATTTTGCAGCAGGTCAAACTGCCGTTGTAAATAATGATTCCGAAATACATACATTTTCCGATTTAAAAAACAAAACAATAATCATCGTTTTGGGCTCTAACTCCGAAAAAAATATAAGGAATATAATACCAACTGCAAGAATTATAGGATATAAAAATTACTATGATGCTTATAATGCACTTATTAACGGGAAAGGTGATGCCCTAAGCACTGATGATACAATTCTTGCCGGATTAATTGCAGGAAATGACAGTTACAGGCTTCTAAAAAACAGAATATCAAAGGAGCTATATGCTATAGGTATAAAGCAAACAGATGATAAAAAATTAAAAAATAACCTTGATATTCTTATAACAAGAATGCAAAATGACGGAACAATTAAAGAATTAAAACAAAAATGGAATTTAAATTAGCAAACAAAACAGTTATGAAATGCTCTGTTTTGAAGTGCAAAAGCATCCATCTGCACAATTAAATCAATATTATTGCGGATTCTTTCATCTGCATCTTCTACAATTGAATGAGTGAAGTACATTTCTTTATTCTTGCTGTCAATAAATTTAAATTGCATTTTTAATCCTCGTATATATATAAAGTATATACGTTTATTAAAATTGCTTAACATTTAAATTTATTTACAAAAGTTAATATCAGGAAAAATCAATACCGCATTCGGCAATAATATCACTAAATTCAGAAG
>CANQJQ010000065.1 GCA_947624265.1 Candidatus Gastranaerophilales bacterium
ATTGACCACATGGTAGGTTTAATTGACCCTTGGGTTTATGTTGCGGGCAAAAAACCTAAAATAGAAGAAGGTGCGGGAAGACTTTATTCATCTCCCGAACATCCGATATTATCACGTTATGCAATAGCAACCGAGGATGATTTAAACCCCGAAGTTGAAGCGGATAAAGAAGAACGTATTTTAAAACTGACAGAAGAACAGATTAAACGCTACGGAGCTTTGGTTGAAAAAATCGTTATCGGCGCAGCTAAGGAAGTAGGACTTGATAAAGATTCCATTGTTTGCGAGGACTTAGGTACACTTACTCATCCCGTTGTCAGCGTTATGAAAGAATACGACCTTCAAGGTATGAAGTTAATACAGTTTGTAGTACCCGAAAAACCGGACCACCCATACAGATGTAAAAATATTACACCAAGAAGCTGGGCTATGGTAGGTACTCATGACAATGAACCTATAAGAAGATGGGCAGATGCTACCGTTAACACCGAAGCCGGATACTTAAACGGTAAAAATCTGGCTGAAGACTTGTGGCCTGATGCTTCGGAAGAAGAAAGAGAACAAATAGCCGTTAGGATTTCTAAAGATGCACCCTTCTTAACTCAAACAAAATTTGTTGAACTTTTTGCCTGCAAAGCAGAAAATATACAAATTTTCTTTACTGATTTCTTAGGTTTATATGACGTTTATAACCGCCCCGGAACTTCAGGCGACCAAAACTGGTCTTTAAGAATTCCCGATAATTATAAGGAAGTTTATTGCGAAAATTTAAAAACTGGAACAGCTTTAAACCTGCCTTTAATATTAAAACTTGCAATAGAAGCAAGAGGCCGCGAATTTAAAGCTCAGCATCAAGATACAATAAACAGACTTGAAAGCCTTTTATAGGAGAAAAAATGTACGAGTTAAAAGTGGAAAGCTCATTTTCGGCTGCGCATCACCTTTTAAACTATAACGGCGAATGCGAAAATCAGCACGGGCATAACTGGAAGGTTGAAGCTTATTTCAGAGGCAGTGAGCTTGATAAATCCAATCTGCTGATTGATTTTAAAATCTTAAAAAAACATGTTAAGGCAATACTTGATTTACTCGATCATAAAGACATTAACACTTTGGCGGAATTTCAAAACCAAAGTCCTTCAAGCGAATTTATTTCTAAATTTATATATAAAAAATTAAAACAAGAAATTCCGCACACTTACAAAATATCGGTTTGGGAAACGGAAAAAGCATGTGCAAGCTATTTTGAGGAAGAATAATGGGGATAGTTCAAGCTATAATAATGGGGATAGTACAGGGTTTAAGCGAATTTTTGCCGATTTCAAGCTCGGCTCACCTTGTTATTTGTTCAAATTTATATAAAGTATTTGTTGACGGAAACCCAACAGAACAGTCCTCTCAAGAGATTTTCCTTGATATAATGCTTCATTTGGGTACTTTAATTGCGGTTTTAATATTTTTTAGAAAAGATATTGCCAAAATTTTAAAATCATTATTTAACGGAATAAAAACAAAAGATTTTAATAAACCTGATGCAAAAACAGGACTTTACATATTAATTGGTACTGTTTTTACGGTATTAATCGCATATCCTTTGCATACTGCTGCGGAAAATTTAGTATTCTGCCCTTGTACTGTCGGATTTCTGCTTGTTATTACAGGTATCTTATTAATAGGAAGTGAAATATATTCCAAAAAACTTAACGAAAAATCAAGCGAAATAGATTTAAAAACTTCAATAATAATAGCAATAGCTCAAGGTATAGCTGCGCTCCCCGGGTTTTCCCGTTCGGGACTTACAATTGCTTCGGGACTTTTAAGAAATAAAGACAGAGTATCCGCCGCAAGATATTCATTTTTATTAAGCATTCCTATAATATTAGGGGCATCCATGTTATATCCGCTTATTAAAATTGACTTTAAAGAATTTACTCAATTTAACTGGAGCGCAATACTTTTAGGAACTTTTGTTTCCGCGATAGTCGGCTATCTTTGCATTAAATATTTTTTAAAGTTCTTAGGGAAATATTCACTTGCATTTTTCGGATATTATTGCATAATAATAGGTGTGTTAACTTTTGCATTTTTTGCATTCATATCAATGGGGTTATAAAATGAAATCTACAATTGAATATATTAAGGGGAAAATAGGCAGTTTTACGCCTGAAGTCGGAATAATTTTAGGCTCGGGGCTGGGAGATTTTGCGGATGAATTTAAATCAATTACTGTTCCTTACAGCGAAATCCCTAAATTTGAAAAATCTAACATTCAAGGGCATAAAGGACAACTTGTTTTTGCTGAAATAAATAAGAAAAAAGTTGTCATGATGCAGGGCAGATACCATTTTTATGAAGGATATTCACTTGAAACAGTAACATATCCCGTCAAAGTGATGAAACAGCTCGGAGTAAAAACTCTTATAATTACTAACGCAGCAGGTGCAATCAGCGGTGATTATGCCCCCGGAGATTTAATGTTTATAACCGATCACATTAATTTTATGGGAACTAATCCTTTAATAGGAAAAAATGATGACACCTTAGGAACGCGTTTCCCCGATATGAGTGAAGTTTATAATAAAGAATTAATTGCAAAAGCTATTAAAATTGCTGAAAAATTGAATATTAATTATCAAAAGGGTGTTTATGTTGCTACAACGGGACCAAGTTATGAAACACCTGCGGAAATAAATATGTTCAGACACATAGGTGCTAATGCCGTCGGAATGTCAACGGTTCCTGAAGCTATAGTTGCCAATTACTGCGGTATGAAAGTTTTAGGAATCTCCTGTCTTACCAATTATGCTGCGGGAGTTACGGATTTACCTTTAAATCATCAGGAAGTTATTGATACGGCTAATAAAGTTAAAGAAAACTTTAAAAAACTTCTTTTAGAAATTTTAAATTCTTAATTAATTATAAATTTTTTTAGATTTTTGAAAAAATACCCTTAAACTAAAAATAAGGGTATAAAAACCTATTTGAAAAGAGGTGTTCTAAAATGATAGATTTTAACAGATTAACGGATTATACAAAGGAAGTAATATATAGTGCTCAGCAATTAATGTTCAGATACAATAACTCACAATTAGAGCCCGTACATATTATGCTTGCAATAGCGGAAGATACGGAAGGAATTGCAAAAGATTTTTGTGAAGAATTAAAAATTAATAATGATAATTTCAGACATCAGCTTGTAAACGAAATATCAACACTTCCTCAAATACAATCAACAAATCCTAATCAGCAGTTGTATTTATCTCAAATGACAAATAAAATGTTTGATTTGGCTCAAGAGAGTGCAGACAGCCTAAAAGATTCTTTTATTAGTATAGAGCATATTTTAATCGCAATGACAGATTTAACGGGCTCAAAAATTCAGCAAATTTTAAATAACAATAAAATAAACAAAAACACAATTTTAAACGCAATGAAGAAAGTAAGAGGCAACAGAAAAGTGGATTGTAAAAACGCAGAAGAACAATATAAAGCGCTTGAAAAATACTCGACAGACCTGACAGCTATGGCACGTAAAGGGAAATTAGACCCCGTTATCGGCAGAGATGATGAGATAAGACGTGTTATTCAGGTGCTTAACCGTAAAACAAAAAATAACCCCGTTTTGATAGGTGAACCCGGTGTAGGAAAAACCGCAATAATAGAAGGCTTAGCCCAAAGAATAATAAGGGGTGATGTACCTGAAAATTTAAAAGATACAAAACTAATATCGCTTGACCTTGGTGCTTTGATTGCAGGTGCTAAATTCCGCGGGGAGTTCGAAGAACGTTTAAAGGCTGTTTTAAAAGAAGTAGAAGACTCTAACGGCGAAATAATAATGTTTATTGATGAACTCCACACCGTAGTAGGCGCAGGTGCAACGGAAGGTTCAACAGATGCGGGCAACTTGTTGAAACCAATGCTTGCAAGAGGTACTTTAAGATGCATAGGCGCAACAACCATTAATGAATACAGAAAATACATAGAAAAAGACCCCGCTCTGGAACGTCGTTTTCAGCCGGTTATGGTTAATGAACCTTCCATAGAGGATACTATAAGCATTTTAAGAGGTTTAAAGCAAAGATATGAAGTCCACCACGGAGTAAGAATTAAAGACTCCGCTCTTGTTGCTGCCGCTAAATTATCGGATAGGTATATAACAGACAGATTTCTGCCTGATAAAGCTATTGATTTAGTTGATGAAGCAGCATCCTCACTCAGAATTGAAATAGATTCCATGCCGGAAGAGCTTGATATGCTTGTAAGACAAAAAATGCAGTTAGAAATAGAAAGAGAAGCTTTAAAACAGGAAGAAAACCCTGATAATACAGAAAAAATAGCCAATATTGAAAATATTTTAAAAGACTTAAATGAAAAAATAGACAAATTAAAAACTCAATGGGAGATGGAAAAACGCTCAATTCAAGGCGAAGCTTCAATAAAAGAAGAAATAGAAAAAGTTAAAATTCAAATAGATGAAGCTGAACGTAATATGGATTTGCAAAAAGCAGCCGAATTAAAATACGGAAAACTTATAGCACTTGAAAAACGGCTAAAAGAAGTAAATGAAAACGTAAAAGAAAATAAAAATACACTTCTGAAAGAAGAAATTGATGAAGATGATATAGCTGAAATCGTAAGCAAATGGACGGGTATTGCCGTAAATAAACTGCTTGAAAGCGAGATGCAAAAACTTGTTAACATGGAAGAATTTTTGCATAAAAGAGTAGTAGGGCAGGATGAAGCTGTTGAAGTTGTATCTGATGCAATAAGGCGTGCACGCTCAGGCTTAAAAGACCCAAATAGACCCATCGGAACATTTATTTTCTTAGGACCTACCGGGGTGGGTAAAACCGAACTTGCTAAAGCCTTGGCGGAATTTATGTTTAATGATGAAGATGCTCTTATCAGAATTGATATGTCTGAATACATGGAAAAACATACCGTTGCAAGGCTGATAGGTGCACCTCCCGGATACGTAGGCTACGATGAAGGCGGTCAATTAACTGAACAGGTAAGAAGAAAACCTTATTCTGTTGTACTTTTTGATGAAATTGAAAAAGCACATCCCGACGTATTTAATATTATGCTTCAAATCTTTGACGACGGCAGATTAACGGATTCAAAAGGCAGAACCGTTGACTTTAAAAATACTTTAATTATATTAACAAGTAATATAGGTAGTGAGATAATTTTAAAGAATACTCTTGAATCTATGTTATCAGAAAAACAGGCAGAACAGACAAAAGAAGAAGTCATGGCTTTAATGCAGCAGAGATTTAAACCTGAATTTTTGAACAGAATAGATGAAATCGTGTTCTTTAAAGCATTAACTATGATGCAATTAGCTAAAATTGTCGATATACAAGCTCAACACTTGCATAAACTCTTGAATGAACAAGATATTACACTTGAAATTACTGATGATGCCAAAGAATTTCTTGCTCAAAAAGGTTATAACCCAATATACGGAGCAAGGCCGTTAAAAAGAACGATAAGACAATTAATAGAAAACCCTTTGTCCAAAAAAATTCTTAAGCAGGAAATTACTCCTCACTCAAAAGTAATAATAGATGTTGACAATGAGGAATTAACTTTTAAATCAACAGAAATATAAAAACATACACACATTATTATAAACCCCGAAGATTAAGTTTCTTCGGGATTTTTTTCTTCTTTATTTTTAATACCAAGCCAGCCTTTTATTTTATTGCCGATTGAATTAAGATTTTCCATTAAAGGATCTTCGTGTTCTTCTTTATTTTCTTCGGAAGAGAATTCAAAAACATCATTTTCATCTTCTTTCTCTTCTTTTTTTTGTCTGCGTTGAAAATAACCTAAATTGCCCGCACCTCCGTCATTCGTGTGGTGTGATTTTTGTATTGAGGGCATGTTACTATCAGGACCATTAATACCAAAAGACATTTTTACCTTCTTTCGGGAAAAAGTGAACCTTTAGAAATTTTACAATTTCTTTTATAATTTTATTATATTTTTATACAATTACCATCATATGTATGAAGTATTATTCAATAAAACCGATAGCTCTGCCAAGTTCTAATGAAGTACGATTAACATATACGGGAATTTGTTTTAATCCTGCATCTTGCATTGCAAAATATAAACAATGATCGGGGTCATCAGTTCTTTGGTCTAAATTAACCATTACGGAATCTTCATTAATCATTTTACTTCCATATTTTCTTATATATTCAAGTGCTTCTTTTGTACCCATAGGAGAATTTACATGCAAAGTCGGAGCAGTTATAAAATCAAATGATTTTAACATAAAATCCGTTTTATTTTTATAATACATATCATAATCGTGTTTACAATGTTTAAAATTATTGTCCCTTTGTTTTTCTAAAAATTTACTTAGTTTTTCAGCATCTACATAAGCTTTAATATAACCTTTAGGAGGATTTTTAATTCGTTTTAATATACTTCTGGGGGTCATTATATTTTCATTTTCAAATTTCTCAACCTTAATTCCTCTGTTTTTACAAAACATTTCAAAATTTATATCATCTTTATCCGGCAATACTGCTGTTAAAGTATATATTTCTTCCGGATGAGTTGACGTCATAAATATAGGTTCTACTTTTGTTTGATAGGGTAATTCATTTTCTTCACAATATTGTGTTAATGCTCTATAATGCATTTGTTTTTTAACTGATGAATGATTATTTACACTCATTTTATATGTACTTCCAAAAGATACGGGATTTATCATTTTTTCGCCTTTCAAAATTTTTACATGTAGCTTAAAATTCAAATATAGAAAAATTTTTTATATTGATTAAATTTATTTACAAAAGATTACAAATTTACGTTGATTTTTAAAAACAATATGTTAATTTATAAGTATGACAAATGTAAATTTTAATCAATTTAATAACTATTCAAACAATTTCAATCGTGTAAATACGCAGAGTGTTAATAATAACCTGCAAAATGAAGGTTCTTTTATAATGAAGGAGCAGCAAACTCCTCTAGAAGTTCTGTTCCCGAAATATATAACGCAACTTGCAAATACAACCTCTGAGCTTGCTACGATGAACCAAGAGCAGACAATTAAGATGTTAAAAGAATTGTTTAATTTCCCTAAAAATTTTGAACAGCTTTTAACTCAGCTTACAAATAATATTCAGCAAAACAATCAAAATCTTGCTCTTTTACTTTTATCTTCAAGCTTAAATTTCTCAAGTTTAGCATCAATGCTCCAAACAGGCTCTAAAGAAGCCATGGCTAATTTATATCAACTCTTAGCACAATTTAATCAAATCGGAGTCAGCCTTAAAGAAGAACAAATGAGCGAGCTTACAAAACTTATTTCGTTTGTTAGTGCAACATCTACAAATGATGCACAAAACCTTAAAAATACAATGTTAATGTATTTACCGTGGCTTCCTTTAACAGACCCTGACGCTTTTAAACTTGATATTGCCAACAAAGGTTCTGACGGAAGCAGAAATTCGGACGACAGCGTTACTATTTTAATCGCTACGGAAAACTACGGCAATCTTCAATCAGATATTTACAAAACTGATGCTGACGGCATAAAAATCCTTATGGTTACTTCAAAAGAATTTCCTCAAAATATTTTTACCCAATTAATGAAGGAAGAAAGCATCAAATACAGTATTAATATTAATATGGATTTCGGGGTTAAAGAAGCTTTTAATAAAGCGAAAAACGAACACAGAAAAACGCAGATATCAATGAATATAAGCCCGGGGGTTAATCCGTTTTTATTGTTAATTTCAAATGCTTTAATAAAAAATGTTCATATTATAGACAGTAAAGCGGATTTAATAGAACAAAGAAAAGAGAAACTAAAAGATGGCGAAAGTTAAGACAAAGTGGGTATGTCAAAATTGCGGTTATGAAACGGCAAAATATATAGGTAAATGCCCCGATTGCGGAGCATGGGGCACGTTAACGGAGGAGGTTGAAGTTAAAAATTCTCAACCGCTGAAAAGTGTAGTTATAGATGAAAGCCCGGTTTGCCTTATCAATGAAATCGAAATAACGGAGAGCATAAAACTTCCTACGGGGTTTGAAGAATTAGACAGAGTACTGGGAGGCGGGCTTGTGCAAGGGTCTTTAGTCTTGCTTGCAGGCGACCCGGGGATAGGCAAATCAACTCTTGTACTACAGACAGCAGGGAATATCTGCGCTAAAGGCAAAAAACTTTTATACGTATGTGCGGAAGAATCAGGCTCTCAGGTCAAACTGCGCGCACAAAGGCTTAACGTAAATTCCGATAACCTTTATGTGTATTCTCAAACTAATCTTGAAGCGGTTATAACTCAAATCAACAATATTAAACCCGAAATTTTGGTTATAGATTCTATCCAATCAATCTATACTTCAAATATAACAAGCTCATCAGGAAGCGTATCTCAAATCCGTGAATGTACAAACGCTTTAATGGACATGGCTAAGAACAAAAACATTACCGTTATTGTTATCGGGCATGTTACAAAAGAGGGAAACATTGCAGGCCCTAAGGTTTTAGAACACATGGTCGATACAGTTATTTATTTTGAAGGCGACAAATACAAATCTCAAAGACTTTTGAGGTCAATAAAGAACCGTTTCGGCTCGACAAATGAAATAGGCGTATTTAATATGGCAGATTCGGGTTTGGAAGAAGTAACAAACCCGAGTGAACTGTTTATGAAAGAAAGAACCGACAACGCAACCCCCGGGAGTGTAATAATAGCAACAAATGAAGGTACAAGAGCGCTTTTGGTTGAAGTTCAAGCTCTTGTAGGAGCAACCTCCTACCCTTCGCCAAGGCGGGTTTCAACGGGAGTTGAGTTTAACAGACTACTTCAAATTATTGCGGTACTTGAAAAAAGAATAGGAATAAATCTTTCAAAACACGATGTTTACGTAAACGTAATCGGAGGAATAGAAATAGATGAGCCTGCCGCTGATTTAGGTATAGCGCTTGCTATTGCAACCTGTTTCAGAGATGTAGTTGTTGACCCTGATTGCGTAATAATAGGCGAAATAAGCTTATCAGGCGAGATAAGAAATGTTTCTAACCTTGAAAAACGTATCTATGAAGCACAAAAACTCGGGTTTAAAAAGGCAATCATCCCTAAATTAAATAAAAAATTAAACGGCAATTTTGATATAGAAATAATCCAAGTGCCAAGATTAATGAACGCAATCAGCGCTTGCTGCTCAAAAAAATAGTTTTAACAGTCTAAAATAGTTTTGCAGGACGGGTTTAACCGATTTTACCAAAATTTAAAAATGTTGCGTTACGTTCCAATAACCTATTATTTTAGTTTAGTTAAATTTATGTTATTTTTATTATCTGTTAGATATATAAACAAGTATTAACGTATAAAAATTTACAAAATTTTACAAAGTGTCTGAACTTTAACATCCGTATTGAATTACATTATATTGTATTATAAAATTACATCGTTATTTTTTATCATAGGGTTGAAAAGTTTATAAACAGGTTTATAATAAAAATATA
This sequence comes from Candidatus Gastranaerophilales bacterium, assembly GCA_947624265.1. Lineage (GTDB taxonomy): Bacteria > Cyanobacteriota > Vampirovibrionia > Gastranaerophilales > Gastranaerophilaceae > Avigastranaerophilus. The sequence goes on from CANQJQ010000065.1 coordinate 9,500, forward strand.
CAAACTTGAATTTAAAGTTGTATAAAAGATTTTGGTAGATTATAAATGAAAAACTGACTTATACAAAAGAAAATAGGACATACATTATTTTGCATAAGTCAAGAAAGGGATTTTAAATATGGGCACATGGAACGAGGCAGACCATCCAGCGGATTTTGCGTAGGCTGATTGAACGAAGTGAAAGAATGCCGAAATGTCGCCGAAATAGTGAGCGAAAGTTTTATATAAATAAAACGTAGCGAACGACTTGAAGGAGTGAAGCAATAATCCAAGACAGAGATGACGAGGGGAAATTTACATTTAAGAACGGAGGGGCATCATCAGGCGGTTCAAACAGCAATTCTTTAAACAGAGAAGATATTCTATATCCGACAATGAAAGATAATAGACCAAATTATGATGATATTTATAAAGGACTCGGAAATTATAATAACGAAAATTTATCACGAGAAGATACACTAAATGAAGATGATGGCATATTTACGGGAGCTGCTGCATCTATTGTAACTGACGAGATAGCAGGAGTTAAGAAAGGTAATTCCATGTCTATAGAAGATG
>CANQJQ010000066.1 GCA_947624265.1 Candidatus Gastranaerophilales bacterium
ATTTTCTCTAACTCCAAGTTCATCCAAAACTTCTGCTACAAGCTTAACTGCAACCCCATGATCACACCCCGGGCAAAAGGATATTTTAAAATCGTCTTTTATTGACTCGGGTTTATTATATACAAGCTGTTCCATATTTTTTCTCTACTATTTCCTTGTAAACATTTTCAATTTGTTTATATATTTCTTCAACGGTCATCATAACACCTGCGGGTCTGCCGTAAAATTTAACCGGTATTGAAGATGCGCAGGAGGCAATACTTGCTTTAATATCCTGAAGCATTTGACCGCAATTTAATTCTATATCCAAAATTCCGTCAACCTTTTGTGCTATTTCAGCTACCAATTTTTCAGGGAACGGATTTACCATAATCGGTCTGAATAAACCAACTTTTAACCCGTTTTTTCTTGCCTTTTTAACAGCGGCCTTTGCTATTCTTGCAATACTGCCGAAGGCTGTTATAACAAGCTTTGCACCTTCTGTCTCATATTTTTCAAAAAGGTTTTCATTTTCTAAAATTTTATTGTATTTTTCAAATATCTTAACAACTCTCTTACGAAGAGCTTCTTGCTCTCTTTCAATAGATGCTATAAATCTTGGTTTTCTGTTCTTTGCCCCGTCTAAAGCCCATTCGCTTTGGTCAATTTCTTCATAAGGGTATTCGTTAATAACGGCAGGCTCCATAGTTTGACCTATCATACCGTCAGCCAACAAGCAAACGGGAGTTCTGTATTTTTGTGATACATGGAAACATTTATAAGTAAGGTCAACACACTCCTGAACACTTGAAGGGGCATAAGTAACAATTTTATAATCACCGTTTCCGCCGCCTTTTGTAGCTTGATAGTAATCACCTTGGGAAGGATAAATATATCCTAATCCGGGCCCGCCTCTCATAACACTGACAAGTACACATGGAATTTCATCACCCGCTATAAAAGATAAACCTTCCTGCATAAGAGCTACCGCACATGATGAAGAAGACGTCATAGCCTTAACACCTGTTGAACCTGCACCAAGCACCATGTTTATAGCCGCTACTTCACTTTCCGCTGCTACATACGCCCTGTTTAACTCAGGCATTTTTTCACTCATATATTCGCCGATTTCACTCTGCGGTGTAATCGGATATCCGAAATAACTTTGACATCCCGCTTCAATTGCTGCTTGAGCTATAGCATAATTTCCTTTTAAAAGTTGTTTCTCTCTTTTCATTTGTACACCTTTTCAATAGCTATATCAGGGCAAACTCTTGCACACATAGCGCACCCTATACAATCTTCCTCTTTATTCACTTTAACAGGATAATATCCCAACACATTAACTGCCGTATCTTGTGCCAATACCTTCTTTGGACATGCATCAACACATAAATAACAAGCTTTACATTTATCTCTGTTTAGAACTATTCTTCCCATATAAAAACCTATTTTCTATATTCTACTATATCTTACTACAAAAAACTATATTTAAAACTAGTAAACAGATTTATTTTAATTTACTTTATCTTCTGACAATTTTGCCCGTAATAAAAGTTTATGATAATATAAAATTATAGGGAGATTTGAGGCAGTGCCAAAAAAAAAGTGTATTGAAATTGTTTTAGACGTAGAGACAACAGGTTTAGATTATACCAAAGAAAGAATGGTTGAATTTGCCGCAATAAGGCTTGAAAACGGTAAAATGCGCGACCGTTTTGAAACTTTAATTAACCCCGAACAACATATCAGAAAATCAAGTATAGCAGTTCACGGAATAACGGAGGACATGGTAAAAGATGCACCGACCGAAGCCCAAGTTCTGCCTATGATTTTAGACTTTATAGGAGATTACCCTATAGTTGCTCACAACGCTATCTTTGATTACTCTTTTATAAACGAGGCAAGCCTCAGGCAGACAGGCAAGCCGATTACAAATCCTAGAATTGACTCTCAGATGATGTTTAAAGAAATTTATCCCGACCTTGAATCTTGCGGTTTAGAAAGTTTAATGACTAAATTTAATGTGGAATTCTCTACCCGCCATAGAGCCATGGCTGATACTGAAGGCTTAGCAAAAGCTTATCCCGAGTTAAAAAAACTTTACGAAAAAAAATACGCTTGGCAAATCCAGCAGCTTGATAATATTGATTATCTTTTTGAACGCTATCTTAGAATTCAGCAGGCTGTTCAAATTATGCAATCAGAAATTCAGGACTTAAAATCAATTTTCAGACTTTATTTTGAAAAAGGCGGCGAAGATATACATTCACCAAACGGTGAAACTCTTATTTATCAATCTAAACAAGGCTATGCCTATGATTTTATGGAAATAAAAGACGTATTGGAAGAAATAGGCGCACTTCATAAAGCGGTTAAATTAAATAATAATTTTATTGACAGATTAATTGCTTCAGGCAGTATCAGTAAAGAAAACAAAGAAAAACTTGCCGCAGCAAGACAAAACCTTTCTGAAACAAGGAATATTCATATTATTAAGTCGGATAAAAAAGCTTCCGTATGAAAAAATTCGGTTATGTAATACTAATACTCGGTGCAATTTCTATGCTTTTACCGTTTATTTACATGCTCTGCTTATCTTTTATGACCGATAAACAAATTTTTGCAGGAAATATAAGTTTTTTGCCAACTCCTTTTACCGTGGACAATTACAAATACGTTTTAACAAGTTCTGATATTTTCAGATATTTTTTCAACAGTATGTTTGTTGCAATTGCAACAACTATTGGTCAGGTTATAATATCCGCTATGGCGGGTTATGCTTTTGCAAGATTCAAGTTTAAATATAAAGAATTTTTATTTGTTTTAATATTGGTTTCCATGATGATACCGCCACAGGTAAATATAGTACCGTTATTTTTTATAATGAAGCAGTTCCATTGGATAGATACATATCAAGCCTTAATAGTACCGGGGTTATTTGGAGGATTTGGAGTATTTCTGATGCGCCAATGGTTTAAATCCATGCCCGAGGATATGGAGTCCTCTGCCAAAATTGACGGGTGCGGCAGTTTTGAAGTTTTTTATAAAATAGCCCTTCCGCTTGCGGTTCCAGCTTTGGCTACTTTAGCAATATTCACCTTTATTACCACTTGGAACAGTTTTATGTGGCCTTTGATTGTTACAAATTCTGATGCGATGAGAACTCTGCCTTTAGCATTAGCCAACTTTAAAGGAAGTTTCAGAGAAGTTACGGATTGGGGAGCTTTAACGGCATATTCGGTTATTTGTTCAATTCCGGTAATTGCAGTATTTTTAGCCGGAAGAAAATATTTTATCAACGATATTTTATCGGGCGGTATTAAAGAATAACGTTTTCTGATATGGTTTCACTAACTCTTGAATCTAAGGCATCAGGAATTATATAATCAACGCTCAGCTCGTTTTCTTTAACAAGCGAAGCTAAAGCTATTGCACAATTTAATTTTATTTGAGTCGTTATTTTTTTAACGTTATATTTTAATATACCGTTGAAAAGTCCGGGGAAAACAAGAGAATTATTAATTTGATTAGGGAAATCGCTTCTCCCTGAGGCGCTTATATATGCTCCGTATTTTTTAGCTAAATCAGGCATAATTTCCGGTGTAGGATTTGCAAGTGCAAACACAATAGGGTTTTTAGCCATGGATTTAATCATTTCTTCATCAACAAGATTTGGTGCACTCAAACCGATAAATACATCGGCATTTTTTATCCCTTCTTTAAGAGTACCTTTAAAAGAGTTTTTATTTGTGTAATCGGATATTTCATCGTGCGCGAAATTATTCTGAATTCTGCCTTTATATATAGCGCCGTCCTTATCAAACATAATAATATTATTAGCACCCATAGCAAGAATTAACTTACAAACGGCAATAGCGGCAGCACCTGCACCCGAAAATACAATTTTTACATTTTCTGTTTTTTTGCCCGCAAGGTGAAGTGCATTTAACAAAGCAGCCACTACAACAACGGCAGTACCGTGCTGATCATCATGGAATATGGGTATATCTGCAGTTTCAATTAATTTATTTTCAACCTCAAAGCATCTTGGAGCCTTAATATCTTCAAGGTTTATTCCCGAAAAAGAATTTTGAAGCAAAAGAACTATTTCAATAATTTCATCGGGATTTTGAGTTTTAAGGCATAATGGGAGAGCACTTACGTCGCCTAATTGCTGAAATAAAACAGCCTTACCCTCCATAACGGGTAAACCCGCCGAACCGCCTATATCACCCAAACCCAAAACCGCACTTCCGTCTGATACTATTCCGACAGGCTTTGGTTGTTTTTCTTCAGTAAGCTGAACTTCAATAACTCCGCCCGCCATCCTCCTTAGTTGTAAAGATTTTTCATTTATACTGCCTTCAAGCATATTAAAGTTGAACATAAATAAGTTTTTTGAAACACATAGAAAAAATTCTTTTAAATTTTCAACCGTACCTTTCAATACAGGTATTTTGACATCAAAATTTATGTTTTTAACATTTTCTTCAATAAGACTTAAATCTACAGCCCCAAAAGAAGGTTCTATATTATCAACAACAAGTTTTATTTTATCTTCATCTTGAGATGAAATCTCAAAAGGATATGCGTCAATTCCGAGAGTTGATTTTAAAAATATCGCTCTTTCAAGTGATTTTTCATAATTAAAAGAAATAACCGCAACGGAATTTTCTCTGTTTGTATAGTCATAAGAGGCTTCAGGGTTATCTTTTATTTTAAGGCATGATGCTGCAACCCCCGGAGTATAAACAATTGCAAGTGCATCTTTGTCTTTTACTTCAACTTTTGAAACAATCTTTATTCCGTTATATTTCATTATTTTCTTACTTTATTTTCTTTACCCTGAAGTAATCTTTTAATATTATCTTTATGCATTAATATTACATAAACCGCACCAAGTGCTGCAAAACAAACATAATAATCATTTTGATTAAACAAATTCATCAGAATTGGCGCTAAAGCAACAGCTATAATAGAACCCAATGAAACATATTTTGTAAAGAAAGTAATTAACCCCCATATTCCTGCGACAATAAGTCCTACAGGCCAGCAAAGTGCTATAAGAGTACCTACTCCCGTTGCTACTGATTTTCCGCCCGTAAATTTTAAAAATATCGATTTACTATGCCCTAATATAGCAAATAAAGCTGCAACTACAGGGCTTAAACCTATACATAAGAGAAAATTAAACCATTTATAAGCTATCAACACAGGTATGGCACCTTTTAGCGCATCCAAAAACATTACAATAAAAAACCATTTTGTACCCAAAACTCTTTTTACGTTTGTTGCGCCTGTTGAGCCTGAGCCTGTTTTACGAATATCAATACCCTTTAAACCCTTTACTATTAAATATCCCGTTGGTATTGAACCTATTAAATATGCAAGTATTGCAACAAATATCATCTTTAATACAAGATATATCATTTCTTTTCTCCCTTTTCTTTAGCCGAAATTTTTATAGGTGCACCTTTAAAACCAAAGGCTTCACGCAATTTGTTTTCTAAATATTTTATATAATTATCTTTAAGCAAATCTTCATTATTAATAAATAATACAAAATTAGGCGGCAAAGTTTTTACTTGAGTTGTATAGAATAATTTTAGCCTTTTACCTCTAATGCTTACCGGCGGATTCATGGAAATTGCATCCATTATTACTTTATTTAAAAGACTTGTGGATATTCTTTTTGAGCTTTCGGCATATACTTCTTTTGCAAGTTTATAAAGATTTACAAGTCTTTGCTTTGTTTTGGCGCTTATAAAAACTTTTGGAACAAAGTTTAAAAACGGCATTTCACTATCAATTTCTTTTTCAAATTTGTTGATTGTGGAAGATTTTTTATCTTCAATCAAATCCCATTTATTTATTGCAAGAATGCAGGCTTTACCCGCATCAAGAATAGTACCTGCTATTTTTTTATCCTGATCGGTAATACCTTCTGTAGCATCAACCACCAAAACGGCAACATCACAGTTCCTTATTGCACGAATAGAGCGGTCAACGGCAAATTTTTCCACTCCCCAATCAACCTTTGATTTTTTTCTTATTCCCGCCGTATCAACAAGAATAAACTCTTCACCTTCATATTTAACTTTAGAATCAATTGCATCGCGGGTAGTACCTGAAACATTGGAAACTATAACCCTTTGTTTATTTAAAAGTGCATTAACTATTGAAGATTTACCGACATTAGGTTTACCAACTATGGCTATACGAATATTTTCGGATGTTTCTTCTTCTTTTTCAAGATAAGTAAAATCTTTAGTAACCGCATCTAAAAGATCTCCTACGCCTCCTGACCCGTGAAGTGCCGATATTGCATAAGGTTCGCCTATAGCTAAAGCATAAAAATCCGATACGTTAATAAATCTGTCGGGTGAATCTATTTTATTTACCGCAAGAAATACTTCCTTTCCGCTTTTTCTTAAAACATTTGCTATATCGTAATCAATAGGGTTAATCCCGTCTTTACCATCTACCAAAAATATTATTTTATCGGCTTCTTCACAAGCAACTTTTGCTTGAGTAAAGATATTCAGCATTATTTCATCTTCATCACCGGGAATAATTCCGCCCGTATCAATAACGGTAAATTCTTTTTCCATCCACTCAACGTCAAAGTAAATACGGTCGCGAGTAACACCCGCTTGGTCATCAACTATGGAATGCCTTGCCCCTAATAAACGATTTACCAAAGTCGATTTACCGACATTTGGCCTTCCTACTATTGCTACTATGGGTTTATTTGGCATCTTTTTACTTCCGTTTTTGTACAAATTTTATTTTATTATAAATATAACCTTTATTCAATTTCGGTATAATCTTTTATATAATTTTCCATATTTATATTTAGGTTTTTGAATTTTTTTATATCCTTTTTAAGTAAATATATTTTATCGGAAGAAAAAATTATTACATTTGTAATATCAATTACTCTTTCATCTATATTGAAAAATGATTTATAGTAAACTGTATCCGAATAATTGCCTTTAAATACAATATTATTATTGAAAAATTTTTTATATATCGGAAAATACTTTTTAAAAAATATATTTTTAGGATTTTCAAAATCAGGACTTGCACACATATTTGAAACAAAAATCCCGCCTTTTTTTAAACATTTTTTTACGACTGAAAAATAACCTTCACTTAAAAATCTTAAATCTATACCGTCATTGTTAGCAACATCAACTATAATCAAATCGTACTTTTTGCGGCAATTACGAAGATGGGTTATTCCGTCCTGCAAAATAAAATTGAATTTTTCGGACGGCTTAAATTTAAAATAATTTACGGCAATATCGATAATATTTTCTTCCAAGTCAACCACATCAATTGTTTTTAAATCGTCAAAAAGGAACTCAAAATCATTAACCAGTTTGCCTGACCCCATACCGATTAAAAGAATTCTTTCGGCTTTAGGGTTTAAAATATATGAAATCAAAAAGTAATTAATATAGGGCAGATTGCCTTTGTAAAACTCCGTATCAATAAACCCAGCCTGATAAGTATCCTTATAGTGTAAAAAACGCCCGATTTCATTTTCAACAACTTTAATATTATGAAAATCGGAATTTATTTCATAAAGCACACTGTCATTAAACTTTTTATTGTTTATAATTTTTAAAAGTTCACTTTTAGGTTTTTTTATAGCTAATTCTTCGGGGATTAAAATGTTCATAAATTAATTATTGCACGAAAATTAATCATAATCTCTTTTAAAATGTTTTATTAACCTTGCAATAAACTTGTTCTAAAATAACATTTCTACTATAATATTACCATTACGGGTTGGAATATTTTGGAAAGTATGGAATTAGAAAACATAAATTTGTTAATGGGGGGGGGTAAAAACAACTGCTTACACTCCGAAATTAACTTATTTGTAATTTGGTCTAAAGCCAGAAACAAAGAAGCTGAAATTATACAAGAAATAAAAAATAATTTTTCAATTTTAGAAATATATGAAATTAAATGGGATAAAAATTTATTCAAAAAAAATTTAGAGCGTTTTTATTGTGAAAAAATACGTAAAAAAATCAAACATACGGGAACAGATAAATTTCTATTAATAACGGTAAAAGATGAAAAACCCTTATACAATTATGAAAAAACTTTAAAAGGAATTGAATTTGTTAATTCAAAAGTGTTAAATCTAAAGAAAAAATTAAGACAATTAACAAACGGCGGATACAAAATTCATGCAACAAATAATATATATGAAGCTGATAAAAATTTAATTTTTTTAATAGGCAAGTCATATAAAGATTATTTTAACTGTTGTATGGATAAAACATTTGACGGAAATTATATTCAATACAATAAACAACCTTACGGAACAAACAATTTTAACAGTATTGATGAAGTCTTTAAATTGTTAAACAGTTCTTTAAAATATGTACTGCTGCGTAATTTCAATGAAAATGAAGGGGATATTGATTTACTTGTTGAAGATTATGAAAAAGCTGTATATTTATTAAATGCAAAAAAAGTTCACAGGCAAAAATACAGATGTCAGTATAAAGTAATTATAAACGGAAAAGAAGTTCTTTTTGACATAAGAAGTACAGGCGATAATTATTATTGCGAAAAATGGGAAGAGAATATTCTTAATAACAGAGTTTTTTGTGAAAAAGGTTTTTATATACCAAATAATACGGATTTGTTTTATTCATTAATTTATCATTGTTCATTTCATAAAAAAGAAATAAGCAATAAATATAATACAACATTACAAAATTTACTTGAGCAAACAGAAAAATTGAGCATAGCCGAATATAAAAATCCTTTCGATTTATATTTAAAACTTTTAAGTAAATTTATGAAAGAAAACGGATACTATACAATAAAACCAACAGATAAAAAAGTAAAATATAATCAATTCAATATAGAAAAAATGTTTTGGATAGATTTATTATCCGAAAGATATTCGTTTAAAAATATTCAAGGGGTTACAATAGACAAAAAACCCTCTAGCGGATTTGCATTCTTTTTTACCGCAGAATATAACAATACAAAGGTATTCATAAAATGCGGAACCGGACATTTTGATGCAAAACATGAGTTTGAAGTTTATGAATATCTTAATAAACAAAATAATAAATATTTTCCTAAAGAAATAATGTATGAAAATTTACAAGATAATAAAATGTTTCTTTGTATTGAATATATTGACGGGGAGTTATTATCTGAGGAAATAATAAAAAACGCAACGGAACAAAAGTTAAACAATATGTTTAACTCCTTATATGACATTGCTCAAATTTTATATAATAACAAATTTATACACAGAGATATTAATTATAATAATTTATTAGTAAAAAATGACGGAAACATAAAACTCGTTGATTTTCAACATCTTATAGGCAATAAATTTAAAGAATCACAAGAAAATATAATATTTCCTAAAAGATTGAGAGGGACAAATAAACATTTACGACCCGGAAATTATATATGGGATGATATGTACTCATTGTACATTATCTTATCCAAATTCAGCTTAAATAATAATGTAATACCTGACTATAAAGAAAAATTATCCGATATTAAATCAAAAATCGGGAAAAACAGATATTATTATTTCGATAATAAATTTCCTATTCAATCATATTGGAATTTTAAACTTTTATTTGTTTATAAAATAATAAATATAATAATAAAGCCATTAAGAAAATTATCACGTCATATTAAGTTTTAAATTTTAAATCGGATTAACTCAATAATATTTAATCTAGTGTCGCAACCTTCCGCTTGCTCATCGCAACCGTAAAGTTGCTCACCTTTTATAAACGCCACTCCAAAATTTCGCTCACGTTCCTTATCGCGAAATTTTCTCGGACAATTTTTTTGTATAGTGTTTTCAATCCTCAAGTTATATTGATTAATGACATAAAAAAATGTTGATGTTAGAATTTATTTAAAAAGTAAGTTGGAGAGTAATATGCAAGATACTAAAGAAACAACATCATCAATAGA
>CANQJQ010000067.1 GCA_947624265.1 Candidatus Gastranaerophilales bacterium
AGATTATGGTTGTACCAAAAGCAAAAAAAGTTGATAAGAGAATTGTAGATAAAATGATTAAACAAGGTTTAATCTCAGTAAATGAACCCAAATAATTATTGGAATTGTAAAAGTAAAGGAGGCAAAAAGCCTCCTTTTTTTTTATTTATTAAAGTTTCTTTTTCCCGTAACAAAATCCTCTACAATATCACCGTTTCCATAAAGCTTGTATTTATATATTGTAAGTCCATCTAAACCTACAGGACCTCTTGCATGTGTTTTATTTGTAGAAATACCCACTTCTGCGCCAAAACCATACCTGAAACCGTCTGCAAATCTTGTCGAAATATTTTGATAAACTCCTGCTGAATCTACATAAGTCATAAACATTTCCGCATGGTTTTTATTATTTGTAATTATACAATCAGTATGACCTGAGCCGTATTTATTAATGTGGTTAATTGCTTCTTCAATACTATCGACAAGTTTAACGGATAAAATTTTATCACTGTATTCTTTTCGCCAAGTATCAGGATTATTAATAATTTTTACCTTATTTTCTTCAAGTTTTTTAACAAGATTAGGGATAAATGTATTTTTTAATGAAGAATGAATAAGAACAGTTTCTGCGGAATTACATGCACTTGGGTACTGGCATTTTGCATCAATAATAATCTTTACCGCCATGTCTAAATCCGCAAATTCATCAACATATATATGGCAAACTCCGTCTGCGTGTCCTAATACCGGAATTTTTGTATTTTCTTTGATAAACTTAACAAGCGAATTCGAACCCCTTGGTATAATTAAATTAATATAATCATCAGCCTTAAGCATTTCATTAACGTCATCTCTTGAAAATAAAAGGCTGATCATATTTTTAGGGAAATTCTCAACTTTATTTAAGGCCTCATCTATAATATTAAATATTGTCATATTTGTGTTTGATGCTTCACTACCGCCTTTAAGAATAACTGCATTAGAAGACTTTATAGCCAAAGCTGCAATTTGAGATATAACATCAGGTCTTGCTTCAAAAATTACTCCGATAACACCAATCGGGCATGAAACTTTTTTAAGAGTTATCCCTTGTGCAATTTCTTTTTCCCAAATAATATTATTGACAGGGTCATTAAGGCGGGCAATATCTTTTACTCCCTGTATCATATCTCTAAGCTTATTATTATCCAGTTTTAATCTGTTATACATGGATTTAGGAATATCACTTGCCAGTTGTAAATCCAATTTATTGGCATCAAATATTTTATGTGAATTTTTTTCTAACTCTTCAGCTATTAAGTTTAAAGCTTTGTTTTTTATTTCCGAAGAAAGCATTAATGCCTCAATTGATGCCTGTTTAGCTTTAATTGCGATATCAATAACATTAGTCATAGAAAACTCCTATAATAAGGCAATATTATCTTTTGTAATTACCGCGTCATAATTTTTATGCCCGAGTGTATTATAAATATCATCCGAATGCATTCCGATTATTTTAGATACATCTAAAGATGAGTAATTAACAATACCTCTTGCAAATTCAACGCCTTTTTCATCAAGGATAGAGACAACTTCCGCACAGTCAAATGTCCCGTTAATACTTAATATGCCGATAGGCAGTAAGCTTTTATTTTTTTCTGTAATTGCTTTCTTTGCACCTTCATTAACGATAATTTGCCCCGTTATATTAGTAGCATAAGCTATCCAGCGTCTTTTTTGCGAAAGCTGTTCAACAGGATAAAATTTCGAACCAAGTTTTTCATTATTAAATAAACGATTGATAACGTGCGGCTCTTTCCCGTTAGCAATAACAACAAAACCGCCTGAATGTGTAACAACTTTTGCTGCTTGAAGTTTTGTTTTCATACCGCCCCTTCCTCCTTTAGAGGGGTCGCCGGCATAGTTTTCTATTTCTTGAGTTAATTCTTTTATTTCACTTATAAGTTTTGCATCAGGGTTTTCTTTCGGGTTATCGTCATACAAACCGTCAATATCAGATAAAATAACCAATAAATCGGCATCTAATTTACTTGCAACAAGAGCTGACAGCTTATCATTATCGGAAAAGCTAACTCCGAAACATTCTATTTCCGAGGTAGAAACAGTATCATTTTGATTAATAATCGGAATAACATTTAGTTCCAACATGGAATTGAGTGCATTACTTAAGCTTAAATACCTGATTCTGTTTGTAAAATCATCCTCGGTTAATAATACTTGAGCTGTATTTATTGAATATTTATTAAATCCATCCTCATAAATTGACATTAGCTGGCACTGACCAACTGCCGCACAAGCTTGTTTTATTGCAAGACTTTCGGATGAATCAACCCCGAGTTTTTTTGACCCCAAGCCGACCGCCCCTGAAGTAACAATAATAATTTCTTTACCTTCCTTATGAAGTTTAGAAATCTCTTCTATAAATGAATAAACTCTTGATAAGGAAATTTCCTTATCTTCATTTCTCAATACGTTTGTACCAAACTTAAATACAATTCTTTTTGCTTCGCTTATATTCATAGAATTAATTATATCTCAAATGCATCCGCGTGCAAAATAACAATTTATTAAAGGTTTATTTTAGCAATATAGTCATTTATAAATTGCCTTGCAACTCTAGGGGTTCTTATACCTTTAAGCATTGCAAACGATAATGCCTTTTGAGTTAAATCCTCATTAACAGCGACACAGCAATCTTGGGCAATTTTATAAACAATATCAAGATATTCATCCTTAGTAAGCAAAGAAAAAGTCAGCATAATACCAAACCTGTCTGATAAAGAAGCAAGTTCATCCATTGTATCATTATAATGAACTTCATTGCCTTCACGTGCGGAGAATGTTTCTTTAACCAAATGCATCCTGTTTGTTGTCGCATAAATTATAACATTTTTAGGTTTTGTAGATAAAGAGCCCTCAAGGACTGCTTTTATTGATGAAAAATTCTTATCTTCTTCATCAAAACTTATATCATCCGCAAATATTATAAATTTTAACGGAAGATTTCTTAACTTATCAAATAGGTCTGAAAGTTTAATAAAACTTTCTTTATATACCTGAATGATTTTAAGATTATAATCTGCAAATTCATTTAAAAGCGCTCTGACTGTAGAAGATTTTCCGCAGCCCCTATCTCCGTATAAAAGAATATTATTAGCTTCTTTCCCCTCTATAAACGCGGTTGTATTCTGTTTTATAATATTTTTCTGATACTCATAGTTTTTTAAATCGTTAAAAGTTATGTTATCAATATATTTAACAGGAATAATATTACCGTTTTCATCATACTTAAATGCACTGTAGCAGGAAAATATTCCATATCCGTTTTTGGAATATGAATTTATAATGTTATATATATTAAAATCTTCTTTTCCGTCAACATAAAATATCGGAATATGCTCTATTATATCCTTCATGTCAGGAAATTTTGACAGTAAATGAGATCTTATATATGAATAATCATATAGAAATAATTTATCTAATAATTTAATTTCATAGTCTGCGGAATTTATAATCTGCTCATTTTCTTTAATACAATTACCGCAGCCTTTAGATATTATATTTTCATCGGTATAAATTAAAAATTTTAAGTAATTATAAAGATTTTGGTTCAATTCTTTTTCATATAATAAAGACGTAAAATCCGTATATAATTTAATTAATTCGTCAAAATTTTTATTATTTTCCAATTGAGAAACAAAATTAATAAATGAAGATACTACTTCATCATTAATTACATTTTTAAAAATTGAAATTACCAATAATGAAGTTGAAATATTTGCCATTATAATTTACCTGTAAGAATTTTTTTTAATTTATTAATACATTTAACCGAAAAACTCTTATTAAAGTTTGCAAAATTGTGTTTAAAATTACAATTTAGCATTCTGCAATACATTTTACAAGATTTAGTAAGGTTTCTGCATTTTTGAGATTCGGCATTTTCCCATAAAACCTCAGGCAGAGTATCTTTAATATTACCGACAGAATCCATATTAAAGCATAATCTTACCTCTCCATATGGGTCAATGGCAAAGTTAGTAGAACCAACATCACATTTAATATCGTGTAAGATATCATCAGGATTGTTAAAGAATATCTTCATCGCCTCTAACTGTTCATAAGAATTATAAATAGAATGCCCTGCGCGTTTCATTTCAATTAATCTGTCAATTATCTCAATAGCACGTTTTGACATATTTTTATATTTCATTCTAAGCTCTTTAGGCATAGTATAAACCGAAGTCTTTGAGCTTTCTCTTACACAATAAGCTTGGAAAGATTCTTTATCATCCAACAATTGGAACATAATTCCGTTTAATCTGTTAAGAGTAACAAATTCAACCAAGGGAATAACTTCTTCCAAATTCTCGGGGAACATAATTGTTGCTATATTTATTCCGATATTTGAATGTTTTTCTTCTTTTAATTTCTTAATCTCCATAATTGCATCAATAATTTTTTCATAAGAACCTTCACGCCCTCTTGATTCATCATGGATAATGGGGTTATTTATTGCAATTAATGAGAAATTTAAGGATTCAATAGGCGAGTTTACAATTCTTTCGTACAAATGTTGAATACTAAAAGCATTAGTCATAGATGCTACTTTAATGCCTAAAGAATGAGCATAATCAGCCAGTTCAAAAATGTCTTGTCTTAAAAATGGTTCACCACCTGAAAAACAAAACCAAAATCCTTCCCCAAGCCAATTTCTTAAATCAGATAAAACTTTTTTCCACTCCTCTGTTGTAAGTTCTTTTTGCATTACATCTGCTGATACCGTTTTCCATTTAGAGCATGTAACACATTGCATTTGACATCTGTCCGTAATATCAAAAGTAATTTGCTGCGGTTTTTCAAGTGTATTATTCATTTCTTATATTTCCTGTATTAAAATAATCGTAAACAATTTGTGCTTGCTTCTTAGATAATAATAACATCAATTCTTCTTTTGTTAACTTAGAAATTTTATTTATTGAAGAATATTTTTCAATAAGAAGTTTTTTGTTTTTTTGATAGAGTCCTTTAATTTCATCAAGCTCAGAATGTGTAGCTGATTTTTCTCTTAAATGTCTGTGATAAGTTATGGCAAAACGGTGTGCCTCATCTCTTATACGTTGAAAAAAGTATAATGCCTGTGAGTTAACAGGGAAAATTACCGATTGTGATTTATGAGGCAGAAACACTTCTTCAATTCTTTTTGCAAGAGAAATAATATCCTGATTTTTTACTCCAAGCTCGTTTAAAATTTCAACCGCACTTGATAATTGACCTTTACCCCCATCTATTATAATCAAATCGGGGAAGGGTTTATTTTCTTTTAAAAGTCTTGAGTACCGTCTTGTTACAACTTCGCGCATTGATTTAAAATCGTCAGGTTTGCCTTCTTCAACGGTTTTAATTTTATATCTTTTATACTCGCTCTTTTTTGGCATTCCGTTATAGAAACTGACCATGGAAGCAACAGTATTAGTTCCCTGAATATGCGAGATGTCAAAACATTCAACAATATGAGGGAATTTTTTCAGCCCGAGTTTTTCTTGTATATAAGAACCTGTTTCATTATAGTTATTTTGTATATCCTGCAGGGATTTAACTTTTATCTCCTCAAGATGATAATTGGAATTTTTATTTGCAAGCTCTAAAATATCTTCATTTTTTTTGCTGAATTTAGGCTGAATTTTAACCTTTTCTCCCTTTTTACTTGAAAGCCATTCTTCAAAAACACTCTTATCTTCTTCATCAATATCAGATGAAAATAATATTTCTTTAGGGATTTCCTCTGTTGATGCCATAAGATAATACTCTTTTATAAAATACGTTATTATCTCCGCCTCGCTGTCAAAATCATTTTTTGATATTTCAAAATCTTTTTTATTTGTAAGTCTGCCGTCTCTTATTTGAAGAAGGGAAATTCCCCCGAGATAATCATTTGTACTAACCGAAATAATATCTTGATTAACTTTTGTGCTCTCATAAACAACTTTTTGTTTTTCGATTGTTTTTAAAACATCATAGTAACTGTCTCTGTATCTTGCGGCTTTTTCGTATTCCTGAGAGGCTGAATATTTTTCCATTAATGATTTTAATTCTTCAACTAACTGCATTTGCTTGCCTGATAAGAACAGTTCGACATTCTTGATAAGTTTTTTATATTCTGTCGGGCTGACAAGCTTTTGGCATGGAGCAAGGCATCTTCCTATTTGATAATAAATACAGGGTCTATCTTTGAACTTTGGGGTTTTACATTGTTTTAGAGGAAAAAGCTTTTTTAACAAATCTAAAGTAGTATACATAGATTTTGCATTGGTGTATGGACCAAAATATTTACCCTCAAGCATATTTTTATTGCGTTTTCTTGTTACCAAAATTCTGGGGTAATCCTCTTTTGTAATCAAGAAATAAGGAAATTTTTTATCATCTTTTAAGAGCACATTATATTTTGGTTTATATTTCTTTATAAGATGAGATTCTAATATTAAAGCTTCAACTTCAGAATTTGTAATAATGAATTCAATACGAACAATTTGAGGCACCATAACCGCAAGCTTAACAGAGTCGTGCTTTTTATTAAAATAACTTGAAACACGTCTTTTCAGGTTCTTTGCTTTACCTACATAAATTATGGTATTGTCCTTATCAAAAAATTGATATGAACCGCTCGATTCGGGTATTAATCTTAACTGCTCTTTTATTTCCATAACAATATTATAACTGATATAATGTTTTTATGTTTATCAAAAAATTTATTTATAAATACATTTTAAGACGACAATATTACAGATACGGTGCTTGTAAAAGGTGCGGAGACTGCTGCTGTAAAATATATGTAAATCACAAAAACGGTGTAATAAAAGATGAGAAGGAATTTTCATTTTTAAAAAAATTGCACCCGTTTTACACATTTTTAGAAATTGTAGATAAAGACAGTAACGGGCTTGTTTTTAAATGCAATAAATTTGATAAAGAAAAACACATCTGCACAATTCACAAATTCCGTCCCGGAATTTGCAGAAGATACCCATCTGAAGTAATTCTAAAAATGAACGGAGTAATGTCTGAAAATTGTGGTTTTTATTTTAAACCGATAGACAGTTTTAATGAAATTTTAAATAAAAAATTAAGAATTAAGCGCTCCCGAATATGTTAAATAGTCCTTAGCCAATTTAACATTGTGCACTCTGTGTATATTAACACCTTTAACAATAGTTGAATATATGGCGGTAGGAATATCCGCATCAATACAAGATAAATTGAATTTATCTCTTATAAAAGATTTACGCGAAATTCCAAGAAGCATGGGAACCCCCAAAGTTAAAAACTCCTCGTGCCTTTTTAAAATCTCAAAGCAAGTTTCTCTTGATTTTCCAAACCCAATACCTGTGTCCGCAATTATATTTTCTTTTGCTAAACCAAGTTTATACATTTTTTCTATTTTGTTATGTAAACTTTTATAGACTTCTTCAACTATATCAGCACAAGTAAAGTCATTCATATTGGCGGGAACAGAATCAGAATGCATAACAACACAAGGAATATTATTTTTACATACATAATTTAAAAGGTTTTCATCATAATCAAATCCCGATACATCATTAATAATATCAACACCCGCTTCAACTGCAGCCTTTGCCGTCTCATAATTTCTAGTATCTACACTTATCGGAGTTAATATTCCATTTTCGCGAAGCTTTTTTATAACCGGTATAATTCTTGATATTTCTTCATCAACACTTATAGATTTCGCTTCAGGGCGTGTAGACTCACCCCCGATATCTATTATATCTGCACCATCTTGTATCAATTTTATTGCATGGTCTACTGCATCATCAATATTTAGATATTTACCGCCATCAGAAAATGAATCGGGAGTAACATTTAAAATACCCATTACATACGGCATTTTCCAATCAAACACAAAATTTTTAGTTATTAAAGGGTGTAAGGAACTATTTAATACACTTTCTAATTCATAAGCCAAGTTTTTTAACCTGAACGGCTGCTGCTTTAACTTTTCGCAAAGTTTCAAATACTGATAATTTGAAGCAAAAATAACAGCGTCAGTATAATCGCAGCTGCAAGTAATTGTTCCCCTGTTTACCGCACAATCAAAACCCAAAGAAAGAGATAGTTGTTTTAAAATATTCGCTTCATAAGGTTTTAGATTAAATACTTTATAAGCCTTTCCCGAATATTTTTTTTTGGCATTTTCCAAATATTTTTTATCAAAGCCGATTGAAATTAACTCTTTATAAATATTAATATCAGCATATTTTACAATTATGTCTTCCATAAAATAATTATATAAAAAAAAGACTGCTTTTAGAAGCAGTCCTTTTTAAAATAAAAATTATATTATGATAAAATACTTGCCAATTGTGCAACTTCAGAAACACCGTTCATAAGACCTGATGTTTTCTTGTCAAAGTTATCATAAGCACTTTGAGATTTTTGAGCAATATCTTTAATTCCGTCATCGTTGTTATCACGAGTGCATATAGCAGGAACTAAAAATGCCATCGATGCAATTCCGGCTAGGAATGGTAATTTATTACCGAATTTACTTGCTAATTCAGGAGCCTTATTTTGAATATTTTTTAAACCTTTAAGAGCAAAATCTTTTACTCTTGAAGTTGCACCTGCTTTTTCTAAATTTGCAACTGCATTATTAACTAAATTTAAACCTTTTTTTGCAGAACTTTTTACAAAACTGGTAGCTCCGCCTTTAAATAAAGTATCAATACCTGCAAAAGTAAATGCACCTTTTAAAAATGTTTTAAAACCTGCAAAACCGACCGATGCAAGAATTTGTCCCGGAGTTTTAATATCATCGGCAGCAACATATTCATCACTCATTCTAGAAGCAAGTTCCAAAGCTTGTTTATAATTATCTTCTCTAGAACTGCCAAATGATGCTTGAGGTTTAATTGGTGTACAATTAATTGCTGAAACGTTCATGTTTTATACTTACCTTTCCTTCAATTATTCTATCATAATTAAATCAATCAATATTATTTTTTGCTATAATTGCAAAATTTTTCTTTTAAAATTTACAAAAATATACAAAAAAAAAGACTGCCTATAAAGCAGTCTTTTTTATATCAAACAATAATTATGATAAAATTTGCATCAATGAAGCAAAATCACTTGCTCCGGATATTAAATTCTGAGATTTTTTTTCAAAGTTATCATAAGCACTTTGAGATTTTTGAGCAATATCTTTAATTCCGTCATCATTGTTATCTCTGGAGCATATAGATGGAACCATAGCACCGATAGCTAATATTCCTGCCAAAACCGGTAATTTAACTCTAGCAGCTATTTTTGGAACTTTTGTTTTAACTTGTTTTAAACATTTAATTGCAAAATCTTTTACTTTTGAAGATGCACCTTTTTCTAAATTTGTAACTGCATTGTTAATAAAATTTAAACCTTTTTTTCCTGCAGAATTTATAACATTAGAAACTCCACCTTTAAAAATTTTATCTACAGCAGAATATGCAACAGCTCCGTTAAAAAATGTTTTAGCACTTGCAAAACCGACTGAAGCCACAACCTGCCCCGGAGTTTTTATATCATCTTTAGAAACAAATTCATCATTCATTCTTGAGGTAATTTCTAAAGCTTTTTGATAATCAACATCTCTCACTTGTTCTTGTTGTTGTACGGATGAATAACCATTTACAGAAGAAACACTCATTTTTATACCTTTCCAACTTACTTTTTATACTTTAAATAAAACAATCAAGTTTTATTATTGACTAAATTAAATTAATTGTTACAAAAAATTTACAATAAAAAATTAATATAAAATTAATCAATATTTAAAAAAATAATTTATATGTTAAAATTCAAATAAATACACATTATCGGAGATTAGGGAGAATGATTGATTTATTGTTAAAATTATTGGGAGACCCTAATAACAATAAAATAAA
>CANQJQ010000068.1 GCA_947624265.1 Candidatus Gastranaerophilales bacterium
CAAAATGAAGTTACAGCCGCGTCAGAACAGGTTACAAAAGTAAATAATGCATTACAAAAAGCCCAAGAAAGAGAAAACGAAAGAGATTATAGTCCTATTGATATAGGTGAAAGTATATTGGAATTTGCTAAGCAATTTTTAGGCAATAGTGAAGCAAACAACCTTGCAGATAAATTTGTACAGCAATACGGTGGATATGACTCAAGTTCTACACCTTGGTGTGCAGCCTTCGTAGAATATGTGTTAAGAAATTCAGGTGAATACGATAGCATACCGGAATGGTACAAAACAGCAAAC
The DNA here is from genome assembly GCA_947624265.1 of Candidatus Gastranaerophilales bacterium. Classification (GTDB taxonomy): domain Bacteria; phylum Cyanobacteriota; class Vampirovibrionia; order Gastranaerophilales; family Gastranaerophilaceae; genus Avigastranaerophilus. Next base: position 298 of record CANQJQ010000068.1, read on the forward strand.
GGAAGCTATGATGCTCCAAAATGGGGTTGCGGTGCCGTATTAAACAGCGCGCCTCCGGGTGCAAGAATTGATGTAAACAGTGCAAAACCCGGAGATTTAATATTATTTAATTGGTCAGGTGCAAGCGGCGGCGGAGCAGACCATATAGGATTCGTCGTAGGAATCGAAAACGGTAAATTAATTACTCTTGAAGGCAATACATCAAATGAGGTTGCATATAGATCATATGATTTAAACAGTCCATATATTAGGGCAATTCTTGATATAACATATACCGGTTAATAAAAAAGAACTCTCTAAAGAGAGTTCTTTTTTTTAATAATTAAATAATATTAGTGTGCAATTAATGCTAATAATACACCTGCAGCAACCGCACTACCGATAACACCTGCAACGTTTGGTCCCATTGCATGCATCAAAAGGAAGTTTTGAGGATTTTCCTCTGCGCCGACATTTTGTGAAACCCTTGCCGCCATAGGAACAGCGGAAACACCTGCAGAACCAATTAACGGATTGATTTTTTCTTTTAAGAATAAGTTCATTATTTTAGCCATTATTACACCTGCTGCCGTAGCCAATGAGAATGCAATAATACCTAATAATAATATTTTCAATGTTTCAACAGTTAAAAAGTGGTCTGCCTGAAGTTTTGAACCAACAGTCAAACCCAAGAATATTGTAACAATATTAATTAAGGCATTCTGCATAGTATCAGAGAGTCTATCCGTAACACCGCATTCTTTACATAAATTACCGAATGTTAAAGCACCTACTAACGGGCAAGCCGAAGGCAGGAATATCAAACAAAGCACTAAAACAACAAGCGGGAAAACGATTTTTTCACGTTTTGAAACTGCACGGAGCTGTTTCATTTGAATTTTACGCTCTTCTTTAGTTGTTAATAATCTCATAATCGGAGGTTGAATAACAGGTACTAATGCCATATAAGAATATGCGGCAACAGCAATTGAGCCTAATAAATCAGGCGATAATTTACTTGTAACATAAATCGAAGTAGGGCCGTCAGCACCGCCGATAATACCGATAGAACCTGCTGCTTGAAGATCAAATCCCAAGACAATAGCCAGCAGCAGAGCACCGAATATACCAAACTGAGCGGCACCTCCAAGTAATAAGGTTTTCGGGTTTGCTATTAAAGGTCCGAAATCAGTCATAGCCCCGACTCCCATAAATATTATTAAAGGGAATAATCCTTTATCAATACCTGCTGCAAATATTATGCCCAAAAATCCGTTAGGACCCGCTATTTCTTCACCTAATGGCATGGGGATATTTGATAACAAACCGCCAAAAGCAATCGGAACCAATAACAAAGGTTCAAATTTCTTTTTAATTCCAAGCCAAAGCAAGAAACAACAAATAACAATCATTATCGGTTGACCAAAATGTGTTAAAAATTGTTCCACACAAGTTCCGTCAACACTTAAATGTGCTGTTTTTATAAAGTTATAGATACCGGTCGAGTACCATAATTGAGTTAAACCGTCAACTAATTGCATTGTATTCCTCCTAGCCTACAGTAGCCATAACTTGACCTGATTGAACTTTATCTCCCTGTCCAACGGATAAAGAATTAACAGTACCCGATACAGGCGATTTAATCGGCGTTTCCATTTTCATAGCTTCTATAACAAGAATTTCCTCGTTTTCTTGAACACTGTCGCCGACATTTTTTAATACTCTTAGTACTGCACCCGGCATCGGAGCTTTGACTTCCGTACCTTCGGCATTACCTGAAGTATGAGCAGTTTCCTCAATACCATCAGCAATATCAACCGTATATTCTTTACCGTTAACAATTGCTATACCGTTTTTAAGTTGAACTGCAAATTTTTTACCGTTAACTTTAACAGTACAGCCTTCCGTATTCGAGCAAGTAACAGCAGCAGCTTGAGCTTTAGCGGGTTCATTTTTTCTGACACCGATTGTTCCATGACCTTGCAGGAATGCAATACCTTTTTCTTTACAAGCTGCAGCAATAAATATATTTTCTTCTGTCTGTTCCAATCCTGCATCTGCAAGCATTTTTTTAGCGGGTTCTATACCCTTATTAGGGTCTTTATCATTTAAATCAAGAACTGTTTCGGTAGTAGGTTGCAATCCCAATTGTTCCGACGCTTCTTTAACTACTTCAGGGTCGGGAGTACAAGGAGTTTTACCAAAGTAACCGAGAACCATTTTGCCGTAACCTTCAGTCATTTTCTTCCAAGGTCCAAACATAACATTCGTATAAGCTTGCTGGAAATAGAACTGAGAAACGGGAGTAACTGATGTAGCAAATCCGCCCTTTTCAACCACTTCTTTCATAGCAGCTACAACTTCGGGGAATCTGTCCATTGTTCCGTTATCTCTCATCATTTGAGTATTAGCTGTTAAAGCTCCACCGGGGAGTGGTGAAGAGATAATTACAGGATTTACGGCTAATGCCTCAGGAGGCAAGAAGTAGTCTTTCATACATTCTTTAAAGATTTCTTCGGTTTCCAATATTTTTTCAATATCAATACCCAGGTCATATTCAGTGCCTTTCAAAGCATGCCACATAGAAACTATATCAGGCTGCGCAGTACCGCCGGATACCGGTTTCATAGAAAGGTCAATACCGTCAGCACCGCCATCTAATGCAGCTCTATATGCTAAAAGTCCCGTACCTGCAGTTTCATGTGAATGGAATCTGATATGAGCATCAGGACCTAAGATTTCTCTTGTTCTTTTAACTGTTTCATAAACTTTTTGAGGTGCAGAAGTACCTGATGCATCTTTAAATGCCAAAGATGTAAAAGGAATACCGGCATCTAAAATAGAACGCAGAACTCTTTCATAGAATGCAACATCATGAGCACCCTTACAGCCTATAGGTAATTCCATCATCGTAATTGTAACTTCATGGTTAAGACCGTTATCAACGATACATTGACCTGAATAGATTAAATTGTGAACATCATTTAACGCATCAAAGTTCCTAATTGTTGTCATACCATGTTTTTTAAACATTTTAGCGTGAAGATTAATAATATCACGAGGCTGAGAGTCAAGCCCTACAACATTAACACCTCTTGCCAAGGTTTGCAGATTGATATCGGGTCCGACCGTTTTTCTTATTGTATCCATCATATCAAATGCATTTTCATTGCAGTAGAAAATAGGCGATTGAAATCTTGCACCGCCGCCGACTTCAAAATGTTTTAATCCTGCCGCAACTGCTGCTTCCAATGCAGGTAAAAAGTCCTTTGTGAATACTCTTGCTCCGTATACGGATTGGAACCCGTCGCGGAAGGATGTATCCATAACTTTAATTTGTTTTTTTGACATTTTCTTTCCCTCTTTATATCTCTGTTAACTTATTATTTTCTTAATTTAGCCGCCGCAATAGCGATTGCCAATTCAACATCACCGGCTGCCGATTTTACGGGGGCAGGTGCAGTTTCAACTTCTGCAGGGAATAATTTATTTAACCAGCAAACAACTTTCCCCATAATGCTAACTGCAACCCATAAAATCACAAGGAATGAAAATACCGTTCCCATGCCTGTTGCCATAAGTGTTAAACCTTCATTTAACATAAAATATCTCCCGTTATAATTTTACATTCTTCATTTTTTTCATTAATTGCAAGCAATAAACCATCATTATCTATTGCTTTTGCAAAATACTGTTTTTTTTCACCATTTTCACTAATCAAAATATTTTGACCTAAGAAAAAGCACCTTTTAATATAATCTTCATTAAAAAATCCGAAACCCTTTTTAACAAAATTATCATAATTTTCAAAGAAAGTATCCAATAACTTGAGCAGAATAGTTTCGCAGTTACCCACATTACCCGTTAATACTTTTATAGAAACAGCCTTTTGGTCAATAGCGTTAAGAGTATCAAATTCCATATTAACATTAAGTCCCAACCCAAGAACAATACCTTCAATTTTATTATCTTTCATTTTAGTTTCGGCTAAAATACCCGATATTTTTGCATTATTTACAAGAATATCATTAGGCCATTTAATTTGAGTTTTAAGATTAAATTCTTTTTCAAGCACTTTGCAGACACAAACCGATAAATACTGAGTCAGGTTAGAATAAGGGTAATTTTCGATATTATCAGGTTTTAATACAAGCGACATATAAATATTATCAGTTCTATCCGATATCCAAACCCTGTTAAACCTTCCGCGTCCCTTTGTTTGATGATTAGTATAAATCACGGCACCGTTATCCAAAAACGGCATATGTTCAAGCGCATATGCATTTGTTGAAGGCACTTCATCAAGCACTACTATTGAATATTTCGACATGTCTAAATTAATCATAATCAATTTAATAGTAACATAAACAAAATCTTTTTTAAATTTTATTCAAATAGGGCATAATTTTTTCAAACATAAATTTAAAAATCAATTTATTATGTACAAGCAGGTTTTTCGGAATATATTCAACACCATACTGTTGAGCAATATGTTCAATATTATACATAGCAGAAATAATAACAATATGAGTCTTAGAATATTCTTTTATATTTTTTATTTGACTTATAAGCCATTCACCGGCAAGAAGCGGTTCAAAGTCAGATTCCATTTGCAAATCCGTTAAAATAACATCAAAAGGCTTTTCTATATTATGCCTTATAATATTAACAGCCTCTAAAGCATTAGAAGCCATCGTAATTTCAAATAAATCACCATAAAGTTCTTCTATTAATTTTTTATGAAAAACTAACCAAGATTTAGTATCATCTGTTATTAAAATTTTCATAGACATAATTTTATTATACACAAGTATAATATTTTCACAAAAAAATTATTATATCGGAGGTTATAAAACTAAAAAGAAACAATCATAATATGAAAAAAGTTGGAAGAAATATGAATATTAAAACATATATAAAAGAAATAAAAGACAAGATAAATAAAATAAATACATATACAACAAATCCCGTTAATTACAAGGATTTAAATAATCCGTTTGCATCAACTTTACCGAGAACTTATGTATGGATAGAAGATGATTTAAAAGATAAATTTATATGATTTCTTTTTCAATAATATACCGCGGTCGAGATTTTACCTCCTGAAAGAGCTGTCCTATATATTCTGCGATAATTCCCAAGCAAAGGATTTGAATACCGCAGATAAAACCAATGGCAACAACAATAGTTGCCCATCCCGAAACCGTATTATGAAAAACACAATAATCGATAATAGCAGTCATGCCAAGTAAAAAGCTTACCATAGCAATTACAAAACCAATAATAGTAACCAATCTTAGAGGAACAAGACTAAAAGATGTAATTCCGCTTATAGCAAGAGAAAATAAAGAGCAGGATGAAAATTTTGTTTTCCCGTATTTTCTCGGCTTTACATCAAAATAAACATAATCATTTTTATAGCCCAACTCATTAAACATTGCACGCAAAAACAAATTGGTCTCTTTAAAATTTTTTAAAGTTTCAACGACTTCTCTGCTGACAAGCCTGAAATCAGAATGATTAATCTTAATATTCACACCCATAAGATTCATTAATTTATAAAAAGAAAGTGCGGTAATTTTTTTAAATAAACCGTCTGTTTTTCTGTTATTTCTGATACCTGCAACAATTTTAGCTCCGTTTTTATACTTTTGTACAAATTCTTTTATTTTATTTTCATCTTGTTGTAAATCAGCATCAATTGTAATAAAACAATCAACATTATATTTAGAAGCTTCTAATAAACCTGCTAATATTGCTTTTTGATTTCCAAAATTTCTGCTAAACTTTATCCCTTTAATTTTTCCGTTATATTCTATATTAAGTTTTTCTATTAAATCCCATGTTTTATCATTACTGCCGTCGTTAACATAAAATAAGAAACTGTCTTTAGAAATTTCATTATCAGCTTCAAGACAATTTAAAACCTCAATAAGTTTTAAAGAAGTGGAATTTATACAATCTTCTTCATTAAAACACGGAATAATAATTGCCAATATCGGAGTATTCATATTATAAAACCTTTTATGATAAACTTAATATTAAAATAATAAAATATAATTAAGCAATATGCAAATGAAAAAGTTAATAATAAACGCAGATGATTTTGGATATTCTAAAGACAATAACACTGCAATTGAAAAAGGTCATAATTCAGGGATAATTTCATCAGCAAGTTTAATAACCAATATGGAAGGATTTGATGATGCAATAAATAATATAATTCCCAATTGTCCTAATTTAGATATCGGATTTCATTTTAATATTATGGAAGGTCAAAGCCTTACATATCCAAAATTATTGTGCAATAAAGAAGGATTATTTAATAAAAATTATCTTTATTTGATTGCAAATGCAACAAACACAAATTTATTAGCACAAATAGAAAAAGAATTCCGAGCACAAATAGAAAAAGCACTAACACATTGCAAAATAACACACATTGATTCGCATGTTCATACACATGCAATACCTCCGATATTTAAACTTACAACAAAACTTGCTAAGGAATACCATATAGATTATGTAAGAACACAAAAGGAACTTCCATACATAGTTTTAAATAAATCCATAAACCAAAAATTCCCAATTAATATAATAAAAAATATACTGTTATCATCATATACAAAAATAAATAAAACAAATGAATTCAAAACAAATGATTACTTTATAGGAATATTATATACTTCCATGATGGATGAAAATACTATCATTAAAGGATTAAAAAAAATAAAAAAAGAAAACTCCATAACAGAAGTAATATTTCATCCGACTTTAGACAAAAATAAAGAAAATAATTATAAAGAATTTGAGATAACACAAAACCCAAAATTTAAAGAAGAACTTCAAACATTGGGTTTTGAGCTGACAAATTATAGGATTTAAATCATATTATTAAGTTTATCGTAGTCAATTGAATCACCATTTTTACAAGCATTAATTTTTTCAATAATTACATTACTGCCAAAACCTTCATGGTATAACTTATAAACAGCATCTGCAAGTTTTTTGTCAACATTTCCTTTTGAATCCAAACAAGCTTTAACAAGACTCAAAACTTCGTCGGGACTAAATACATCAATCGAGCAGCAAATTTGTTCGGCAGCTTCGCTGGCGGTTTTTTCACTTCCTCTTGATAATTTCAGCAGTTCTGCAATATATTTAATGAACTCAGACTCTGTTTTATCATTATTCTCACTAAATAAAATATCATCTGCTATTTCCAAAGAAACGTCATCAATACTTTGTCCGTCCGGCTTAACAAGATTAATTAATTTAACCAGATTTGATTTTTTATCAAAATAAGGAGATGCGGCCATTATAAAATTCTTCGCAACATTATTCTTTTTAGCATCCGGCAATAACTTGGTCAAATATGGCTGTCCCAAAACGGCAGATGATAGATCACAAGCTGTCTCAAGTTCTTCAGGATTATATACACCATTATAATCCCTTTCAATAGATGAAAGAATTTCGGAAATATCTTTACTAAGAGCACCTTTTGATTTCAATAAACTTATTGCACCCAAGGAATTTTTATCCATATTCCCCGCTTTATCAATACACAAATCAGTTAAATCAAATAAACCTTCATGAGTAATGTCGTATCTTCTTAAAGCGTATATAATCCTCAAATATTTATTATCAATACTTCCGTCTGTATTTTTATATTTTCTGATAAATTCCAAAAGCATATTATTTTCGGTTTGATTAATTAAATTATCATAAGCCTGCTTAGCCTCTTGAACAGTATCATATTGCTTAAGGCTAACCGTTTGGAAAGTTCCTTTTTTATCCATTAAAATAGCTGTTTCTCCGTCGAGAGATAACTGAACAGGCATATTGTTTTGATAAATTTTACTTAATCTTTCTCTTTTTTCATTAGCTTGTGTTTCTCTTAAAATATTTTTAACCTGGACAACAGCATTAACAGCTTCTGGGTTAATACTTTTTTCACCATTTTCCTTATCTTTAACTGTTAAAGCTTTCAAAATATCAAAAACCACATTATCAGGCAAATCGGCAGATAATAATTTTTTAACAGACTTAAGAACAGCAGCATCATCACTATATCCTGAATTTAAGAGCCTGGATAATTTAAGTGCGGTTTTATCATCAAAACCGAGAGATTTAACTGTAAGCATTTTTTCGAACAGATTTACATTTATAGGTTCTTCAGAATCATCGGCTGACAGGAATGAGTCAATTGTACGAGAAAGGAAAGGAGCTTTTACTCCGGCAGCAGCCAAAGCTTCAATTGCTTCAACTGTTTTATCAGGAATAGATCCGTCTAATTCCCTGCATTTTTTAACTATATAAGGAATAAAATACTCGTCCTTTTGAGTTGCATCCTTAAATGCCATAACAATTCTAACAGCACCTTTATCATATTTACCGTTTGTATCCTTGCAATTTTCTAATACACTTTCAATATCCATAGGAATATTGTCTTCAGTCTTAGCCAACGGCTTATAATACGGAGCAGAATATGGCAAATCTGCCCCAAGAGCTTCATCTGCCGTTTTCAATGATTGTTCTTCTTTTTCAATCCATTCTAATTCATCTGACAGAGCTTCCGTTTCTGCAAGTGCTTTTAATTCGTCAAGAAGTTCTCTTCTTTTTTGTATTGTTGTAGGTGAATTCGCAAAATCGGACTTACCGATTTTACGTACAAATGCATCGTATTCTTTTTTTAGTTTACTGAATTCACTTTCTTTTGAACTTGAAGAATTAACTCCCGAAGCCGTTGTAGTTCTATTAATTGAAAAATCCGTCATATTTCACCTTTTCCCGTGCACAGCACATTCTTTTACATAATCCGATATTTTTTATTACGACTTAAAAACTTAAAACTTTAATTATTTTTCTTATATTTAAGAATATTGTTATAATTTGTTACATAATTATTTGTTAACGAATGTAACAGTTTCATGTTCTATGGTAAATATGATTTTTTTTTAACTTTTTAAAATAACGTAAAGGCATGAAAAAGGTAAAAAAAATGTACGAACATGAAAAGAAAGTAACATTAGAGTGGATAAATGCCGATAAAAAGGATATTCCTTTTTCTTATGTTATGTCTAATCCGATTAATAATACTGATAATTTTCATAATATGGTAGAAAATATTCTGGACTCTGAAATACCAAAATTAAAAAACAATATAGTTTTACATGATTTGGTATTATACACGGTAATAGAGAAGTTGAACACTGTACAAACAGTCGAAAATGTTTTATCATATATAAAAGGAAATAAAGTAAAAACCGTACAAGATATTACGTTCAAGAATGGAGAAGTACGTATAAAATGTTTAACTTAAAACAATTCAAGTTTGTAAAAGAATTAAAGAATATAAAACCAGAATTAAAGTGGCTTCAATTTGCAGCCTCAAAAAATGCGAATAAAACAAAAGATGCACTTCTTGATTCTATAATTACGGATAATAAATTTATAGAAGAAGATTTAAAAATACGTGCTATGGTTGAAGAAATGCTCGTAAAAGAATTTTCCGATTCAATAAAAAATATA